>JAZNJG010000128.1:0-2264 GCA_045577945.1 Bacilli bacterium | reverse complement strand
TATTATTTTATTGATTTATAAACCTATTTATGAAACATAAAGAGTTGTAGAAAGTTATAGTATAAATAATATAATATATAATAATAATATAATATATAATATAGAAAGACATCATGCATTTTAATTGAATAAACAAAATATTTAATTATTAATATATAATATAGAGAGAGGTGTTATTATGTTAGAAAAGGGTATAAAAGCTCCGAATTTCAAATTAAAGGATAAAGATGGCAACGAAGTATCATTGGAGGACTTTTTAGGAAAGAAAGTAATAGTATATTTTTATCCAAAAGATAATACAAGTGGTTGTACAAAAGAAGCTTTAAATTACAAAGAGAATTATAATAAGTTTATTGGTGAAAATGCAGTTGTAATTGGAATATCAAAAGATAGTCAAAAATCTCATGAAAAGTTTATTGAAAAGTATCAATTACCATTTATTCTATTATCTGATGAATCACTAGAAACTATAAAAGCATATGATGTATGGCATGAGAAGAAATTATATGGGAAACCATATATGGGTGTTGTAAGAACTACTTATATAATTGATGAAAAAGGATATATTATTGATTCTGATAATAAAGTAAATGCCTCTACAAACGCTGAAGATGTATTATGTACTCTAAAGAAACTATGAATTGACAAAAAAATAAAATTTATGCTACAAAAAATTTATGAAATGTGATATAATAGTAATGTTAATTTATAAATATTGGAGGAGAAGATGGGATTTTTATTAGAAGGCATTAAAGCTATTACTATTGAGCAAATAGTAATGTATTTTGTTGGTGCATTGCTAATATTTTTAGCAATTAAGAAGAAAATGGAACCTGCTTTATTGTTACCTATGGGATTTGGAGCTATTTTAGTTAATTTACCCAAATCTGGTGTTTTAACTGAGAATATTTCTGAAGGTGCAGGTATAATAGAATGGTTATTTGACGTTGGAATCAATGCTTCAGAAGCGTTACCACTATTATTATTTATTGGTATTGGTGCAATGATTGATTTTGGACCTTTACTTTCCAACCCAAAATTAATATTCTTTGGAGCTGCTGCTCAAATAGGTATCTTTATTGTTATTATTTTAGCATCATTATTCCCTAGTTTTAGTTTAGTTGATGCTGCATCAATTGGTATTATTGGTGCTGCAGATGGTCCAACATCTATTTTGGTATCTAATCAATTAAAGAGTGCTTATGCTCCAGCAATTGCTGTTGCAGCATATTCATATATGGCATTAGTACCAGTTATTCAACCATTTGCTATAAAACTTGTTACAACTAAAAAAGAACGTGCAATTAAGATGGATTATAATCCTAAAAATGTCACTAAGCTTACAAAAATAATTTTCCCAATTATTGTTACTATTGTTGCGGGCTTAATTGCTCCTACATCTGTAGCTCTTGTTGGTTTCTTAATGTTTGGTAACTTAATTAGAGAATGTGGTGTTTTAAATCAATTATCAGAAACAGCAAGCAATACTTTAGCAAACTTAATTACATTATTGTTAGGTATTACAATTTCATTTAGTATGAAAGCTGAAGATTTCGTAAAAGTAGAAACTTTAATTATTATTGGTTTAGGTTTATTCGCATTTGTCTTTGACTCAATCGGTGGTGTGTTATTTGCGAAACTAATTAATATATTCTCTAAGAAGAAGATTAATCCAATGATTGGTGCTGCAGGTATTTCAGCGTTCCCAATGTCTGCTAGAGTTATTCAAAACATGGGACTTAAAGAAGACCCAACAAACCACTTATTAATGCATGCAGTTGGCGCAAATGTAGCTGGACAAATTGCTTCAGTTGTGGCTGGTGGAGCAATTCTTTATATTGTTCCTTTATTAGTGGAAATCGTTTAAGATAATGAAAGGTTTAGAGTGAAAAATATGAATTTATTAAATATCTTTGCTTTAATTTTAACTTCAGTAGATTCTAATATAGAAGCATCTGATTTTTCTAAGACAATAGAGATTTTATGGAAAGGTATGCTTGCAATCTTTGTTGCTATAGGTGTAATTTATCTATTTATTATCTTACTTAATTATTTTACTAATTTAAAAGGTAAAAAGAATAAGAAATAAACAATATAATTTTGTAATATAACCAGGAGTTACTTCCTGGTTTTTATATTTATAAAGGCTCTGTAAAGAATTCAGGAGATAATTAAAATTTTAAATTTTAATTATCGACGATAAATCGTCCCTGTTAAAAATTCAGGAGATAGATTATTGTCAAAAATTCAGGAGAAAAAAACTC
>JAZNJG010000127.1:0-2564 GCA_045577945.1 Bacilli bacterium | reverse complement strand
AATGATAATATTATTTTATCTATTGATAATACTTATAACGATACTTTAGTTATTGATACTGAAGAAAAGGTTAAGGAAAATGCTGGTATAACGTTTAATGATATATTAAATGGATGTGTTCCTGTTACTTATTATAATAATAGTGTTAGTAATGAGGAGTATGGATTATATGATCCTCAGATGATGTATGAGAATAATTATAATAAGATAAAAAGTGATAGTGTTATAGTAGACGAGATTTCTTTGAATAACTTAGTAGAAGATAAAAATATTAACTTATATAATAGTGTGCCTTTTGCATCTGAAGTTAAAGAAACTGAGTTATCAGTGGAAGAACTAACTCTTAGAGAAAAAGAAAAGGCTAGTGAAGAGAGGTTAATACTTAATACTGTTTCATTAAATGATTTAATTGATGAAGAAGTTAGTGTTAATGAAGTAGAAGATATAGATAACAATATTAATTTATTAGAAGTAGAAAGTAATATTAACAGTAAGGAAGGATATACTGTTGAAGATTATAAGAAGATGATAGAGATGCTTAATGCTATTAAAGCGCATTCTATTAAATCTAATATTAATATTGATGATGCTGTGGCTATTAGTTTGATTAGTAATTATAGTATTGATGATTGTTTAAAATTTAAAAATTTATTAGAGGGTAACTTAAATTAAGTTATTCTTTTTTGATAATTAACAAAAAAAACCAACCTTTAGGTTGGAAATTGAGAAATATTTTTTAGAAATCCATTGGATCTGTTGGGATGATTTGAGAGTGTAAAATAAAGTGTGTAAGTTGAAAAAAACTACACACTTTTTATAATGTGTTAAAATATAAGAAAGAGGTAAAAATATGAGAAGTAAAAATAATAATAAAACGCAATTAGTACAAGCAATATTAGATACATATCAACCAGAAACAGCAGAAGATGTTCAAAATGCATTAAAGGATATATTTGGTCCAATGTTCGAAGCTATGCTTCAAGGTGAGATGAATAATCATCTTGGATATAATAATAATTCAAAAGAGAAAAAAGAAACAGATAATCGTAGAAATGGATATATAGATAAAACTGTTAAAACAAGTTTAGGCGAAATGAATATTGCTGTTCCAAGAGATCGTGATGGTTCCTTTGATCCTGTGATTATACCTAAACGTACTAAAGATATATCAGATATAGATAGAAAAGTGATTTCAATGTATGCTAAAGGAATGAGTCAAAGAGATATATCAGATACAATTGAAGATATATACGGGTTTAAAGTATCACATGAAATGATATCCCAAATTACAGATTGTGTTATTGAGGAATTAAATGAATGGCAAAACAGACCATTAAAAAAGTTTTATCCATTTGTATTCGTAGATTGTATGTATGTAACGATTAGATATGAATATGAAGTTAGAGAAACGGCAGTATATACTATATTAGGTTATGATAAGGATGGGCATAAAGATATATTAGGACTATGGTTAAATGAGAGTGAATCTAAACATACATGGATGAAGATATTTGATGAAATAAAACAACGAGGTGTTGAAGAAATATTCTTTATTTCAATGGATGGTGTTAGCGGTCTTGAAGAAGGTGCTAAAGAAATATTTAAAGGTGTTATAGTTCAAAGATGCATAGTACATTTAATTAGGAATTCGCTTAAATATGTTCCTAGTAAAGACTATAGAAGATTTACAGCAAATTTAAAACTTATATATGGAGCAACGAATTTAAAATCAGCAATTCATGAATTTGATAAATTTAAAAATGCGTGGAGTAAATATCCTGGTGCTGTTGACGTATGGGAACGAAATTTTAAGCATGTAGAACAACTATTTAATTATCCAAGTGATATAAGAAAAATAATGTATACAACTAACGCTATTGAATCAGTTAATTCATCATTTAGAAAAGTTACAAAAAAAGGAGTTTTTCCAAACGAAAATGCACTCCTTAAATTACTATATTTACGAATTCAAGAGTTATATAAAAAATGGGATGATTCAACCATTCAAAATTGGTCAATGGTTAGAAATCAACTAGATTCTGATCCTAATTTTAAAGATAGATTTCGTAAGTATATTTAATCCTTATTTGCTATAAGATTATATTACAATTTTAAAATTCCAATCAAGGCTAAATTAACAGCTGCGCTGGCCTTGACTGGAATTCAAATTGTAATTATGTAGTAAATAGCAAAAAAAGGATATAAGTTCTTTGATAATTATTCTATATAGAAATAATAGACAACTTACACACTTTTATTGACAAACCCAAGTGGGTAGTTATATGGGTAGTTGAAAACTATAATATTTAAGCAAAACCCTTATAAAACAAAGTATCCCAGCCTCTCGGCTGGGATTTCAGGGGGTTTTGGTCTGACTCTAACAATATACCGTTAGAATCATAAGCGTGACTACTATCACGCTATTATAATTATATATTGGTTTTAATCAAAAAGTCAATATAAATTAGTTTAAATTTACAGACTCATTAAGAATTGTACTAAAATAAATATTTTCTACTTTAGCAATGTCAGTAGCAGAAAAAGAGTCAACATCAGCTTTTATG
>JAZNJG010000126.1:0-1787 GCA_045577945.1 Bacilli bacterium | reverse complement strand
GTTGAAATCATAACTATCATAAAAGACATTGCAGTAACAGCAACTGCTTTTCTTGTAATTTCACTTGATAAATTTCTATTGAATAATACAACTTCTTTTTTATTTCTTATTGATGCAATCGCAATAGCTAATAAAGATACTACAGTAATTGTTTTTATACCACCTGCAGTTCCAACAGGTGAACCACCTATAAACATTAGAATTAAACATATAATTACAGATTGATCTGTAAGATTTTCTTGAGGTATCGTTGCAAATCCTGCAGTTCTTGTAGTAATTGATTGAAAGATAGAAATTTGAATTTTATCAAAAATATTATAAACACCAATTGTATTTGCATTACTATATTCAAATAAAAATATTAGTAATGCGCCTCCAAAAATAAGAACTAAAGTTGAACTAATTACAATCTTACTATGTAATGTTAATGATTTAAAACAATTAAATTTTTTATGTTTAAATTGCTTTGTTACCCTTAAAATATCCCACCAAACAATAAATCCTAGCCCTCCTAGAACTATTAACAATGATGTAGTAACATTAACTAATGGATTTGTAGCATAATCGAATAAACTAACTTCTCCTATTACGTCCATTCCAGCGTTACAAAAAGCAGAAACTGAATTAAAAATAGAAATCCAAATTCCTTTTGCACCATAATCGGGTATGAAAACAAACATATATAAAATTGCACCTATAACCTCAATTAATAAAGTACCTAAAAATACATGTTTTATAAATTGTCTCAAGCCTGACATAGTATTAAGATTAAATGCATCTTGAATCAATTGATAATCTTTGAATCTTAATTTCTTATTTATGATTATCATAAATGCAGACATAAATGCAACTACTCCTAATCCACCAATTTGAATTAGAATAAGAATAACAATTTGACCAAACATACTCCATGTAGAATATGTAGGTACAGTTACAAGTCCCGTTACGCATGTGGATGTAGTAGCCGTAAATAAAGCATCAATGTAATTAACACTAATTCCATTTTTCGAACTAATCGGTAATGCTAATAAGACACTACCAATGAATATGACTATTATAAAACTTATTAATATGATGTGGGTTGTGGAAAGAGATATTTTTTTATTCACATTGAATCTCCAATCTTTAATTAAAGCAAATAAAAAGTCGTCAAAACACTCTTTTAAAATGCTGACAGACTCCACCAATTTTCATATATTAAATTTACTATATTTTAACATGTTTTTTATTAAAAATCAATAATAATGATAGTAATATGTGATATGTCTTCTAAATTTATTTTATATAAATATCTTATAGGTTCGAGTCCCATCAGAACTAAAGGTTCGACACACGTAAGTTAATGGTTCGAGTCCGTGGTCACTCTCCTTAGGTATTTAAATCCAAATGTGTCATTACTACGAAATGTTTCACGTTGCAACTTTTAGTAGTAATATATTATAAATTACTCTACGAAAATAATTAATCTCTGTAGTCAAAAAAGGAACTAGCAAAATTATCACTAGATCCTATAATTTTTATATAATATTTACTTAACTCTATAATAGCAAATGTTTTTCCCATTGCCTACTCTATTGATTTCACCTAGAACAATAAGTTTTCGTAGAGCTCCCTCAATTGAACTTATGCTTAAAGATGGGCAAAGCTCCTTAATATCTTGTTTTGTAAATTTCCCAATTTTAATATAAGTTGCTTCTCTTACTATCTCCAATGCAGATTTTTTTGTTTCAATTAAATTAAATCTTTCTTCAAAATCTTTATATGCGGAAAGAATAGTTCCTAATATA
>JAZNJG010000125.1:0-13014 GCA_045577945.1 Bacilli bacterium | reverse complement strand
GGCAACTAAATTATAGCATAAAGGATTTTTTAATAAATATTATTAATTTTTATAAAATATAAAAAGGCGCTGTCAAAAATCTTTGTGACATCACAAGAGTTTTTGACAGACGGCAAAATCACAAGAATTTTCGCTAGAGCTAAAATATAAAAATGGCTGAATGTTATGTTTAGCCATTTTATTTTTTAAAAATTAAAAATATATTTAATTAAGCTATTGACATTTAGTATATAAAAGTAGTATAATAAATTAGCACTCGTAAATGAAGAGTGCTAAAAGTTAAAATATATAGTTTGTATTTTACTGTTGATAATAAAAGGAGTGAACTAAATGAATAATAAGGAAAATATGAATGATGAAAATGTACTAGAAAAGTACGGGAGAGATGTTACAGAAGCAGTAAAAGCAGGAAAGATTGATCCAGTTATAGGAAGAGAAGATGAAATTTTAAGGATAGTGAAAATACTTGCTCGAAAAACTAAAAATAATCCTATTTTAATTGGGTTACCTGGGGTTGGCAAAACTGCAATAATTGAAGGATTAGCTAGTCGTATTGTGAGAGAAGATGTTCCTAGTAATTTAAAAAACTGTCACATTTTTGAACTTGATATGGGAGCATTAGTAGCAGGTGCAAAATTTAGGGGTGAGTTTGAGGAAAGATTAAAAGCCGTATTAAATAAAATAAAAGAAAGTGAAGGGGAAATTATTTTATTTATTGATGAAATTCATTTGATTGTTGGGGCGGGAAAAGCTGAGGGAGCTCTTGATGCCGGTAACATGCTTAAGCCAATGTTAGCTAGAGGGGAATTACATTGTATTGGAGCTACTACACTTAATGAATATCGTAAATATATCGAAAAAGATTCTGCTTTAGAAAGAAGATTTCAAAAGGTTATGATTGATGAACCTACTGTTGAAGATACAATAAGTATTTTAAGAGGTTTAAAAGAAAGACTAGAACTATTTCATGGTGTTAGAATAAGTGATAATGCGATTGTTGCGGCAGCTACTTTATCTAATAGATATATAAGTGATAGATACCTACCAGATAAAGCTATTGATTTGGTAGATGAAGCTTGTGCATCAATTAGAACAGAAATGAATTCAATGCCTAATGAACTTGATTTGATTAAAAGACAACTTATGCAATTGCAAATTGAAAAGTCTGCTTTATCAAAAGAAACTGATGAATTAAGTAAAGAAAGATTAAAGAAAATAGATTTAGAAATTAATGAGAAGAAAGAAGAAGAAAGTAAACTTCACAAGAAATGGGAAAAAGAGAAAAAAGAAGTTGAAATATTAAAAGAAAAACAAAAAGCCTTGGAAAAAGCTCGTAATGATTTTGATATATATATGAGTAAGGGGAACTATGAAAAAGTAGCAGAATTACAATACGGAATTATTCCTAAGCTTGAAAAAGAACTTGCTTTAGCAAAAGAAGAATCATCTGAGGAAAAACTTATCTCAGAAATTGTTAAAGAAAGTGATATTGCAAATATTATTTCAAAATCTACTGGTATCCCAATTGATAAATTAGTCAAAGGTGACAAAGAAAAATTAATCAATTTAAAAGATATATTATCTCAAAGAGTAATAGGCCAAGATGAAGCCTTAGAACTTGTAAGTGATTGTATTATCAGACAAAGAGCAGGAATAAAAGATGAAAAGAAACCTATAGGATCATTTTTATTCTTGGGACCAACAGGGGTTGGTAAAACCGAAGTATGTAAATCGCTTGCTGATGCCTTGTTTGATTCTGATTCACAAATTGTTAGATTTGATATGAGTGAATATATGGAATCACATTCAGTTGCTCGTTTAATTGGAGCTCCTCCTGGATATATTGGTTATGATGAAGGTGGACAACTTACAGAAGCAGTTAGAAGGAAACCATACTCAATAGTATTATTTGATGAGGTTGAAAAAGCTCATCGTGATATCTTCAATGTCCTTCTTCAAATTCTAGATGATGGAAGAATAACAGACTCACAAGGAAGAACTGTTGATTTTAAAAATACAATTATCATTATGACATCAAATTTAGGTAGTGATATCTTACTAGAGAATAACAATGAGGAATCTCGAAAAGAAGTAATGAATGTAGTGAAAGGCCACTTTAGACCAGAATTTTTAAATAGAATTGATGAAATAGTGATGTTTAATCCTCTAGATCGTGATGTTCAAATTAAAATTGTTGATAAGATGTTGAAAGAATTAAAAGTAAGACTTTTAAATAATAATATTAAGGTAGAATTCTCTAATGATTTAAAGAAACATATTATTGATAATTCATACAATACCACATATGGAGCAAGGCCTATAAAAAGATATATTCAAAAGAATGTTGAGACAGTTATTGCCAAGGCTATAATTACATCTGAAATAGAACCTCACAAGAGATATATAATCGACTGTATCAATGATGTTGTTACAATTGACAAATTATAAAATATAATAAGGTAGTGATTAATTATTATCACTACCTTTTTTCAATCAATTTAAATAGCGTAAATAAAATAATCAATAAATTAATAGATATAATTTATAATTTGTAGTATAATATTATAAGATATAATATAAATATATGGAGAATAAGTATGAGTTATTATTTTAATGAATTGATTTCTAATCATCCAATTAGAAGAAAACAAAAAGACAAAGATTTATTTATTGACTATATTGAAAAAGAAGCAAAGAATCTTAATTATGAAGTAATAGTTGATAAAAAGGCTGAACATAAAAACATTATTATTGGAAATGTAAAGAATGCAGAAGTAATATTTACAGCTCATTATGATACACCTCCAAAATCAATTATTCCCAATTTAATGTTACCAAGGAATCCAAAAATTGCTAAAATGTATTCTATTGGTTTCTTTACTGTTTTAGCATTATTAGCTTTGCTTGTATCTTATGTTATATGTAATATTTTTGAACTAAAAAGAGAAGTATTTGCAATTATTTATTTGGTTTTATATTTTGCTAGTACTTATTTATTATTCAGATTATTTGATAATAAGAATAATTATAATGATAATACCTCTGGTGTAGCTACAGTTTTAGAATTAATGAAAATAACATCAAATGATATAAATAAAAAAACTGCATTTATTCTTTTTGATAACGAAGAAAAAGGTATGAAGGGATCTAAATACTTAGTAAAAGAAAATCCTAATATCAATAACAAAACAATAATCAATTTAGATTGTGTAGGAAATGGAAATAGTTTTATCTTTAGATGTAAAGATAAAGCTTTAGATTCAGTTGTATTAAACAACTTTAAAAACTATTTATTGAATTCAGGTGAGGATAAAAATTATAAATATCTATTTTATGGTATGAAAGGTAGTTTTAGTAATTCTGATTATAAAAGCTTTGATAAAGGTATCGGGGTCATGGCTTGTATAAAAGGAAAAGGTAAGATAATTAAATATTTTACACCTAGAATTCATACAAAAAAAGATACGGTTGTAACAGATGATAACATTGTAAAGCTTGCTAATGATTTGAAAAGAGGAATTATTGATGAATTATAATATTAAACTTGTGGCGATTGATGTAGATGGTACTTTAGTAACTGATGATAAAAGAATTACTGAAAATACAATTATGGCTATTAGAAAAGCCATTGATAAAGGAATTTTTGTCTCTATAGCTAGTGGAAGACCATTATCAGGTTTAGATCGCTTTAGAGAATACTTTAAAGAAGATGCTTTATTTATTACATATAATGGTGGCAAAGTAATTAAAATTGATACAAATGAAGTAATATTTGATAAATGTATGGGAAGTAATGAAGCTAAAGATGTATTAAACTATGCCTTTAATAATAAAATTCATTTATTTATATGGAAAAATGATGAGTTATATACTGATGAATATAATGAACATGTTGAATATTATGAGATACATTCAGGCGTAAAAGCTCATGTCGTTAGTGATTTCAGAGGATTATTTGAGAATATTACGAAAATTATTTTATATGATTATCATGAGAATTTATTAAAAGCTAAGGAAAGCTTAGAAAGAATAAATCAGAACGTTAATTACCAATTTTCTTTACCAGTATTTTTAGAAATATTTAATAAAGAAGTATCTAAAGGTAATGCTTTAGAAATGATTGGTAAATATTATCATATAAATAGAGAAGAAATAATGGCAATAGGCGATAATTTTAATGATTTATCGATGATAGAATATGCAAAAGTAGGTATTGCTATGGGAAATGCTCCCGATGAGATAAAACAAAAAGCATTCTATGTTACTAAAACTAATGAAGAAGATGGAGTAGCATATGCAATTAATAAATTTATAAATAATATAGGAGATTAAATTATGTCAAAATTAGAAAATAAAATGAATATGGAATTACTACATAAATTACTTAAAACCCCATCTCCATCAGGTCATGAATTAGCTATTCAAAAACTAATAATTGATGAGATGAAAGATGTTTCTGATGAAGTTTATAAACAAACTAATATGAACCTAATTAATGCAATTAATATTGATAGTAAAGTGAAAGTTTTAATGTCTGGTCATATTGATGAAATAAGTTTAATAATAGATAAAATTAATAACGATGGAACTTGTAGCGTGATTAGAAATGGTGGAATTAATCCTTATTGTTATATAGGACAACATGTGAATGTTGTTACAAAAAATGGTTTAGTTCCTGGTGTTATTGGATACTTACCAAATCTTTCAAAAGGAGGTTTGCAAGTTTCAGATTTAAATTTAGATTTAGGAACTTACTCAAAAGAAGAAACTAGTAAACTTGTTAAAACAGGTGATCCGGTTGTTCATATGAATGACATTAGATATTTGAATGAAAATCATCTAGCCGCAAGAGCACTTGATGATAGATTAGGGGCTTTTATTTGTTTAGAAACTATGAAAAGAGTAAAAGAACGTAACTCAAAAAACGGTGTATATGTTTCTACAACAGTAGGTGAAGAAACAACTGGAAGAGGTGCTATGTCAGCCGCAAACTTAGTAAAACCTACATGCGCATTAATTGTTGATGTGACATATGCAAATGATGTAAGACACTTAAGTGAAGTGAATGGTGAAGTTGCTTTAGGTAAAGGTCCAGTATTAACTCATGGATCATTAATGAACAAAGTAATGCATGAAAAGATGGAAAAATTAGCTCTTAAACATAATATTAAAGTTCAATATGATTTCAACCCATCTAGAACTTTTACTGATACAGACAATATTTACTCTAGATTCGATGGCATTCCATGTTATCTAATTAGCATTCCACTTCGCTATATGCACTCTTCAGTTGAAGTTTGTAACTTGAAAGATGTTGAAGAAATAATTGAATTATTTACTGAATTTATTATTGAACTAGATGAAAACACTAGTTTTAATCCATTTGAATAATTAAATAAATTTTGACTTTAAACACTTGCTAATTATTGAAATTGCAAGTGTTTTTTTGGGTTAATAATATTAAAATTAATAGGAAATAATCATTAAATATAAAATAAATAATTTTGTAAAAAAATAATGGGTTAAAATAAATATCTTAAGAAAGGTTGATTTTTTAGCCATTTTTTATTATAATATAATGTAATGGTTTTTTACTATTTATTATAAATATATAGAATTAATAATATATAAAAAATATAGATAATATAGATAATATAGATAATAAAATATTTAAATCTAATCTAATATATAAATCTAGAAAGGTAAATTATGAACTTGATTATATCTAATAGTATTTGTAATGGAAATGTGACACCTCCATCATCAGTAAATTTATCACATAGATCTTTAATATGTTCTGCATTAGCTATGTATCAAGCGGATAATCGTACTAAAGATATTAAATTGAAAAAAGTTAAAAATCTTGTTTTAGCTAATGATACTTTTGAAACATTAGAAGCTTTAAACAATAAATTATGTAAATTTTATTCTGAATCTGATGATATAAGATATAAAGATAGATTTAATTTGAATGTTTTAAAGAATCTTATGGATAAAGACTTAAAAGAAGTTAAGATTAATATTGATAATAGTTTTAATACTTTAAAATTGATTATTCCAATATATTTAGCCTTAGGAATTAATGTAGAAGTTAATATTAATAAAGATATAAATGATAATATTATAGATTTATATTCTTATTTATTTAACAATATGAAAATCCGTTATTATGTTAATAAAATTAATAATAATTGTAAGTTAATAGGAAAGGGTAAGTTAAAATCTGGAGATATTGTGATTGAAGATATTTATGATGATAATTTATGTATATCTGGATTATTAATGGCTTTACCATTGCTTAGCGGTCATAGCCGATTAGTTATCAAGAAAATTGATTCTTTCGATTCGATACTATTAACTTTAGATGTTATGAGAGCTTTTGGAGTTGAAGCATCATATTCAATTTCAGATAGTAAAGAATATATATTTGATATTAAAGGTTTACAAACATATAAATTGAGAGATTTAGATGAACTAAATATAGAAAATGATTATGTTGCCGCAATGAATTTTATTGTGCTTGGACTAATTAATAATGGTATTATAGTTAACGGAATGACTCAAAATTCTTTGCAAGGCGAATATAAACTTGTAAAAGAGTTTGAAAAGTTAGGATTAGTTAGTATAAGTGGTAGCGATATTATTGTTAATAAAGATAAAGAATTATCTTATAAAGAATTTGATTTAACAAATTATCCTGATTTGGCTCCAATTGTTGTGGTTTATTTAACACAAACAGGTGGAATAATTCATAATGTAAATAAATTATTGTTTAAAGATTCTAATTTGCTTATGACTATTACTCAAGAACTAGGAAAAGCAGGAATAATTTATCGATATGAGAAGAATAAACTATTTATAGATAAGATTGAGAAAGTGAAAACAAATGTTGTTTTTGATTCACACAATGAACCATTAATAGCAATGGCTCTAACTATTTTCTCATCAATCAATGATGGAAAAGCTATAATTAGCGATTGTGAATGTATTGCTAGAATATATCCTAATTTCCTTATAGATTTCTATAATTGTAATGGTAAATATAGTACATTCTAGCATTAAATATCAAAAATTAATAAAAACTATAATAATAAATATAATAAGAAACTAAATATAAGATATAAGAAATATAATATATAAATATGGAAAATATAAATAAAAAATTTAAAGGGGTTATATTCGATTTGGATGGTACCCTTACAAATACAATTGAAGATATTACTGATGCAATAAACTATAGTTTGTCAAAAAATAAACTTCCTAATGTTACAATTAGTGAAGCTAAGTATTTAGTTGGTAATGGTGCAAAAGTATTAATTGAGAGAATGATGAAGCATGTTATTACTAATTTAGATAGTTTCAGTAAAGAAGAGTATGATAAACTGTATAATTCCTTATATGAAGACTACATGTTTAGTTATAACTTATGGAAATATAATCATACAGTTCCTTATGAGAGCGTAGTCAAAACTTTACATACTCTTAAAAGGAAAGGAATTAAACTTGCAGTATTATCAAATAAACCAGAAAGAGATACTGCAGGTGTTGTTGAGAAATTCTTCTCGGGTATTTTTGATGTCGTAAGAGGAGGAAGAGAAGGAGTTCCTCTTAAACCAAATCCAACAGTTGTCTTTGAGGTTGTAAAAGAGCTTGGACTATCAAATGATGAGGTAATCTACTGTGGAGATTCTGATGTTGATATGGTGACAAGCGTTAATGCTGGTTTATTTGGGGTTGGTGCTTGTTATGGATTTAGAACAAAGAAAGAACTTGTTGAAAGTGGAGCAAAAGCTACAATTAATTCTTGTTATGATATATTACGATTATTTGATGATGAACCAAACGGAATATTGCTTATAGATAAACCTTTAGGGATGTCTAGTCAAGAAGCTGTTACTAAAGTAAAAAGAGCTTTGAAATTAACTAAAATTGGTCACGCTGGGACACTTGATCCTTTAGCTACAGGACTTTTAGTTGTTTTACTAGGTGATTCAACAAAACTTGCAAATTATCTTCTTGAAGATGATAAAGAATATATTGGAGAAATCACAATAGGAGAAAGAACTAGTACCCTTGATAAAGAAGGAGAAGTTCTTGAAACTAAAGTGGTATCAAAAGATGCATTTACTGAAGAGGAAATTGATAAAATACTAAATAGTTTAATCGGAAAAATCAACATGAAAGTTCCAATGCATAGTGCTATAAAATACCATGGTGCTAAACTTTATGAACTTGCGAGAGAGGGAATAGAAGTTGATGTACCAGTAAAAGAAAATGAAGTATTCTCAATTAAGAGAATTAGTGATTTACAGTATGTTGACGATAAATTAAAATTTTCTTTTGCTTGTCATGTTAGTAAAGGAACATACATAAGAAGCTTATGTGAAGAAATTGGAAATAGAATGGGATTTCCAGCTTTTATGTCCGGTTTAAGAAGAGTTTCTGCAGGTAAATATAATATTAATGACGCTTTAACATTAGATGATGTTAAGAATAACTTTGATGAAAGCAAAGTTATTAATGCTTTGGATGCTTTGGATAAATATAAAGTTGTAGAAGTGAATGAATATTTATCTAATAGAGTGAATAATGGAATGATGATTAGAGTTGATGCCGAAGATGATTTAATCTTTGTAACTCACCAAAATAAATTAATCGGAATCTATGAAAAAACTAATGAAGAGAAAGTTAATAATAAAACTAGTTATAAAGCTAGAAGAGTTTGGAAAACTAATATATGAAAATTTAGAAAGTGTTGCGAGTGATAAATGAAAGTAATAAATTATACTAAAGACTTAAAGTTAGATAATTTAGTAGCCACAATAGGGGCTTATGATGGAATCCATCAAGGCCATAAAAAAATATTTACTGTTTTAAATAATACTGGTAATTACAAAAAGGCTATTATTACTTTTAATATTCATCCTGACATAGCACTGCATAAATCTAATAATGATGGTGTATTAAATACTTTAAATGAAAAAATTGATATATTTGAAAAGTATAATATTGATTATTTAATAATATTTGATATATTATCTAATGAATTTAATGTGTTGACTTTAGATCCTTATTCTTTTAATAAATTATTAAAGAATCTTGGAGTTAAAAAAGTAGTTGTTGGGGAAGATTTTGTTTATGGTTTAAACAAATCAGGAAATATTAAAACTTTGAATGAAGATTTTGAAGTTGTAAGTGTTCCTCTTGTAAAACCTGATAATTATATACAAACAAACGATAAATTATCTTCTAATAAGATAAGAGAATATCTTAAAAATGGTGATTTAGAGGGTTTATTTAGTTACACTGGGGAATACTTTAAAATTTGTGAAAGAGTTACTGAGGGTAAAAAATTAGGCTCAAAACTTGGTTTTCCAACCGCAAACATCCCTTTAAAGTATACAAAAATGAAATTTGGAGTATACTATGTTAAAGTCCAAATCGATGGTAAAACATACCATGGTGTAGCTAATGTTGGTAATAACCCAACAACAGATGTAGATATAAAACCACTAGTAGAAGTGAATATTTTTGATTTTAATAAAGATATTTATCATAAAGAAATAATTGTTTCTTTCATCGAATATATAAGAACTCAAATTAAATTTGAGAATCTTAATTCACTTAAAGAGCAAATAAACAAAGATGTTAATTACATCAAGCAAAAATATAATATATAGATAGGTAAGATTATGAAGATAGCAATAATAAGTGCAATGAAAAAGGAAATTGAACCTTTTTATGACAATATAAAAGATAAAAAGATTAAAAAATATCTTGATTATGAAATCCACGAAGGAAGAATAAAAGATAATGATATCATTATAACCTTTGGAGGAATCGCAAAAGTAAATACAGGAATTATAACAACGATTATTAATTTCTTATATCCTGATATTGATTTATTAATAAATATAGGTATAAGTGGAGGAGTAAAAGGAAAAGTAAAAGCAGGGGAAATTGTTTTCTCTAGTAAAATGGCTTATTGTGATGTTAATGCAACTCCATTTGGTTATGCATATGGACAAGTTCCTGATATGCCTTTATTCTATGAAGGTGATTTAAGTTACTTTGAAGATGTTTTAGAAATGGGAAAAGTTGGGACTATTTTATCAGGAGATACATTCTTTACCAATCTTGAAAAAATAAATTTTATAATAAATACTCATTTCCCAAACGATAATGTCCTAGCATTAGATATGGAAACTGCCGCATTTGGCCAATGCGCATACATTTATAAAATTCCATTTATTGCTATAAGAGCAATTAGTGATGTTGTGGGGGATGAAAATCAAATTGGACAATATGAGGATTATAATTTAATAGCATGCAATAAAATCTGTGATGCTTTAAATAAAATCTTAACTAGATAAATTTTTCTTATATAAGAGGTACGTATGTTTATTACATATATAATATTAATTTCAATAATGAGTTTTGTGACTTATGTTTTATATTTTATTGATAAAAAAAGAGCAATGAGAAATTATAATCCAAGAATTAGTGAAAAAACTTTGCTTTTATCATCATTTTTCTTTGGAGCTTTAGGAGGTTTAGTTGCTATTTATTCATTAAGACATAAAACTAAGCATTGGTATTTTCCTTTAGTAAATATTTTATCTTTAGCATTTCATGTTGCATTATTATATTTGATAATTACTAAGGTTGGTATAACAGGTTTCGATGATTTCTTAGGAAATCTAAAATAATATAAATACAGATAATAGAATATATAAGTTAATAAAATATATAAATTAATAAAATATATAAATAAGGATAGTAAATATGGAGAATTTAAATATAAAACAAGTAATTTCAGAAGTTATTAAAAAAGAATTAGAAAATAATTATCAAATAAAGTTAGGTGATTTAAGCCAATTATTTGAATTACCTAAAAACAGTGAGTTTGGTGATATTGCCTTACCTTGTTTTACATTTGCAAAACTATTAAAGAAAAGCCCAATGCTTTTAGCAAGTGAACTTGAAAAAATTGAATATCCAGAGTTTGTTAATAAAGCTCAAGCAATGGGTGGTTATCTAAATTTCTTCTTACAACGCAAAGAATATTACAAATCAATAATTTGTAGTGCAATAAATGATAAATCATATGGTTCTTCAAAAGAAGGTGAAGGTAAAAAATGTTTAATTGAACATACAAGCATTAACCCTAATGCTTCTCCTCATATTGGAAGATCTCGTAACGCTATCGTTGGTGATTTTTATGCGAACTTAATGAAATTTGTTGGGTATGATGTAGATGTTCATTACTTTGTAAATGATATTGGCAAGCAAATTTCTATGCTTGTTTATGGAGCTTTAGATAAAGATGAAGTGAAATTTGAAGATTTGTTAAGTTTATATGTTGAAACAAATAAACTTGTTAAAGAAAATCCAGAAATTGAAAAGGAAATCTTTGATTTACTTTATAAACTTGAAAATAATGATAAAGAAGTAAGAGAAAAATTCTTTAAAATCGTTGATACTTGCATTAAAGGACAAGTTAGAATACTTAATACTTTAGGAATTGAATATAATTCTTTTGACTATGAATCTGATTTCATCTTTAATAAAACAGTAGATAAAATTTTAAAAGAATTATTAGCATTAAATGATAAAGAAGAAGCTGGTATTCATTTAGAAGAAGATGAAGATGGCAGAATGGTAGTAATGTTTGATAAGTATAAAAAACTTACACCACTTGTTGTAACTCGTGGTGATAAAACATCACTTTATCCATTAAGAGATATCTGTTATACAATTTGGAAAGGCCAACAAGGCTGCGATAAGAATATTTTAGTTTTAGGTGAAGACCAAAAACTATATTTTGAACAAATTAAAACAGTTGTAGCTGAACTTGGATATCAAACTCCTGAAGTAATTCATTATTCATTTGTTATGTTACAAGAAGGAAGTATGTCAACTAGAAACGGAACAGTTGTTTTACTTGAAGATTTCATGAAAATTGCAACTGATAAAGTTTTAGAAAACCTAAAAGCTAATAATCGTAAAGAAGACCTTTCAATTGCTAAGTCAATCGCTTATGGAGCAGTTAAATACTCTATTCAAAAAACATCAAATGACAAAAATGTTATCTTTGATTGGGATACTGCATTAACATTTGAGGGAAATTCTGGACCATATGTCCAATATAGTTATGCAAGAATATCTTCAATTATGAGAAAATTAGATAGTGAATATTTAGATTTAGATTACTTATCACTAAATTATGATGTAATGGATTTACAAATTGAAAATGAACTTGTAAACTCATTATACTCATTCCCAAGTATCATTAATCATGCAATAAGGGAAAAAAGTCCTCATATAATTGCTAATTATGCCTTTGCATTAGCAAAATCATTCTCTTCTTTATATCATGATGCTAGTATTTTATATGAAGAAGATGATATGAAGAAAAAGTGCCGAGTGGCATTAGTATTGGCAATTAAGAATGTTTTAGAAACATCTATGAAATTATTAGGAATTAATCCATTAGAAGAGATGTAATCTATGAATAAGCAAATTTATACTAATACTGATAATACAGATTTAGATAATAAAAATTCAGAAATGTATCTTTATAAGTTTAGTCAAGTAAATAATGAAGAAGATATTAAATTATTATTTAAAGAAGTAAACAAAGACATAGAAAAATCTTTTAAATTTCTAGCAATAGCATTTATTTTAGAAACACTTGTTACGATTTTCTTATATTCAATATTTGTTTTAATATTAACAATTATTGGCTTTTGTCTAATGATGTTTATGTTAATAGTTGTTTGTGTTAATAATTCATCACAAAAGAAACAGTTAAAAACAAATCATAATGGTTCAACTGAAGATATTGAATTATACGATGATCATTTTATTTACTTCTATAAAAGCATTGATAAAGATTTAAAATTAACTTTTAAATATTCTGATTTTAAGATGTTTAAAGAAAGTAATGATATATTACTTCTATATGCAAATAATAATCAAATATTTGGATTTTATAAAAAATATATAAATAAT
>JAZNJG010000124.1:0-9594 GCA_045577945.1 Bacilli bacterium | reverse complement strand
TGTAGATGATTTATTAAAGAGTCTTAAAGATGATAGTAAGGAGTAGGTTATGTATAAATTAGCATATACTGAAAGATTTAAAAAAGCTTTTAATAATCTTACTAATAATGAACAAATTCAGTTTCAAAATAAAATGAAGTTGTTTGTGGAAAATGTATTACATCCATCATTAAGAACAAAAAAGATAAAAGGTCAAAAAGATCTTTATGAAAGTAGTATTAATATGGATATTAGAATTATATGGTATTTTGAAAATGAAGAACTAATTATTTTAGTTGATATTGGTCACCATGATATATTAAAGAAATTTTAAAAAAGACTTATCCTCCCACACACCTATATAAAAGATAGGTATCGTAGCAGTTAGGCATTTTTTGAAATCTATAGGTCTTCTGAAAAGATGATCTATTATTTATTTTTATAGGGTATTTTAATTAAATATAGTTAGAATATCCTATTTTTTTATACATTTATGAAACATTTAGATATAAAGACTAATAGTTGTAAATACAACTAGGGGAGACTGACCACAGACTCGAACCTATAACGGATAATAGATGAAAAAAAATTAAGTATTATGTTATAATGGGATTGATTCTCAAATAATGAGAACTATTATCTTAATATGTGGGGTGCATTAAAGTACTACTAAATATTATAATATTAGTGTAATTGGTAATTACAACATACTAATAAAGGAGAAAAAATATGAATTTAGGAATTAATATTAAAAGTTTAAGAACACAAAAGAAGATGACACAAGATGAATTAGCTGAATTATTAGGCACAACATCAAAGTCAGTATCAAGATGGGAACAGTCCTTGACATATCCTGATATTACATTATTACCATTTATTGCTAATATTTTCGAAGTAACTGTTGATGAATTATTAGGTGTTGAAAGTATTAAGCAAGATGAGTTTGTTAAAAAGTTAAAAAAACAAGCAGATCAATATGCTATGAATAATGATTATGAAAATGAATTGAAGTTATGGAAAGAAGCTTATAAGAAACTACCTAATAATGAAGAAGTAAAAATATATTTAATTAGTGTTATGAATACAATAAATATAATTACAAATGAGCTTAAGTACTCAACTGAAATCATTAAAATTGCAGAAAGTGTTTTAGAAAAATCAACAAATAATAATATTAGAATTAATGCTACTCAATGTTTAGTTAATTTATATTCACAAATGGGAAATATAGACATGGCAGAGCACTATTGTAAACAGTTACCTAGTGATTTATTATTTACAAGAAATGTGATGAAAACAAGATATTTGAAAGATGAAAAACTATTAACATCCATACAAATGAATATTTGTGATTTAGTAAGTGAAATAGAACGTGAATCAGAATTTGTTATTTATAATAATAGAATAAGTACTTCAAATGAGTATAAAAAAGAATATCTTGAAAGACTAATTAAAATTCAAGAGTTAGTATTTGTAAAAGATAATGATTTTGGATATAACGCTGTACCAATTATCTTTAATAATATAGAGCTAGCCAAATTGGAAATCAAAACAACTAATAAAGAAAATGTAGTCATTAATTGTATAAATAATATTATAAATGCGGTTAATTACATTGTTGAATTTAAACCCCATAAAATTCAATCACCATTTATGAATAACATAGAATGCACTAATATTGGTGGCTACTCTAGCGTTTTAGATGATTTGAAAAATAATATTTTAAAAGAATTATTAAAAGATATATTTAATGAATATAAAAAACATGAAAAATATATTATGCTTATAAGCAAAGTAGAATTGATTAGATAAAATAAAACAGTTATATCCCATATTGCAATATAAGTACTCTAGCGATGTGGTATATAGCTGTTTTTTTATTTATTTAAACTATTAATATATAATAAGAAATCAAATAAATTCATAAATAAAATGCCATTTTCATTATAATGAGTTATAGGACAATCTTTTAAAATAATAATTTTTTTAAATAAGTCATTAATATTCATAAGTGAATTTTGTTCTTGTTTAACTTTTTCTTCTGTAGGAAGAGTAAGCACTGATTGAATATGAATTCTTTTATCATCTAAATTACATACAAAATTAACTTCTAAGTATTTCTTTGATCGAGATAAATCTTCTTTTGATCGTGTATAAGTTGATACAACTCCTACTTCTACACTATATCCTCAATATAATAATTCATTATAAATAATATTTTCTAGAATATGAGTTTCTTCTAATTGTCTAAAATTAAGTCTTGCATTACGTAAACCTAAATCAGAGAAATAATATTTAAATGCTTCAAATGAAACATTTTGTAGTGATGACACATTAGAATAAAACAAACTTGTTTATCTATAAGTCACTTAACTTGTAGTTAAAAGATAGAGGTTAAAACCTGTTAGGTTTACCTATTTAGAAGTTTTTGCTCCTAATTTAGTACATTTTTATTTTACTTTAAGATTTTTATTTTCTCAAACATAAAATATATTCTAAATTGTCTTTAAAATCTTTATAAAGCTTGACAAGTTATAGTTTTTATTGTATAATTGTATTAGTTAAGTAATACAGTGGAGTTTATTATGGAATATATTTTTGACAACATTAGACCAATATATATACAAATTATTGAATATGTTAAATTAGATATTATTTCAAATCGTTTTAAAAAAGGAGATAAAATTCCCTCGGTAAGAGAATATGCAATGCAAATGAAAGTAAATCCTAACACTGTTCAAAAAGCATTAACCGAATTAGAACGATATGGTCTAATATATACTGAAAGAACAAACGGAAAATACGTTACAAACGATGATATTTTAATTAAAAAGATTAGAGAAGAATTAATTGACAATAAAATTGATTGTTTGTTTAATGATTTAATTAATTTAGGAATAAATAAAAATGAGATCATTGAATATTTAAAAAGGAGATAATTATGGAATTAGTAAAATGTGTTAATTTATGTAAGGATTTTGATGGTAAAAGAGTATTAAATAATATTAACTTATCTATTTATGGGGGAAAAATATATGGATTATTAGGGAAAAACGGGACAGGAAAAACAACCCTAATAAAACTTATAAATGATCTACTTACCCCAACAAGCGGTGATATTTATATTAAAGGTAATAAGATAGGAACAAATAGTAAAAAAATAATTTCTTATCTTCCAGAAAGAACATATTTAGATAAAAGTATGACTATTTCTAATGTTATCAAATTTTTTTCTGAGTTTTATGATAATTTCAATTCTGAAAAAGCTAATAAACTTTTATTAGATTTAAATTTAGATTTGAATATGCGTATTTCTAAAATGTCAAAGGGAATGCAGGAAAAACTTCAATTAGTATTAGTAATGTCACGTGAAGCTGATTTATATATTTTAGATGAGCCTTTAGGAGGAGTTGATCCGGCCACTAGAGACTATATTCTTGATACTATTTTACAAAATTTTAAAGAAGGATCTAGCATTATTATTTCTACTCATCTAATAACAGACATAGAAAGAATTTTAGATGAAGTTATTTTCTTAGATAATGGGGAAATCATTTTAACTAGTGACACTGATTCTCTTCGTCAAAAAGAAAATATTAGTATTGATGAAATATTTAGGAGGATGTTCAAATGTTAAAGAAATTATTAAAATATGATTTGATGTGGATTAACAAAAATCTTATATATTTTTATGCAATAGCATTTATATTTGCAATTTCAGGCCGACTACTAAGCTTAATTGATAATTCCATGCTTGCATCAGTAGTATCAAAAATATGTTTTGGGATAACAATTTCTTTTGTTATTAACGCTATTGTTAATGGTATTATCAGATCTTGGGTGAGATTCATAAATAATTGTTATAAAGACGAATCTTATTTAACTCATACTCTTCCTGTAACAAAAAAAGAGATTTATCTTTCTAAATTTATTGCTTCTATAATTACTATGGCTGTTGGAGTGATTATTTCAATTATCTCTTTAGCTATTTGTTACTTAAGTGCAGATTTTATTGAATCAATCAAACAATTTCTAAACATATTAGAGGGTCAAGATATTGATATTTCTTTATTAATAATTTTATTCTCAATATTACTGATTCTAGAGTTTATCTTTATCATTTCGATTGGATATTTTGGAATTATATTAGGACATAAATACAATAATAATAGATTTTTTAAATCTGTTTTATATGGATTTGGAGCATTTATTATTAGTAATCTTATTACCTTATTATTGATTGTTGTATTAGGATTATTTAATGATAACGTAAAATCTATTATTTTTGACTCAAATAGTTTTGTAATCTCTAACTCTCTTTTTATAACCCTTTTAGTTTTCTCTATTTGTTGTTATATTGTATATATCATTGGTTATCTACTTTTCAATAGTAAGGAATTCAATAAAGGAGTTAATGTAGATTAATGTTTTAACACCACTATAGTGGTGTTTTCTTTTTTTCTCTTTTCACTTCTTCTTTTGATTGACAAACTTAATCTAATAATATATAGTTATAAATATAAAATCAAAGAGGATATCAAATATGAAATATAAAAATGTCTATTTTATTAATGGAACAGCCTATGCAGGTAAATCAACAATGGTAAAACTTTTAGCCGAAAAATATAATGGGATTTTGTGTGAAGAAAATTATCACGACTCCTTAAGATATACTTTAGACAAAAAGGAGTTTCCTGGTCTATGTTATACTAGAGACTTAAAAGATTGGCGTCATTTTATTAGAAGAACCCCAGAAGAATATGAATATTGGATTAATATAACCTCAAAAGAATGTGAAATACTAGAGTTAAGGATTCTAGATGAATTATCAAAAGAGGATAAACTCATTTTTGTTGATACAAATATATCTTTAGAAACACTAATGAAAGTTTCTGATAAAGACCATGTTTTGATTATGCTAGCAGATCCAAAAGTTTCTGTTGACAGATTCTTTAATAGACCTGACAAAGAAAAACAATTTTTATATAAACTGTTGCTTGAAGAAGAAAATCCAGATAAAGCATTAGATAATTTTAGAAAGTGCTTAGAAAGAATTAATTCTAAAGCAAAATATGATTATTTTTTAAACTTTGGATTTAACGTTTTACTTAGAGATGACAATAGATCAATTGAGGAAACTTTAAATATTGTTGAAAAATATTTCAAATTAAGGTAAAAAGGATATCGTATGCAACGATATCCTTTTTTTATTTAGTTATTTTAGATATTTCTTCTTCTATTGTTTGGCACAGATGATTTTTTTCCATGTCATATGCTTGAATTATACAATTTTTAATTGCACTAGATTTACTACTTCCATGTCCTTTAACAATTATCTTCTTCGTTCCTAACATTACACCGCCGCCATAATTATTATAATCCATCATATCTTTAATTTCATATACTGATTTCTTAAGTAATAAGGCACCAATTTTATTTTTAAATGATTTTGTGAAGGCTTTTTTAATTAATTTCATAATATCCATACTAACGCCTTCAGTTGTTTTTAATAAAACATTTCCATCAAAACCATCACATACAACTAAGTCATAATTACCACTTAATATATCACGGCTTTCCATATTGCCAACAAAGTTAACAGTCTCAGTTTCTTTTAGTAATTGATGTGCTTCTTTATATAGTTTACTCCCCTTTTCTTCTTCAACACCAATATTTAATAATGCAACTCTTGGATTTTTGACATTATAAGTTTTTTCTAAATACAAACTTCCCATTATGGCAAATTGTTGAAGGTTGATTGGATCACAGTCAACATTAGCACCACTATCACAAATCCCAACAATACCTCTTTCTACAGTAGGTAAAATAGGGCAGAAGGCTGGCCTAGAAACACCTTTTATTCTACCTACTCTTAAGACAGCTCCGACTAGAACAGCTCCAGTAGATCCGACACTTACTAAACCTTTTACTTCTTCTGTGTCCTTTAATAAATTAATAGCCTTTACTAATGAACTTTCCTTCTTATATCTAATTGCATCAGTTGGTTTGTCATTACATGATACAACATCAGGTGCATGAACAATTTCTAGTCTTGATTCATCAAATTTATATTTTTTAAATTCTTCTTTAAGAATTGCTTCATCTCCTGTTATGACAATTTGTAAGTCTTTTTTTTGATTTAGCGCATTAACAGCACCTTCAACATTTGCTTGAGGGCTATTATCTCCACCAAAACCATCCACAACAATTTTAATCATATAATCTCCTTTAGTTTTATCATTTTACTAATATATTTTAATACATTTAATATATTTTTTCAACACTTTAAATACGTCTTAAAAGACATAAACCACCTTTTTTCAACAAAAATTGAACTTTTTGGGCCAATTTTTGTCCTTTATCGTTTGACATTTTCTTCCGATAAAATTATAATTTATTAAGGTTTTATAAAAAAATTTCAAATATTAATAAAATTAATGTTAGTTATTTTAATTTGGAAAGGATAATTATGATTAAACTATTTACAGATTCAGATACTGATATGACTCCACAAGATTGTGAGAAATATGGATATACTATGATAAGTATGCCTTATATAATTAACGATGAAGCAATTTATCCATATAAGGATTTTGAAGTCTTTGATTCCAAATCATTTTATAACTCCCTGAGAAATGGGCTATTGCCTACCACATGCGCCTTAAATCCTGAAGAGTATAAAGCATACTTTGAACCAGTGTTTAAAGAAGGAAATGATATCTTATATGTTCATTTTTCTGCTGCTATGTCTGGTACATTCAATTCTATGAAAATTGCAATTGATGAGTTAAAGGAAAAATATCCTCAAAGAAAGTTTTATACAATTGATACTAAAGGTATAACTATTTGCTCATATAATATTGTTAAGGCTGTAGGAGATTTATATCTTGAGGGAAAATCTATAGAAGAAATACTTAAATGGGCTGAAACTGAGGTTGACAAATTCACTTGTTACTTTTATGCTGATGACTTAAAATTCTTTAGACGAAGTGGTAGAGTAAGTGGTATTGCAGCTACTATGGGCTCTCTTCTTCTTATTAAACCTATCATTTATATGGGTTCAGATGGTAAAATGGTCAATATAGGAAAAGAAAGAGGGCAAAAAAACGCTTTAAATAAACTAATGTCATATATAGATAATCTACAAGAAAATATGAAAGATTATAGAATTATTATTGGTCATTCTGATTCTTTAGATCTTGCTAAAAAATTAGGTGATTTAATTACTCAAAAATATGGAAATGACTTATTAATTGAATATGTGGTAGTAAATCCAACTGCTGGTAGTCATTGTGGACCAAACGCAATCGGAATTAGTTTTCATGGCAAGCATAGATGAGTTCATATAACTTAATGGAGGGAATATGGTAATAATTAAAGAAGTTAAAACAAAAAAAGAAATAAAAGAATTTATAAATTTTCCACTTAAAATGTATAAAAAAAATCCATATTTTGTACCCCCATTATATGGTGATGAAAAACAATTATTTTCAAAGAAATATGTATACTATGATACATGTGAAGCTATTTATTATAATGCATATATTGGCGATAAAATTGTGGGGAGAATTTCTGGTATCATTCAACATTCAAGTAATTCTTTGAGGAATGAAAAAAGGGTAAGATTCACAAGATTTGATTGCATTAACAATCAAGATGTTGCAAATTCTCTATTTAGTGCAGTTGAAAAATGGGCAAAAGAAAAAGGAATGGATACTATCCATGGGCCATTAGGTTTTTCCGATTTAGAACGAGAAGGTTTATTAATTGAAGGATTTAATGAGCTTTCTACATTTGAAGAACAATATAACTATCCATATTATCAAACACTAATAGAAAACTATGGTTTTGTAAAAGAAACTGATTGGGTAGAAAGAAAAATATATGCCCCTAAAGAATTTGACTATAAACTTGAGAGGGTTAGCAACCTAATGCTTGAAAAATATAAATTACGTTTTACAGATTGCAAAAACATAAAAGAATTTTTGAAAAGATATGCTGATCAAATCTTTGAAATAATTGATATCACATATAAAGATTTATATGGTACAGTACCATTCACAGATGGAATGAAAAAAATGTTAATTAGTAATTTTTCTCTTCTTATATCTATTGATAAAGTTGCTGCAATTGTTGATGAAAATGATAAAGTGGTTTGTTTTGGTTTATGCATGCCTTCAATCGCAAAAGCGGTCCAAAAATCAAATGGTCATTTAACACCATTAACTATTTTAAGAATCCTTAAAGCAAAACGTAGTCCAAAAATTATTGATTTATGTCTTTTCGGTGTTTTACCTGAATATGCTATGAAAGGAGTAAGCTCAGCAATTACTGCTCACGTAATGAGATTATTATCAAAAGATAAAGTTGAATACGCTGAAACAAACCTTAATCTTGAAGACAATTATAATATTCAAAATCAATGGAAAAGATTTGATACTGTTCTTCATAAAAGACGTAGAGCTTTTGTAAAAAAAATAAACTAAAAAATAGTCCAAACTATTATAGTAGTTTGGACTTTTTATTTTAAAAATTAATTTTTTTCAAAAAATCATCTAGTTCTTCAGAACATTTTTTCTCATCTACGAGAAAGCTCATTCCATGTCCTGCCCCCTCTATTTCTACATATTTTTTTATCTTTGCTTTAGATTCCTTATTATATTGATTATTAAGCCTTCCCATCTCAACAGGGACAACTTTATCTGAAGTCCCATGCAATATCATAAGAGGAATAGTGTTTTCTTTTAAAGTATTTTTTGTAGAAATCTTAGCTAATGATTTCCCTGTACAAAATATACTTCCTAAGTTAATTAGAAAAGCAATAATCCCCCCACAATATGGAATCATTTTATTTGCAGTATGTTTTATTACTTCTATCGGTCTAGTAAACCCACAATCACAAACAGCCCCTACAACATTTTTTGGTAATTTTAGTCCTAATGAATACATAACTGTTGATGCACCCATACTTATTCCAGTCAATAAGATTTTGCTATCTTTATATTTGTTACTAATAAACTCTATCCATTTTTTAAGATCATAACATTCTTTAACTCCAAATGTTGTAAATACTCCTTTACTATCTTGATGAGCTCTCTGATCAATGAATAGGACAGAATACCCTTTTTTGAGATAATTCATCCCTCCGATAGAAAAATCAAATTGATAGCAAGAATGATACCCATGACAACATATAATGATATTTTTTGATTTTCCTTTTATCAAATGCCCTTTTAACAATAGCCCATCACTGCTTTTAATTTCAACTTCTTCTTTTTCAAACTTGTTTATCGCCACAATTGCTTCCATTATTTTTTCTTTATATTTATCTTTAATCTTATTTAAACTTTTTTTCATTTTTTCCTCATCAATTTTTGATTTCTGGCAAGTATAGTTAAATAAAATAATTGATAATATGTAAACAAATAACACTATTACTAATATATATAACATAAAATCTCCTTTTAATTTACATAATTCGTATATAATTTAAATCAGAGATTTCACTCTAATTTTAATTATTGATTATCTATGATATACTTTTATTGAAGTTATATCAGCTTCAGAAATCTCTGTTATAACTATAAATCATGATGTAGTTATAACTGGTTGTGG
>JAZNJG010000123.1:0-14161 GCA_045577945.1 Bacilli bacterium | reverse complement strand
CTTTTATTGAAAATATAAATTTAGATTATAGCTTAATAATAAATAAGGAGGTAGCATAATGAAATTTTCAAAGTACTTTATATCTTTACTATTAATGATTTTTACAATTTTGTTAGGATGTAGTAAAGAAAATTATACTATAACTTTTTGTTATGAAGATCAAAGTATATATAAAACGATAAAAGTTAATTCAAGTGAAGTAGTTGAACTAGATAATCTATTTAAAGAGGGATACGTTTTTATAGGGTGGTATAATAACGATAATAAAGTTGAATCACCCGTAAGATTTTTTGAAAATACAAAATTGGTGGCAAGATTTGTAGAAGAAAATCATAATCATATTTTTATAGATGGAGTTTGTTTCTTCAGTTTTTATTGTTTTAATCAAATCAATTTAAATTCAAGTAACATTGCCCATCAAGGACTACAATTATTAAAAAATGAGTATTGGAAAAATAAAGTAGATATTCCAAAAACAAGAGCTAGTAGATATGAATAATTATTGCAAATAAAATTTATATCAAATAAAAGGAGAAATTAAATGAAACAAGAAGAAAAGGAAATAAAATATGACATTAATAGATTTATTTCCGTACAAAAAAACTATTATCATTATGTTTATAAAGAAATAAAAAACGGTTATAAGAAAACTCATTGGATGTGGTTTATGTTCCCTCAATATGTTGGTTTAGGAGAGAGTTCTATGTCTATGTATTATTCTATCAAATCTGTAGATGAAGCAATTACATATTTAAATAATGAATATTTAAATAATAATATTTATGAATTATGCAAGATATTATTAGAACATGAAAATATATCTTCAATGGAAATATTTGGATACATAGATAATCTGAAATTGCAGTCATCAATGACTTTGTTTGATTATGTTTATGAGTTTCATAATGATAAGATTTTGATAAAGAAAAATAATATCTTTATTGCGGTATTAAATAAATATTATGATGGAAAAAAAGATAGTAAAACAATAGAATTAATTTTATCAAACTAAAAATTTTAGTGCTTATTAAAAATATTTTTTTAAATTTTAAAGATTGGAATATTTCTCTTTCCAATCTTTTTTATATCATATATAATATACACATATGGATAATTGTAAGAAAAAAAGAACATTATTTAATTTGTTTGAGGTAACATCATGTGAGGGATGCGGTAAGTATCTATGTGATGAACAATATAAAATAGGAGATAATAGCGTTAATATTTATTATTTAGGAAGAAAATGTATAGATAATAAATACAATGAAAAATATATAGCTAACAATATTTTATTAAAGAAGTTTATTATTGAATGTATAAAATTAAATAATAATTCTAAAGAAACAAATGGTATTAACAATAATAAAGATAAAACAGTAGATGGTGATTTTATAATTATATGGTTGGATATTAAACAAAAATCGATAACAAAAAATGATGATTTTTTATATGATTTATTGGAATTCGATAAAGATATTCATATTTTGGTATTTTAGTTTTTAACAATAACTAATATAGAAAAAAAGTAATAAAAAAATTTAAAAAAAACTATTGAAAACGTTTTATTTGTGATATAATATGTATGTAACCTTAAGCAAAGGAGGAGACGATTATGAAAGTTACAATTCGAGTAAAAAACAAAACTGAAATTGATCAAGGATTGAAAGACTACATAACTTCCAAATTACTAAAACTTGATCAATATTTTCATCATCCAGAGTCTATTGAAGCTCATGTTCTTTGCAAGGAATATGATGACTATAAGGCAATCGAAATTACAATCCCAACAAAGAATATTATATTAAGAGCTGAGGTTAAAGAACAAACATATATGAATGCAATGGATAGTGCTATTGCGAAATTAATGTCACAATTAAGAACTCATAAATCAAAAGCATATTCAAGTTTAAAGAAGAGAGAAGGAGTAAGTGGACATTATAGTAGTAATTCAGATTTTGATTTAGAAAATTTACAAGCTGAACTAATGGTAAAGAATTTAGTAAAAGATAAGAAAATAGAATTAAAACCAATGACTGTAGATGAAGCTTTATTACAAATGGAAATGATAGATCATAAATTCTTCGTTTTCTTAAATAGTGAAACAAATAACATTTGTGTTTGCTACTTAAGAGATGATCATAATTATGGCATTATCGAAACAAAAATATAATAATTGATAATAATATTTAATATAATTAAGATTAAATATAAATTAATAATTTTTTCAAACTAGGTGATCCTTTTGTGTCACCTTTCTCCTTTTTTACATGTCTTTATATTAATCAATTTTATACAAAGATTTAAAAAAAGCCCTTGTATTATTAGCTAATTTCTAAATATTTCTATATACTTTAAATATAAAATATGATATAATAAATTAATTAGAGGTATGTGAATATGAGAAAAATTATATTTTTAAGTTTTATAATATTATTATTTGGAATGTTTGGTTTTGATGTTAATGCTACTTCGGAAAATAAGGAAGAGCCATTAGAAATTAACTATCAAATAAATAGAGAAGCAAGAGCAGTATGGGTATCCCCGCTTGTTAATGATATTCCAAGATACACGTCAATTAATCAGTATAAGAGTGCAATTAACAGTGTCCTTGATAATATGGAAAAATTCAATCTTAATATTCTAATTTACCATATAAGAATATATAATGATGCCCTATATAAATCTAGTTATAATAATTGGTCTTCATATTATAATACTAATCCTGACTGGGAAGCACTTCCTTGGATAATTGAAGAATGTCACAGAAGAGGAATTGAGTTTCATGCTTGGATGAATCCTTACAGAGTTGCATCTAGTGGAAGTGTCGAATCAGTTGCAAAAAAATTTCCGAAATCAAATGCAGCTTCTGACCCAACCAACTTATTAAAGGGAGATTCGCTAGTAATCTTAAATCCTGGTGTTCCTAGAGTTCAAAACTTTCTTCAAACAGTTGTTATGGAAGTTGTAAAGAATTACGATGTGGATGCCATTCATTTTGATGATTATTTCTATGTTACCGGTATTGATGATTCAAAAACTTACGCAACTTATGGGACAGGTCAAGGAATTGAACAATTTAGAAGAGACAGTGTTGATGCATTTATAAAATCATTAAATAATGAATTGAAGATGTACAATCAAAAGAATAATAAATCAGTAGAATTAGGCATTTCACCTACAGCTGCTTGGAGCAATGGTGATGGTGTCGTAACATATGATGAAAAAGGATTTGCGGTTTCTAATGGTTCGCTTGGTGTTACTCAAGGACATTATGGTAATTATTTGTACTGTGATACATTAAAATGGGTAAATGAAGGATGGATTGATTACATAGTTCCTCAATGTTATATTGGTTCTAGCAATGGAAATCCTTTATTTGAAGGAACTGTGGAATGGTGGAGTAAGGTTTGTAAAAACTCTCGTACAAAGCTATATATTGGTATTGGTATATATAGAGCAAGTGGTGAAATGGATTGGAGCTCAAAGCAAGAATTAAAAGATCAATTTGATTATATGAGTCAATTTGATAATGTCGATGGTTATTCAATATTTAGTTATCGTCATTTATTGTCAAGCAATAGTAATATTAAAGCTAATCTAGAAAGTGCAAAAGAATACTACGATGATAGGGTATTAGCTCCTGAAATAAGAATAGATGTAAAAGAAAATAGTTATGAGTTTGAAAGTAAAAATTACTACCTTTTAAAAGAGAATAATATATATAAAATAGGTGTAAATAGTCATCTGAATAAGTATTATATTATCTTGAAAGAAAAAAATAATAACTTAGAATTACTTGATATTTGTTCTCTGCACGAACCATTTATAGATGAAAGTAGTGATGCTATCTCTTATTATATTGCTCCTGTTTTATCCAATAATAAAATAGGTAAATATATTAAACTAGATGTTAATGATGTTTATAGTGAAGTCAATATTTATGGATTTAATGAAAAACTAATATCAACCGTATATCTTAAAGATATTGATGAAGTAGTCCTTCCAGAGGCTGAAATTATCGAAGGATATGACTTTAAAGGATGGGAAAAAATAGGAAATAATTATAAAGCAAATTATGAAATAAAAAGGTTTAAAGTTACATTTTATGTTAATAATGAAGTATATAAAGTTGTTGAAGTTAATTATAATGATAGCATAACTGCTCCAGATTTTGAATCATATGGAGGTTCATTCTCAGGATTTAAAGGCAACCTTAATAACATAAAAGAAGATTTAGACATATTTGCTACTTATAATCCTAAAAAAGTAAGTGTAAAATTATATAATGGAAATGATTTAATAAAATCTATCCAATATTTTGCGGGGGATAGTGTTGTAATAACAGATACTGTTGAAGCTCCTATTGGAAAAACATTTATTGGCTTTTTCTATAAGGGTGAAAAAGTAAGTGAGTTTATTATCACAGAAAATATGAATTTATATGCTAGATTTGAAGATATTATTTATAAATTAAATTATAATTTAAATGGTGGAACAGCTAGCATAAAAGATGAAATTTTATATGACGAAGAATATATTTTACCTAATGTTAGTAAGGAAGGATATTCTTTTATAGGATGGTATGCAAACGATGTATTAATTGAAAAGGTTAAGAATCCTTCAAATGATCTTATTTTAGAAGCAAAATTTGAAAAATTAATATTTAATATTTCTTATAAAGGCGATTATGATTTTTCTGATTTGAAAAAAACATTGGAATATAATGAAGAGTATTCTCTACCCGAACTACAAAAAGATGGATACAACTTCCTAGGATTTTATTCAAATGGTAAAAAAATAGAAAAAGTAATTAATCAAACTTTAGAATTAGAAGCAAGGTTTGAAAAAATATCAAATGGGAAATATACAATAACTTATAACCTTGATGGAGGAGAATGTGATAATTTAATAAATGAATTTGAAAATTCAGATGATATCACTTTGCCAATTCCAACAAAGAAAGGATATAAATTTATTGGATGGTATGATGAAAATGATTTACTCGTTTCATCAATAGAAAATAAAAATTATGTTTTAACTGCAAAATGGGAAAAAGTTTCAAGTGGTTGTAATAATGTAATGGGGAACATATATATATTAATTGCTGTATTAGGCATGACATTACTAAAAAGGAGAAAATAAAATGAAATTTAGAAGTATGATTACGAGAATTATACCGAAGATTTTATCGGTAATAATAATGAGTTTGTTACTTGTTGGAACAGCGTTAAGTGTTTCTGGCGCAGATCATCCATTAGTTTTATCAAATGGTAAAACAGTTTATTATAGCGGTACTAATACTGAAGTAATGATTCCAGAAAATTATGAAATGCAAGATCAATATTTAAGAGGAGCATGGGTAACACCTTTAGCAGGTTCTATTCCTGGATTTAAGAATGAATCTCAATATAAACAAGAAATCTTAGAAGTATTTGAAGTATTAGAATACTATAATTGTAATGCTATGGTATTTCATATAAGAATTATGAATGATGCTCTATATCCATCTGAATTAAATCCAAAATCTGGATATATGAATACAAATGTTGACTATTTAACATGGGTGATTGATGAGTGTCATAAAAGAGGAATCGAATTCCATGCATGGTTAAATCCTTATAGAGTTCAAGCAAGTGGCTCTAAGACATTGGAACAAATTGCTAACACATATAAACAAACAGCACCAAAGAATCCAGCAAGTGATGTAAAGAATATGTTAAGAAACTCAAGTGGGGGTGTTATATTAAACCCTGGTTTACAAAATGTTAGAGATTTTATAATTGATACATGTATGGAAATTGTTGAAAAATATGATGTAGATGCAATTCATTTTGATGACTATTTCTATATTAGCGATGTTGATGACAATGATTTATATCAATCAAACAATCCTGATGGATTAGGTAAAAGTGACTGGAGAAGACAACAAGTCGATTTATTCATTGAAAAATTATCAAAAACAATGAGAGAATATAATAAAGAAAATAATCGTTATGTTCAATTAGGTATTTCACCAACTGGAATTTATAACAATGGTGATGGTGTAGTTACTTATGATGAAGAAGGAAATGCAATAAGCACTGGTTCAAAAACAGGTGGACAAAATCACTATGAATCATATTTATTCTCTGACACTTTAAAATGGATTAATAAGGAATGGATTGATTATATTACACCTCAAAGTTATTGGGCATTTAGTCACACAATAGCAGGATATGCTGATGTAATGAGTTGGTGGGACAAAGTAGTTAAGTACAAAGACGTTAACTTATACTCTGGTATGGGTATATATATGGCAGAAACTCCAGGAAAAAACTATTCATGGGGATTTGATCCAAATGAAGCACCTAATCAATTAAAATATGCTACAACTCTAAAGAATGTTGATGGAACAATTTTCTACAGTTATAATTATTTAGAATATACATACAAAGGTAATAGAGATTCATTATATGGACAAGGTTTAACAACAATCAAAAATGATATGTTTACAAACCCAGCTATTTTACCAAGGATTAAATCAATGAGTTGTGAAGCAGATAAAATAGATAAAATAACTAGTACATCTACTGATCAAGAATTAAAATTATCATTCGATAAAGTTGAAAATGCTAAGTTTTATGTTGTTTATCGTTCTGAAGGTGTATTAACATATGAACCTGAACAAGTATATAAAATATTTGGTAGTAAAGAAGATGTAGTGACATTTACAGATAAGAAAGATGGTAAAGATTATAATTATGGTATAAGAGTATTATCAAAAGCTAATACTCTAAGTGAACCTATTGAACATTTAGCGATAAGATTAAATGTTGTATTTAAAGATAACAATGGAAATGTACTTTCTACTCAAGAAGTAGGATATGGACAAAGCGCGAAAGCTCCAGATGCTCCAGTAAAAGAAGGTAGTACATTTGTAGGGTGGAGTAGAGATTATTCATATGTTACTAAAGACTTGGTTTTAACTCCTAAGTACAATGATAGTGATTTCATTGTTACATTTTATGATCGTGATGGAAAAGTTGTTTCTCAACAAGCGGTTCCTTACAAAGGATCTGCAGAAGCTCCGACTGATGCACCAAGTCCAGGATTTGTATTTGATAAATGGATAGGAGATTATACAAATGTTACTATGGATGTTGATATTTATGCTGAGTATAAAGAAAAATTCTGTTTAGTAACAGTGGTAGATCATGATGGAACCGAACTATTGTCATATGAAATTAAATATGGTAAGACTGGATATTTCCCTGAAGCTCCTACAAGAGATGGTTATGTCTTTGTTGGGTGGTCTGATAATTTAGATCCTGTATTAGATGATATAACTGTTACTCCTTTATATGAAAAAGAAATGTTTGAAGTTACTTTAATTAATGGATATGATGGAAGTATTATTGATGTCTTAAAAGTAGGAAAATATGAAGATGCAGTTCTACCAGAACCTCCAAAAGTTCCAGGATTTAGATTTATATCTTGGAGTGGAAACTATGAAAATGTAAGATTTAACGTTAAAGTAACTGCAGAATATGAAGAAATATATTTTGATTTATACTTCTATGATATAAATGGTAACGAATTAGAAACTTATACATATTTCGTTTCAGAAGAAAGATATTATCCTGAAGCACCAGTTGTTGAAGGTTATGAATTTGTGAAATGGGATATTGATTACGATAATTTACCAGTTGAATTATTCGAAATTCATGTTAAGCCGATTTATAAGAGTTTAATTAATCCTGTTAAGATTATTTTCTTAGGATTTAATGACGAAGTCTTGTTAGAACTTGATTACATCGGTGGAGAAATTGAATTACCAGAAGCTCCAGCTGTTGAGGGATATGAATTCAAAGGTTGGGATAAAGAAGTTAAAGAAGAATTAGTAGAACAAACTATTAAAGCTATATATGAAAAAATAGTAACTTCAGTTAAAATTACATTCCTAGGATTTAATGACGAAGTCTTGTTAGAACTTGATTACATCGGTGGAGAAATTGAATTACCAGAAGCTCCAGCAGTTGAAGGATATGAATTCAAAGGTTGGGATAAAGAAGTTAAAGAAGAACTTGAGGAACAAACTATTAAAGCAATTTATGAACAAAAGAAATATAAAGTTTCATATGTTTATAATAATGAAGTTATCTTTGAAGAAGAAGTATTACACGGAGAAGATGCCACATTTAGTTTTGAAAAACCTACAGTTGATGGATACAGTTTTGAAAAATTCTCAAGTGATGGCAAAAACATCACTAGCGACACTACAATCGAGCTAATATTTAGTAAGGTGAGTGCTAGTAGTTGTAATTTTATGTCATTAATTAAATTATCATTTATGATGAGTTTTGTTGTTATAGTGGCTTTATTTACTAAGAAAAAATAATAATTTATTATTAAAAGCGTTTATTCATATCGATTAAACGCTTTTTTTATTAGAAATAAAGGACAAAATAAAATACTTTTTCGAAATTTCATTGACAAAGTTCGGGGCGGGGATAATAAAAAAGGAGGTATTTAAGAATGTTTGAAAAGCTTGTTAATAATAGATTTATAAGATATTTAGGTACTTTATTGTCCAGTGTTTTATTCGGAATAACTATAGTATTTTCTTTAATAACATTAATTGCGATTTATTGGAATAACTATAGGATAGCGAATATGAAATAGAAATAGAAAGAAATATTAAATTAGGGGACAGCTGGTCTGTATAAAGAGAAGCAACTGCTATGTTGGTATATCCAAAAAGCAGTTTTTATTTTAGTATATATTTAAATAAAAAGTTAATGATATAATTAGTACTACTAATATGATATATTTGTGCATAATAATTTTAATTGATTTTTATTGTTTTATATGTTAAAATAAATATAAATGGAAGGATGTGCTTATTATGTTAAAAGGTTTATTTGATCCTGGATATAAAGAATTAAAGAGAGTAGAGAAGATTGCTTATAAAGTAGATTCTCTAGCTGAAGAATATAAAAAACTAACAGATGAAGATCTAAAAAATAATACAGTAAAGTTAAGAGAAAGAGTAAAAAATGGAGAATCCCTTGATGATGTTTTAGTAGAAGCATTTGCAACTGTAAGAGAAGCTTCTACTAGAGTTTTACATATGACACCATTCTTAGTGCAAATTATGGGTGCTTTAGCTTTACATGGTGGTAATATTGCAGAAATGAAGACCGGAGAAGGTAAAACTTTAACATCTACTATGGTAGCTTATTTAAATGCATTGTCTGGTCAAGGTGTTCATATAGTTACAGTAAATGAATATTTAGCAAGCCGTGATGCCCGTGAAATGGGTGAATTATTTACATGGCTTGGTTTAACAGTAGGACTTAACCTTAGAGAATTGACACCAGATGAAAAAAGAGCTGCTTATAACTGTGATATAACATATACAACGAATTCGGAATTAGGATTTGACTATTTGCGTGATCATATGGTTATCTTTAAAGAACAAATGGTACAAAGACCTTTGAATTTTGCTATTGTTGATGAAGTTGACTCAATCTTGATTGATGAAGCTCGTACTCCATTAATTATAAGTGGGGGAGAAAAAAATACTGGTAATTTATATCAACAAGCTGATTTACTAGTAAAAAGTTTAAAAAACGATGATGATGATCCTGACTACGAAGTTGATGAAAAATCTAAAATAGTTACAATTACTGAAAAAGGAATTGAAAAAGCAGAAAGATTCTTTAAAATTGATAACTTATATGATGTTGCATATGTTAATATTCTACATCATATTCATAACGCTTTGAAAGCAAACTATGCAATGAAGAAAGATGTTGAATATGTAGTAAGTGAGGGAAAGGTTATAATAGTTGACCCATTTACTGGACGTTTGATGCATGGACGTCAATATTCTGATGGTTTACATCAAGCATTAGAAGCAAAAGAACATGTTGAAATTAAGAAAGAAACAAGAACAATCGCTACTATAACATATCAAAACTTCTTTAGAATGTATAAGAAATTAGCTGGTATGACAGGTACTGCTAAAACTGAAGAAGAAGAATTTAGAAATATTTATAATATGTATGTTGTTGAAGTCCCAACAAATGTTCCGGTAATTCGTATTGATGAACCAGATTTAATGTTCATTTCTATGAAAGCAAAATTTGAAAACTTAGCTGATGATGTTGAGGAAAGATTTAAAAAAGGACAACCAGTATTAATTGGTACTGTAGCTGTTGAAACAAGTGAAGTTATTTCAAACTTATTAACTAGAAGACATATTCCTCATAACGTATTAAATGCCAAGAATCATGAAAGAGAAGCAGAAATAATTGCCAATGCAGGACAAAAAGGTGCTGTAACTATTGCCACAAATATGGCAGGACGTGGAACTGACATTAAGTTAGGTCCAGGCGTAAAAGAACTTGGTGGATTAGCTGTTATTGGTTCTGAAAGACATGAGTCACGTCGTATAGATAACCAATTACGTGGTCGTTCAGGACGACAAGGTGATCCAGGATACACTCGTTTCTATTTATCTTCAGAAGACGAATTAATGCGCAGATTCGGTAGTGATAGATTTAAAGGAATGTTATCTTATTTAGTTATTGATAAGAAAAACAATAATAAAGAAACTGCATTAGAATCTAAAATGTTTAGTAAATTCGTGGAATCAGCTCAAAAGAAAGTTGAAGGAAGTAACTATGATAGTCGTAAAACTGTCCTTGAATATGATGAAGTTTTACGTAAACAAAGAGAAATTATCTACGGACAAAGAGCACAAATATTATTTGAAGAAGACATCACTGAAATTATCCATAAGATGATGTATAATAGTTTTGATAGAATCTGTGAAAGTTGTATTGATCCTAATGGCAGAAAAGGAATAGTTGATGCTAATAAATTAGATAAAGAAACACAAAGTTACTTTGATATTGATGTGTTTAAGCCTGAAGATTTCGAAGGATTAAATTCAGAACAAGCTACCGACATGTTATTTGAAAAATCTGTAGAATTTTTAAATAAGAAGAGAGAAGATTATCCACATCTTTATCATGAATTTTTAAAAGTTATTTTATTAAGAATTATCGATACATATTGGATGAATCATATTGATGATATGAGTGAATTAAGACAAGCTGTAAGATTACAGGCATATGCTCAAGTTAATCCACTAAGAGAATATCAAGATATTGGATTTAGAAAATTTGATACTATGATTTGTAATATTGAACAAGATACAACGAGAGCTTTAAACAGAGTTCGCATTCAAGATAATACTCAAAGACAAGAAGTAGTGAAACCAACAGGAACAAACGCTGGAGATGAAGGTTCAAAACGTCAAGCTGTTTCTAAGAAAATTGGAAGAAACGATCCTTGTCCTTGCGGTAGTGGTAAAAAATATAAAAATTGTTGTGGGAGATCATAATTAATGGAAAATTATGAGATAAATAAAAATATAGAATCGTTTACTAAACGACTAAACGATTTGAAAGAAGCAATTGATTTATCCGGATTAATCAAACAAATTGAAGAAGACGAAAAAATTATTGCTGATCCAAACTTTTACAATGATTTAGCAAATTCGCAAATTGTTTTAAAACAAGTAAAAAAACACAAAGATATTTATGAAAAATTTAAATCTATAGAAATAGAGGTTAATGATTTAGAGTGTTACTATCAAATGCAAAAAAATGGTGAAGTATCAGAAGAAGACATTAACAATGACATAGTTTTATTAATTAAGAATATTGACACAGAATTAACAGCTTTTGAAGAAAAAATGTTATTAACCGGAGATTACGATGATTGTGATGCACTCTTTGAATTACATCCAGGAGCTGGTGGCACAGAAGCACAAGATTGGGCTCTAATGCTTTTTAGAATGTATAAAAGATATGCAGAATCTCATAATTATGATTTTGAAGTTCTAGACTATTTAGATGGAGAAGAAGCAGGGATTAAAAGTGTTACTTTTGTAATAAAAGGTGAAAATGCCTATGGTTATTTAAAAAGTGAACATGGAGTTCATAGACTAGTGAGAATTAGTCCTTTTGATTCAGGAGCCCGAAGACACACATCTTTTTGTGGATGTAGTATTTCGCCAGTGATTACTGATAATATTAATATTGAAGTGAAACCAGATGAAATTAGAGTTGATACTTATAGATCTTCAGGAGCTGGTGGACAATATGTAAATAAAACAGATAGTGCTATTAGAATTACACATTTAGCAACTGGAATAGTTGTAACATGCCAAAACCAAAGGAGTCAAATTCAAAATCGAGAAAAAGCTATGCAAATTTTAAAATCAAAACTATATCAATTAGAAAAAGAAAAAAATGAGAAAAAACTAAAAGATATAAGTGGAGATAGTTCGATAAATTCTTTTGGTGGTCAAATTAGATCATATGTTTTTCATCCATATTCTATGGTAAAAGATTTAAGAACTGATTTTGAAACTGCTGATACCTTGGGTGTAATGGATGGCAAATTAGATGGATTGATTAATGCATTTTTACATTATAATAAGAAATAAAATAGGTGAATAAAGTGAATAAATTAAAAAGTTACTTTACAAAAGAAAGTATAAAATCATTTTTGCATGTATGTCTAGGTGTTTTAATTGTAGCCTTTGCTTATACATTCTTTCTAAAACCAAATGACTTAGTTATTGGTGGTGTATCTGGTATAGGCGTTATGGTTAAGAGTGAAGAATTAGAATGGCTTGATTCAGCGGTAATGTTTATGATAAATATGGGATTATTAGTAATCGCGTTAATATTTATTGGTAAAGGATTCTTTATGAAAACAGTCATAGGATCATTAGCCTATCCAGTATTTACTTTTGTTTTAGAATATGTTTATGAGTTCTTACAAAAGTATGAAAAAGTAATTGTTGATGAAAATGGTGTTGAAACAGTTGTAAAATTATTTGACTTTTCAAATTTAGATTTAATGCTTGTGATAATCTTTTCATCGATAATCATGGGATATGGTTTAGGATATGCTATGAAACATGGTGGTTCGACTGGTGGAACAGAAGTTGGTCAAGTAATCTTTTATGAAAAATTTCATTTCCCATATTCTTTGACTTTATACATACTTGATGGAACAGTTATCCTAATAGGTTTCTTTGTATTAAGCCAAACATTAGACTTATTATTCTATGAAGTTATTTTTGCTGTTGTTTCTGGGGTAATAATGGATATAGTGATTTTTGGAGGATTAAACAAACGAGGTGTTTATATTATTTCTGAAAAATGTGATGAAATAAAACAAATCTTATTAGATGACTTTGAACGTGGAGTTACAAGTATAAAAGTTGTAGGGGAATACTCAAAAGCTGAAAAAAATATGTTAATGTGTTTATTATCATCTATTGAATATAATAAATTAAGAGATATAATTGAAAAAATTGACCCTAATGCTTTCTATTTCTGTGTTAGAGCTAGTGAGGTTAGAGGTTTAGGATTTTCATATGGCGAATAATAAGTATATTGTTCAAAGCCTTTCTAAGCTTAAAAAGAAAGGTATGTATAAAGTAACAATAAATGATATACATTATGAGGTTAGCGAAGATTTTATTGTTGCTAATACATTAGTTAAAAATAAAGAATTAAAACAAGAGGAGTTTGATAAACTCCTCTTAGGTATAAATAATGAAAAATATTTTTATAAAGTTTATAATTATATTTCTTATCAAATGCGTAGTCGAAAAGAGATTGAAGAATATTTATGTGACTTGGGATGTTCAAAAGAAATAATAGATCAAATAATTCATAGATTAGAAAACTTAATGCTGATTGATGATGATTCACTTTCGAAAGCTATTTTAAACTCGTGTATTAATAATCATAAAGGACCCAAATATTATCTTAACAAGTTAAGAGATAGAAAAATACAAATAATTCATGAGTATAACAAAGATGATGAAATTAACACATTAAATGAATCTATTGAAAAAAACAGACTAAAGAAAAGTAAATATCCAGTTCAAAAACAAAAACAATTATTGATACAAAAATTGTTGAGAGATGGATTTACTGATTATTTAATATATAATATAATCAATAGCGTAGACTTTGAGGATGAATCAAAAGAAACTTTATTAAAAGAGATTGATAAATTAAATTATAAATATTCTAAAGACAAAGATAAATCAAAGTATGAAATAAAACAAAAAATTATAAATAAT
>JAZNJG010000122.1:0-9633 GCA_045577945.1 Bacilli bacterium | reverse complement strand
ATCACAAGAATTTTTGACAGGGCTCTTTTTATCACAAGAGTTCTTGACAATAAACCGTCACAAGAATTCTTGACAGGGACGATTTATCGTCATAAATAATTTTTTTAAAATTATTTATCACAAGGATTTTTTACAGAGCCTTTTTATATAATAAAAAATAAAAAATGGTGTTTTTTACACACCATTTTGTTATTTTATCTCATATTATTTAGCTCTAACAACATCAGCAATATCAACACCGTTAACTTTATTGTTGTTATTATCCTCAAACATCTTTTCAAGTCCTTCTTCAAAACTTCCAGCAACTAAGATAGATTCTAATAAAGGACAATTTTTAACAATGTCTTTACCTAATACTTCTAATGAGTCTGATAAAGTAATACTTGTTAAAGAGCTACAGCCATCAAATGTATTATCACCAATTGAAATAACTGAATCAGGAACTTCAAATGTTGTTAATCCTGTACAACCTTTGAAACATTGTTTTCCAATTGAAACTAATACATCATTTAGGATAACTTCCACTAATCCTGTACATCCTGAGAATGCAGATTCACCAATTGAATTTGTATTTGCAGGTAAAACGACTTTATTAAGTGCAGTACATCCTGAGAATGTAGAGTCTCCAACTTTAGTGATTGTTTCTGGTAAAGTTAAAGTAACTAAAGTTTCTTCTTCTTCTCCTTCTCTAGATTCAGCACTAACAAAAGTAACAGCTTCTAATGATGTACAATTAAGGAACGCAGCATTTCCTAATTCATATACTTCTCCTACGAAACTTACAGTTTTTAAGTTTTCACAGTTTTCAAAAGTGTTCTTAGGAAGATTAATGATTGCTTCTGGTAAAGTTATTTCAGTTAATGAACTACAGTTTTTAAATACTGAATGTTCAAGAACTTCTAATTCTTCTGGTAAAGTGAATTTTTCAATAGAAGAACAGCCTTGGAATGCACCTAATCTAATTTCTTTAACAGAATCTTGAATTTCAATATTCTTAATATTTTTACAATTTTGGAAACTATATTGACCAAATGATTCAATATTTCCCATAAATACTACTTCTTCTAAATTTGTACATCCATCAAATAACATATCATTTACATAATTAATATTCGCTGGTAATACAACAGATTTTAAAGATGTACAACCTTGGAATGCACCTAAACCAATTTTTTGTAAATTAGTTGGTAAATTAATTTTTGTAATATTTGTATGTTGAGCATAAGTATAGTTACCTATTTCTAAAACAGTTTCAGGAATAGTAATTTCACCAACCACTGAATAAGGAACAAATTGGATAACTGCAGCTTTTCCATCAACTAATTTATAAATAGTATTATGATCTGATACAAAACTTGTATTTCCTGAATCTATTGTTATTTCAGCTAAGTTTGTACAATCTTTAAATGTTGTACCATCAATTGTGGCAACATTTTTACCAATTTTAACACTTGTTAATTGTTTACAACTTAAGAACATTGAGTTACATAAAGCTTTTACATTATCTAAAATTTCAATAGAAGTAATTGCTGTAGCTGCAAAACATTCTTGTTGGAATGTAATATCAACACCATCTTCAGCAAAGTTAATCTTGTTAACATTAGTACATCTCTTGAATGCTTGGACACCAACATTAACAATGTTTTTTGTTAATGTAATTTCAGTTAATCCTGTACAACCAAAGAAACAATTTTGTCTAATAAACTTAAGCGAATTAGGGAAGTTCAATTCTTTTAATGCATAGCAGTTAGAGAATGAAGCTTCTTCTAATATTTCTAATCCTTCAGGGAAATTAATAGTTTCTAGTTTTGAACATCCTTTAAAAGCAGATGTTTTAATATTAACTAGTTTTTCTGGTAATGTTACATCATTTAATTTTGAGCAACTTTCAAACATTGAAACTGGAACATAAGTCATATTTTCAGGTAAAACAACTTTAACTAATTCCTTACAATTTACAAATAGACTATTTCCTATATTTTCAACACTATCAGAGAAAATATATTCTTTAAGTTTTGAACAATTTTCAAATACACTTGTTCCATAATTCTTTACAGAATCAGGAGCTGTAAAAGAAACTAAACTTGTGCAATTTAAGAACGCATTATCACCAACAGTAACTATACCATTAGATAATTTAACATCTTCTAAACTTGTACATAATTCAAATGTATTATATGGTAATGTTGAAATACCTTTATTATCACCAGATGGTTCTTCAAATGTAACCTTTTCTAAATCTTTACAATTGTAGAATACGCTTCTTTGCATTTCAGTAACAGTATTTGGAATAACAATTTCTTCAATTCCTGTTTTACCAAAAGCAAATGATCTAATCTTCTTAATATTATTTGGAATTTCAATATCAACTAATTTTTTACAATCATAAAATACAGAATAATTTAATTCTTCAACACCACTAGGAATATTAATTTTTGTTAATGAACTACAACCAATGAATGCACTTACACCAATTTCTTTTAATGATTCTGGAAGTTGAATTGAAGAGACTTTATTGCAGAAAGCAAACTTAAAGTCATCTAATACTTCAAATCCTTCAGGAATAACTATATTACCAGTAATTCCGAATGGAACATATACTATTTCAGTCAAATCTTTATTATATAAAATTCCATCATTTGTTGATGTATTAGCATATGTTGTATTTTCTTTATCAACATCAATTTTATTTAATTTCAAACATCCGTCAAATGCTTTATCATGAATTTTAGTAACATTTTTTCCTACTGTTACAGTAGTTAAATTTGTATTTTCCCCAAAAGTATATTCTTTAATTTCAGTCACACCATCAGGAATAACAATTGATTTTAATGCCATACATTGATAAAATGCTTTAGATCCAATTTCAGTAATTCCATCATGCAATTCGATTGAAACTAATGATTTTCTACCCAAGAATTGAGAATCTTTAATCTTAGTTACTGTCTTTGGAACAACAACAGTTTTAACACCTTGAGGAACAAATACTATTTCAGTTTGTTCTTTATTTAAAATCATATTATTTGTTGTTACATAATATGGATTTTCATTACTAATAACTACATCAGAAAGTTTTGCACATCCTTTTAAAGAATCATCTTTGATTGAAGATAAACCTTTACCAAAATGTATTATTGATAGTTGCGTGCAACCTGTAAAAGGTATATTACCCAAAGTTTGTAAACTATCGCCAAAATATAATTCTTTTATTAATTTGCATCCTTTAAACGCACTATTTCCAATTGTAACAATTTTAGAATCTGTATTTTCTGGTTTTGTATAATAAATCTCAGAAAGACTTGAACATCCTGAGAATGCAGATTCTCCAATTTCAGTTACATCTTTAAAGAAATCTAATTTTTCTAATTTAGAGCATGAATAGAAAGCAGATTTTTCAACTTTTTCTACTGGATTCATAAAAGTAACACTCTTTAAATTAAAGCATGCATAGAAAGTGTTTTCTGGAATAACATTCATTTTACCATTAATAACTACTTCTTCTAAATTATCACAATTCTTAAAGATTTTTTTGCCATATGTTGTAATACTTTCTGGTAAAGTTATTTTCTTTAAAACTTTGTTTAGTTCGAAAACTCCATCATCCATAGCAACAACGCTATACTCTTTACCATCCATTGATTTAAAGACAGAAGGAACTTTTAAATCAGTAACTTTAGTACCTTCATAATCTACAACTGTAGCGGTTAAGTCTTTATTATTTAATTGGTATGCCAATTGAAAAGAGTCTAGGACTTCATTATTCTTTCCACATCCTACTCCTACAAATAATACCATTAAAAAAACAATTAATGTAATAAGTAATTTATTAATATTATAACTCTTATTCATAAAAATACCTCCATAAAATTAGCGACATATATTATTATACCATAATTTCAATAAAAAAACAAATGATTTCATCAAGTTTTTCTTGTTTTTATAAAAAAAGCGTTTTCTTTAATTATTTTAACTTTAAAATCTAAAAAATATGAAAATACTTTATTATTTTTTTATAAAACTTATAAAAACAAAAAAGAGGATTTCACATCCCTCTTTTATTGTTATTTATTATATATTTAAGTTTTAATACATATTCAAAATTAAACATTTATATCTAATCTATAAAGATAGATGAAATTGGAATTATGAAAAAGATAATCCAATTAGGATGCCATAATTGAAAAACAAATCCAACTGTCAAATAAATAGCAACTGTTAATAATACTATCAAACTCATCCACGAACTCTTTTTATTTTTTGAAAACACATTAAAGAATGTTGGTAAAATCGGAATAAGCAAAAATACAAGCCATCCAGGATGCCATAAATCTAACAAAAATCCTAACAATAAATACGCCACCACACACATTAAAGGTAATGCAGAAGTAAATTTTGATTTAAAACTCTTTCCATTCTTTTTTTTATTTTTCCCAATATAAATAATATTGTCATCTAAATCTTCAACATTAGTCTCTTCTTCTACTTCTTCTATATATTTGTTATTAATATCAATTATTGTTTCTTTCCCATTTTTATTTATCTTTATTCTCATACATATCACCTTTACTTAATATTTATTTTTTTACACTTACAAAAATGTTATCTATTATCTAAATTTAAAAAAGTAAGTATTCCATTAATCATTAAAACTATACCCAGTATAACGCAAAGAGTATTAGCTAAATACCATTTACACAAAACCAATAATACCCCCGCAATAATAGTGAATACACTTGGTAAAATAATTTTAATTTTGTCCATACTATTATCAACATACTTTTGTAATCCAACAGCAGTCTTTAATTTGAAAATACCAGATAAAATAACCAATAGACCAATTATAAGCAAGGCGATTTCCCAAAGTGCCAAACTAAAGACTATCATTATCACTCCAAAGACTATCTTCACAATTCCTGTAGATGATTTTTCCCTCACTAATTCCAAAATTCCCAATATTAGTAATAATCCACCAAAAGTAATAATTGCAGCTTCTATCAATTTTGTTTTAAATATACAAAGCAGCAAACCTAGTAATGCCATTATTAACCCACTGATAATATTATTCTTAAAATTATTAGTCAAATCTCTATTTTCCATTATTTTCACCTCATCTTATTATATAATAATTTCAGTTAAAAATAAATAATTATTAAATAATTTATTTTATTTTTAATTAATTATAGTTATAATATAATCATAAATTATAGTTATAATATAATCATAAATTATTAGTAAAGAGGTATATATCATGAATAATGCTAACAGTAATTGTGTTAATAGGTTTTTAAACTATGTTAAATATGAAACTACATCTGATTATGATAGCGGAAAACATCCATCAAGCGAAAAACAATTTGTCTTTGCAGAAAAATTAAAAGAGGAAATGTTATCAATTGGATTAGTCGATGTAAAACTTACAGATAAATGTTATTTATATGGCACTTTAAAATCCAATTCAAAGGAAAATTTAAAAGGTATAGGTTTTATCGCTCATATGGACACAAGTCCAGATTGTTCAGGGAAAGATGTTAAGCCTGTTCTTCATAAGAATTATAATGGAGAAGATTTAATTTTAAACCCTTCAACAATTTTAAAAGTAAATGAATATCCTTTTCTAAAAGATAAAATCGGAGAAACAATTATTACTACAGACGGAACTACTTTATTAGGTGCTGATGATAAAGCTGGAATTGCGGAAATATTATCTTTGATTGAATATTTAAAAACAAACCCTTTTCCATATGGTGATGTAAAAATTGCTTTTACCCCTGATGAAGAAATTGGTGAAGGTGCTGACAATTTTGATGTTGATAGTTTTAAAGATGGCATTGAATTTGCTTTTACAGTTGATGGTGGAGAAATAGACGTAGTCGAATTTGAAAATTTCAATGCAGCTAGTTGTAACATTACAATAAATGGATTTAATATCCACCCAGGAAGTGCTAAAGATAAGATGATCAATAGTATTTATATCGCTAATGAGTTAGACAATATGCTTTCTAAAGATTCTAGACCAGAAAAGACTGAAATGTATGAAGGGTTCAATCATTTAAATAATATCGAAGGTACTGTAGAAAAAACTACAATGCACTATATTATTAGAAATCATGATAAAGTATTATTTGATAAGCAAAAAGAAGATTTTGTAGGAATTATGAATATACTTAATAAAAAATATGGTAACAACACTGTTATAGTCGACATAAAAGATTCTTACTATAATATGGCAAACGAATTGAAAGATAAATATGGTTTAGGAATGATAGACCTAGCAAAAAAGGCTATTGAAAATGTGTTGCATGTTCCTGCAAAAACTTTACCAATAAGAGGTGGTACAGATGGCGCTAGACTAACTTTTATGGGACTTCCTTGTCCTAATTTAGGAACTGGCGGTTATAACTTCCACGGGAAATTTGAATGCATTTCTGTTGAAGATTTAAATAAAAATGTATTGATTTTAGGTGAAATAGTAAGACTACTAAATCAATAAATAAAGTATAATAAAAAAACTAGTGAATTACCCAAAAATAATTTACTAGTTTTTATTTTTTATTATTAATTTTATTTCTTTAGTTTGTATTTTAGTATTCTCATAACATTTAGAATTGCAATTATGCAAATTCCAACATCTGCGAAAATAGCAATAATCATACCAAAACTCTTTAATATACCTAAAATACCAATAATTAAAGCTGCAAGTTTTATAGTTAATGCCAAAATAATATTTTCAACAACAATAAATTTTGTATATTTTGCAATTTTAATAGCATCATGAACTTTATTGATATCATCATTCATAATCACTATATCACTTGCTTCTTTTGCACTATCGCTTCCTAATGCCCCCATCGCAATACCCACATCGGCAAGTTTAATTGCGGGAGTATCATTAATTCCATCACCAACATAAACAACTGTACCTTTTTTACAGCTAATTATATCTTGTAATTTTTCATATTTTTCATTTGGTAAAAGCTTTGAATATGATTCATTTAATCCTAATTTTTTGGAAATATCATCACATACTTCTTTAGAATCGCCTGAAAGCATTACTTTTTTGTAATTTGAATTTTCAAGTTTTTTAAACAATGAATATGCTTCTGGCTTAATCTCGTCGCCGATTACAACATTTCCACAATATTCTTTATCAATAGCTAGATATACAATTGTTCCTATTTCCTTACAAATAGTAAATTCAATATTAAAATCTTTTAATAATTCTTCATTCCCAACAATTATTTCTTTTCCTTCCTTGATCATCCTAATTCCTTTTCCGCTTAACTCCTCAATTAATTCATTAGTATGATCAACACTATTATCTAATTGTTTACCATATTCTTTTTTGATAGATTCAGCTATAGGATGAGTAGAATACATCTCAACATAAGAAATAATTTTTAAAATCTCTTCTTTAGTTTTACCATTCTCAGGATTAATAGATAAAACTTTAAAGTTACCTTTAGTTATTGTTCCTGTTTTATCAAACACTAAAGTCTCTAATTTAGTTAAAGCTTCTAAATAATTTCCTCCTTTAACTAAAATACCATATTTAGACGCGCAACCAATTCCCGCAAAATATCCTAACGGAACAGAAATCACTAGTGCACAAGGGCAAGATATTACTAAAACTGTAAAGACATTTATGAATACATCTTTAATCTCTATATCGAAGAACACCCCTTGAATTATGCCAACTAAAATAGCTATTAATAAAATACAAGGAGTATAAATTCTTGCAAATTTCGTAATGAATTTTTCCGACTTAGACTTCTTTTGACTAGCCTCTTCAACCAGTTTTAAAACCTTTGTTATTGTCGATTCATTGTCTCTTTTAGTTACTTCAATATCAATAACTCTAGACAAGTTAATAGATCCCGAAAGAATTTCTTCACCTTCTTTTGTAGGAACGGGAATAGACTCTCCTGTAAGAGACTTCATATCTAATATAGTATCCCCTTCTTTAACTATACCATCTAGTGGAATTCTTTCACCTACTTTTACAGTAACAATTTCACCAACATCAACTTCTTTAATATTTTTTCTTGTTCCGTCTTTTAATGTTACTTTATTTACTTTCAAATCCATAAGTTTTTGAATTTGATTTTTACTATTGTTTGTGGCGAGATTTTGGAATAGTTCTCCCACTTTAAATAATAGGATAACCATGATAGCTTCAATAACTTCACCAATTATCATCGCACCCAAACTGGCAATAACCATTAAGGTGCTTTCATTAAAGAAATCTTTATGAAATAATCCCCATAATGCTTTATAGATTATATCATATGAAACTAATACGTAACTCATAGCAAAGCAAGCTGTTATAACAGGATGTTTAGCACCAGACAAATAAAAACCAGTGCATATAAAGAATAGTAGAACACCAAATATAGTTAATCCAACTTGTAAATCTTTCTTCACATCTTTAGAAGGACTAATCTTTTTCTTAGTTTTAACATTTACCTTATCATTATGTTTATGATGTTCGTGACCACAGTTACATTCATGTTTATGCTCATGATGATGTTCGTGACCACAGTTACATTCATGATTATGCTCGTGATGTTCGTGACCGCAGTTACATTCATGATTATGCTCGTGATGTTCGTGAATATGATTTGAAGAAAACTTCATATTAGGTTTTAGTTTATCAAACTCAGATTTTTCATTAGTATCCATAGATATTTTCGCACTTTTATCAACAGATTTAACAATTTTAGATACTATATTATATAATTCATATTTATTATTATGTTTAATATAAATTTTTTTTGTCAAAAAGTTTACTTCAGCATCTATAATATCATTATGTTTGTTTAAAGCTCGTTCAACTTTAGCAGCACAGTTCGGACAATCTATATTAATAAAATTAAACTCATCTGTAACAATATTATTTATATCTTCTTGATTTAATATTTCATTTTCGTTTGCCAAATCTTTTTCTAAATTTTGATTCAACAACTCAGTGACGAAATTATCCACTGCTTCTGCTGTTATATTTTTCTCGCTAATAATAGTTATCAAACAATTATCCAAATCAAAAATTGCTTGTTTGATATGATGTTTTTCTTCGATTTTTTCTAATAGCATATTGGGATTATTTAAAAGTTTTAATTTTTCATTATAGAAGGTTTGTTTATTTGTTTTCATTTATTTTTCCTCCAAATGAATAAAAGTTAAATTCATAATCTCTTCAACATGCTCATCATTTATAGAATAATAAATATTCTTTCCTGCTCTTCTAGTTTTAACTAGATTAACTTCTTTCAAAGATTTTAATTGATTTGATACGGCAGTTTGACTCATTTCCACATCTTTACATAATGATGAAACATTTTGTTCTTTATTTTTAAGTAATGTACTAATTATTCTTAATCTCGAATAATCAGATAAAACCTTAAAAAAGTCAGATGCTTTCATTAGAAGTTCTTCTTCTGTGTATTTATTACTTATTACCATCTTTTAATTCCTTTTAAATTATTATTTTAATATTATATGTATAAATATATCAATAATATGAACATATTTTCAACTACTGATATATTATACATTATCTTATGTAATTAGTCAATTATTATATAATATTTTTTATAACATCATATGAATATTAATATAAAATTATGATATTTTTAG
>JAZNJG010000121.1:0-1711 GCA_045577945.1 Bacilli bacterium | reverse complement strand
TCCTTCACACTAATCACATCCTTTGTATTATTATATCATAAAACAGAGAAAAAAGATATCTATATATATTTTTTTAAATATACACTTAATTAATATTAGCTATATAATTATTTAACTTAAAAATTTAGTTATATATGTTATATTTTTGTCCAGTAAATAAAAAATTGAAAAGTTTAAAAAATTAATCTTTGATATTAGTTTAGCTATTATTAAAGATAAATATTTAGTTAGTAATAGTGGAGCTGAGGATTTGATTTAGAATGAGAATAAAAAAAAGCTTAACATGTAGTAATGTTAAGCTTTTATTTTTGTTATTTTGTTAAATGTAATTATTACATTTGCACTAAAATAGTTTTTGCAATTTGTTTTGTATGATTTTTTGCAAAGCAAATTGTATTAATTCATCAAAACTTGTAGCTGCACAGGCACCAATGCAAAAAATCATACAAAATCCAATGCAGCGGCGTACATGCATTATTATGTCGTGTTTTGTCGAATTCGTACATACTTTTGATAGATTTTTTTATTTTATTAGTAGAGTTTAGTCAGTTTCACTGACAGGACATATTTGTCCTATTAGTAGAAAAAGATGACTATAAGTATCATTTAGTGAATAAAAAAGACTTCACTAAGTGTGAAGTGTGTTAACTAAAGTTTACGTTTTGATGACTAAATAAGTACTCAATAGATAGAGATTATTTATATAAAGTATTTGAAAAGTTTCAATATCTTCTGTTGGAAATTGTAGTTCCAATAAATATTAATTCTTATAAATTAAACTATTAATAATCTTATTCGTATTCTTCTAATTTTTCCATTATCTCTTCATCTTGACTTAACTCTTCTGAAATATACTCCTGTATAAGCTCAAATTCATAAATTAGACTATCATATTCTAAAAGTACTAACACAAAATCTTTATCATTCCAAAATTTTGAAGGAATTAAATCTAAAAATTCTTTTATTTTTTCTCCCTCACTAGAAAGATATTCATTTGCATATTCAATCATGTCATACACAAAACTCTTGTTTTCCCATAATTCAGTTGGAGAATTTTCTGCTATATACATAAATTCATCGGCATATTGCCAATCGTTATATTTTTCTTCAATTGAACTTATTGCTTCATATATTGTGCACTTATCTATTCCTTCTGATGGTGCTTCCTCAATAATTCTCAAATTGTGTTTTACTAGAGCAGAAATAAATCTTGGGTTTTTCAATAATTCAACAGGTATTAATTCTGAATAAAAGTCTAATATTGTATCTGGATCACAGCTATAAAGCTCTTCCAAAATTTCTTCATCTTCTAATAAATTTTTAGGAATTCTATATATTAATTCATCATCAACACCATAATATCTTATAGCTTCTAATATAAACGCTTTGTCTTCAATTATGGGTGATGTAAAATCTTCACTACTTTTTCCTATTTCTTCTAAAACACTATCTACAAATTCCTTGTCAGTTATTTCGAATTCAAATTTTTTCATTATTTATGTCCTCCAATAATGTAATATTGTTATTTTTATAATATCATAAAATGAATAAAATTTCTATCTTTTTATCTTATCAAATCTAAAGTATTTTTTATCTTGTATAATATATTGTATAGAGATTAACTTGTACTCAACCTCCTTTCTGATTTTAACTAATCTCTATACTTTCCTAAATATTTATCTGTCTCACTTCTTAAAAAAGAACTCAATTT
>JAZNJG010000120.1:0-2429 GCA_045577945.1 Bacilli bacterium | reverse complement strand
TTTTTTTGTTATATTTAAATCTTGTATGTTTGTAAATATTTTTTTAAAAAATCTTTTAATCATAAATATATTTTATGAATATATAAATATAATATACAAAATTAAAACTAACACTATCTTGTGTTAGTTTAACATTTTTATTTTTTATATTGATTTTGAATATTTGTTGAGGATTCATCAACTGGAAGAGTAAAAGCAATACCTTGTGCAGGACTATCACTTCCAAGATTTTCATATAATGCTTTTAATAACTGATCTGCTATTTCTTTTGACACTAAAATTAAAACTACTTCTTTTTCTGGATTAATTGAAATACCATATAGTTTTTCAGCATCTACACCTACACTACCTGCAGCATTAAAGATTGTACCACCTCTAACTCCGATATTCTTACCTATTTCCATTACTTTTTCTGAATATCCACTATTTACAATACTAATAACTAATACTATTTTATTTTCCAAGATACTCACCTCCTAAATTAGACAATAGTAAATAATTTTGAATACCTATAACACTTGCCATTGGTATAGCAAAACATATAGATTGATTATACTTAAATTTTTTAAATTTATCTTCTAAAGCTAAAATTGCATCTTTAGTTTTCTCACTTCTGATGATAGAAAAAATAATGTCTCTATTATTATCTACTAAACCTAACATTTCTCTTATTGCTTCGCTACTTGTACCTCTTCCAATAACGCTAAAAGAAAAGTTTACTTCAAAGTTTTCTAGTAGGTCTTTAATTATTTCTTTCTTACCTCTAGGAATTATAGTAATTAAAACCTTTAATTTTTTAATATTTAAATTATCCATAAAACACCTACATAAATTTAATAATAACTTCATCATCACTTTGAAGTACTTTTTTAATAACTTTCTTACTCTTAATTTTATCTCTAATAATTGCTACTAAACCAACACATTCTATAGTAATAATAGGAGTCATAGCTACTAATGCTACTATACCAAATGCATCTGTAAGGATAGCATCGACACCACTTAATGTATAGCATGTTCCTATACCTAATGGTAAAATAAAACTAGATGTTAAAGGTCCGCTTGCTACACCACCAGAATCAAATGCAATAGCAGTATAAATCTTAGGAATAAAGAAGGATAAACCTAAACAAATGATATATCCTGGAATTACAATATATAACAATGAGAATCCCATTATAATTCTTATCATTGCAAGCGAAATAGCACATCCAACACCAATTGTTAAGGCAATCATCAATGATTTTTTACTAACCAAACCACCAGTAATTTGTTCTACTTGATTATTTAAAACATGAATTGCTGGCTCAGCTAATACTGTTAAAGCACCTATTAGAAATGAAATCATAATTAGTACATATTTAGGTTTTGTAGCCAATTCTAATCCAATTTTATATCCAATAGACATATATGATACCTCAACAGCTGACAAGAATAATACTAAGCCTAAAAAAGTATATAAAACTCCAATAATAATCTTTTTTAAATTTTGTTTACTTATCTTTAAGAAGATAAAATTACATATAAAGAACGCAACAACAATTAAACCTAAAGCTATTAAAACATCAATTGATTTCTCAAATAAAGTTTTAAATAGGTGAACAACAAAATTGTTTGTCAAATCATAATTTCCTAACTCATATGTTAAGTTGCCATCAGTAAATATTGATAGAATTAATATTACAATCATTGGACCAACTGAACATAAAGCAATAGAACCAAAAGAAGCATCCTTGTCACTCTTATTAGAAACTACACTTGAAACCCCTAACCCTAAAGCCATTAAGAAAGGAACTGTTATTGGTCCAGTAGTTACCCCACCTGAATCATATGCTAAACTAATAATGTTTTCATTTCCTGTAATAACTGCTATTAATGTAATAGCGAATAATATCATATAACTAAACATTAACAAATGAGAATGACTTACTTTGAATATTGTTTTTATAATTGATAAAACTAAAAAGAATCCTACTCCCACACCTATACTAAGTATTAATACAGTAGGTTTAAAAACTGCTTTTGTTTGAGCAGCAAGTACGGATAAATCAGGTTCAGCAACAGTAATAGCAAATCCCAAAATAAAACATATTATTAATAAAACTCCAATTTTCCCGAGCTTTGTTAAACCGACACCAGTGCTTTTTCCCATTGGTGTCATGGCAATATCTGCTCCTAAATTAAATAATGATATTCCAAATATTAAGATAATAGTTGACACTGAAAAGACAACCGACTCAAATAGATCAAGATTAATAATATTAATCAAATTTAATATCATAACTAATATATAAATGGGCAAAACAGACATTACAGATTCTTTAAGTTTCGTTAAGATATCTTTTAACATTATGCCTCCTTTTATATTTATTTTTATATAAAACATACAAATAAAGCTGAGTATATTAGTAATTAAGTAAATAATATAC
>JAZNJG010000119.1:0-5210 GCA_045577945.1 Bacilli bacterium | reverse complement strand
AATATATATAATATTATAAATACTATCATTGAAAAATAATTGTTTGTGAAACTATCGAATAATAACGATAGAACACTAAAAGAAGCTGTAATTAAAATTGCTAAAATAATGTTCTTAAAAACAACTAAAAAGTTATTTAATAAAACTTTTCTACTTGGGTTTTGATTGAATTTATCTTCAGAAATAATCGATAAAATCGTTACTGCTGGTACTTCAAACATATATCCTAAGAAGTTAACCCAAATTACACTCATAAAACCAGTATTGTTTATCAGATAATTTAAATCAGTATTTAACCATTTCCAAAATCCACCATCTAATCTTATTGCTATTACATCTAAAAAAATATCCATCGTTACAATGATAAAACCACTAATTAGACCTGTTTTGAATTTTGATAAATTAAAACTTTTAGCAATTTTAATTGCATATACAGTTAAACCACCCCACATGAATCCACCAAATAATGGGAATGTTTTTGGGGGAGCACCTATTAGTATTAAGAAATTCTCATTATATTCATATATATCTGTTACTGTAACAGCTAATAATTCCATTATTAGCCCTACAATTGTAGCTGTTATAAAGATATATATTGAAGATTTATCTTTTTTTATTATTAAATATATTAACATAATAGCCACTATTATGTAACACATCAATTCGAAAGTTATGAGGAAGTTCATAGTCTTCTCCTTTTCTATAGATTAAAAGTTTATAGTCAAATTATGACTATAAACTTAGTATTAATTATTTTTTTGATTTTCTTAAATTTTTATATAAGTCGTAAACTGTCCAGCCAATTCCAATGAATGAGAATAATAACATCATAACCATATCTGAAATAAAGGCATTTTGGAATTCATCATTTTCCATTAAAATATTAAAAGCTTCAATTCCAGAATAACTAAGTCCTTCTTCAACAGCCGCTTGGTATGAGGCAAAAATATATACTAGGTATACAGCTAAAACCATGCTTGCTAGTGTAGTTAATGAAAGAATAACAACCATCACTTTATTTTGTTTTCCACCGAATTTCTTGTATAAGAAACTACCTAATAATACTGCTACAAAAGCTGATAAAGATGAAATAAATCCTGCTAGATATAAGGCAAATGCTATAGCAATACCTGCTAAGGCACCAATAAGAGCTCCCCCAAATCCCTTTAAGTAGTTATTTGGTTGTTCATCATATGCCTTTTGTTCTTCTTCCATTTTTTTATTATAACCTTCCCCACAAACAGGACATAAATTTATGTTATAATTTTCAATTGAACAATTAATACTTTCTAAATCATTAATCTCACTTCCACACAATGGGCAATAATTAGAATCTTTAGCATCAACTTCCTTTAAGGTTTCGGTTACAGCATCAAGAATGTCATCTAATCTTTTTAGTAATCTTCCTATTGTAATATCATTTGCGCCAATGATTAAACCTAATGAGTTGAAATCATATTGAATAAATTTAAAACCAAATGATCTTAATTTTTTTAAAATTTCATTTTTTTGTTCTGGTGTTGTAAATGTAGAAAAATTAATTAATAATGGATTTTGTTTTGCATAAACATTTAATTCAAAATTCACTTCATAGCCATTGATTTTTCCTGTCGCTACGTTACCTTGAATATTTAATCCCTTTTCTAAAAAATACTTTTCAAATTTCTTATTCATAATCTTCTCCTTTTTAATTTATATTTTATTTCTTATTAAATTTAATAATTCATCATATTTAATTTTCCCAGATGCTAATCCTAGACCAAGATCAATAACATCATCATTTGTAAGTTCTATTATAATGCCATTAATTTCAAAGAAAATCAACATTATAAAAACACCTATTCTTTTATTTCCATCAATAAATGGATGATTAGCTACCAAACCATATCCTAACCTTGTCCCCTTTTCTAAAAGTGTAGGAAATAATTCAACTCCTCCATATGTTTGATATGGAGCGTTAATTGCTGAATCTAATAAAGATTCAGATCTTATTCCAAAAGTTCCCCCAGTAGCTAATACCATTTTTTTATATAATTTAAGGATAATATCTTTGTCAAATTTAATCATTTTGCAAGTTCCTCAAATGCTTTTTTATATTTTTTTAAAATCTTTTCACTTGCTTCTTCAATTAATAGTAAGTCTAATTCTTTGACATTAGAATTATTATCTTTTATCACTATATCTTGTTTATTATCTTTATATTTATTATTATTAGTATTAGTTTCTTTCTTCATATATTACCTATTTATCTATCATAATATTAATAATTTCTTTATCTGTTTCACACATTCCCACTCTTGCCAATTTACCAATCGCGGCAATGGTTTTTTCCACTCCTTTTTTGATAATGCCATCTCCACCATAGAATTGATTACCTTCCTTAAACATATAATAACCAAAGATTCCAGCCTCAACTGATGATGCAATTTTAGCCGCACATGAAGATTTAGCCCCATCACAAACAATTCCAGAAACATTTGCTAGAGTATTAACAATTGTATGGCATATTTCTCTCTCCTTACCTCCTTCAAGGTAGGAAATTCCAGCTCCACAACCCGCCCCAGCAATTACTACTCCACAAAAAGCAGACAACTTCCCGATGTTATTTTTTATATGAATAGTAATTAAATTAGAAATAACTAATGCTCTATATAATAAATCTTTACTCAATTTTTCGCTATTATTCTTAGACTCATTAATTTTATTATAATAAGCGATAACTGGAACGCTTGCAGTTAAACCTTGGTTACCACTACCACTGTTAATAACTACCGGCAAATCGCATCCATTCATCCTAGCATCACTTCCTGCTGCTGCATAAGCTTTGCAGTACTGCATAATATCACCATTACTATACTTAAGTATTGTTTTTCCGACGTTTGCCCCGTAATTATTACAAAGTCCTTCTTCGGCAATTGCCATATTATAATTAATTTGTCTATCTATTGTACTTTTGATTTTATCAATCTCAACAATTTCTCCAAATTTAATTATATCAATAATATTCAATAATGTTTTATCAGCACTAGCTACATTTATTTTTTCTTCATTATCTTTAAAATAAAGAATTTTATCATTTATTGTTACTTTGTGAACAAAAGTGTGTGAATCTTGTATAATTGCACATACTATATTATCATTAATTTTTGCTTTTATTTCGATATATAATGTATGATTGTTATCTGATGGTATAATAGTAATATTATTATTCTCGATGAATTTTGGTAATGTACTAATTAATTCTTTTTTAGCAGATGCAATTACTTCTAATTTTTTATAACAATCCCCACATATAAATCCTACAGCAACAGCAGCAGGGATTCCATGTAAACCATTAGTGTTAGGAACCGTTACACTTTTAATATTCTTTAAAATATTACCGGAAACAATTACTTCAATATTATCTAAAGGATTTGCATCTAGATTATGTAGTTTTAATACTTGTCTTACAATGCTAGCACAGTATGCTAATGCTATTGGTTCTGTACAACCCATTGCAGGAATTAGTTCTTCTTTTAAAATATCAATATAAGTTTGATATTTAATGCCATTAAAGTCCATATTTTTCTCCATGTATTAGATATATACTATCTTTATATATATTATATACTAAATATGAAAATAATTAAAGAAAAAAAGAGAGTTTAATGAATGTTATAAAAATTTTAAATATTAATGATCTTTTTATATTATGATTCTAATTTAATTTGCGAACCATTGAAGTTCTTTGTAACAATAATCTTTTGATCTATTTTTTCATTTAATTCACTTACATGAGAAATAATTCCTATCAATTTGTTTCCATCAGCAAGTTTATTTAAAAGTTCTAACGCTTGCTTTAAAGACTCTTCATCAAGTGAACCAAATCCTTCATCAATGAACAAAGACTCCAATCTAACATTACCAGTTTGAGATTGAACAACATCACTTAAACCTAAGGCTAGCGATAAAGAAGCCATAAATGATTCCCCTCCTGAAAGAGTGTTAGCATCTCTCCATACGTTAGTATTGCCATCAAACACTTCCAAATCAAGCCCTACTTGACTTCTTTTATTTTTAGCTTCATCTTTACATCTTAGTTTAAACATTCCATTTGCCAGAACATTTAATCTTTTATTTGCAGCTATAACTACTTGTTTAAAATAATACTGTTGAACATAAGTTTCGAATGAAATCTTTACTTGGTTAGAAATTTGACCAGATGTTGCTTTGTATAAATCATTAATAATTGTCCATTCTTTAATTATTTTTTCTTTTGTATTATTTAATTTTTTTAATTCATGATAACAATTTTTATTTGTGTTATATGCTAAAACATATACATCAAGAGATTTTTTATTACTTTCATACTCTAATTGAATATTATTTTTTTCATTTTCTAACTTTATTATATCAACAATTTCTTTACCAGCTAATTGTTTATTAATAGTTTCTAATTTACTATATAGTTTTGTTAGAGAGTCTTTATATTTTTTTAATTCTTCATCATATTTTTCAATAATCTCCAAAGATAATAGGCAATTCTTGTAATCAATATCATTAGTAAAACCTTGTTTAAATAATTCATTGTTATAATCTTCTTTTTGTTTTTGAATTTGATATCTTAAAGTTAAATTATCTTGATTAAGACTATCTCGATTTGTCTGTATCATAATAAGCTTGTTTGCTAATTCTTTTTCTCTAAGGTTAAATACGTCATATCTATCTTTTATAGATTCGGTTTTCTTAGATAGTTCCTTAATAATCTTATTCAATTCTAAAGTAGTAAAAGATAAACTTAATCCTGAATTTTTAATTTTTTCTTCACAATTTAATATTATAACATTAATATTATCTAATTCTTTAATTATTTGATTTAGATTATTCTCATGTAGTTTTCTAGAAGCATCTGCTTTTTCTAAGTCTGATTTTGTGGCAATATTTTCTGTTTTCTTAGCTTTGTTCGGATGAACTATAGAGCCACATACTGGGCAAGGTTCATTGTCTTTTAGTTCTAGCGATAAAATATATCCTTGTGAATGAAGAAATCTTGTCCTAATATCTAAATAAATATTTTCTGCTTCTTTAGATTTTCTATTAAGTTCATCTAATTCACTTTTTTTATAACTATATTTCGCCAAATTAGTATTATACTCTTCTATTATCTTTACTAAAGAATTATACTTTTCCATTAGTTTATAATTATCCTCTAATGTTTGATAATCATTATA
>JAZNJG010000118.1:0-22027 GCA_045577945.1 Bacilli bacterium | reverse complement strand
TATAATTATATTGTTATATATCAATAAATGATTTATAAAATGTTTATTTGACTTTAAGAGTAAAATATTGTATAATTCTCTATAAGAGGTTGATTTTATGATAAATAAGAAAAATAAGAAATTAGGGATTATTTCACTTGGTTGTGCTAAAAACTTAGTTGATAGTGAACTATTTTTAGGCTTATGCGAAAAATATGATCTAACCCTAACAACAAAAATTAATTCTGCAGATATTATCTGCATCAACACTTGCGGGTTTATCGAAAGTGCTAAAGAGGAATCAATAAATACAATTATGGAAATTATTGAATATAAATATGATAATCCTAATCTAATAATTATAGTTATTGGATGTTTAGTACAAAGATATCTAGATGTCTTAAAACAAGAAATCCCAGAAGTTGATTATTACATCCCAATAAGAGATTATGACAAGCTTGATGATATCTTTATGAAACTAACAAACAAAAATGTTAGTTACAAACTATCATATACAAATAGAATAATCTCAACTGGAAATTACAAAGCATATCTAAGAATCGGTGATGGTTGTGATAATAAATGTAGCTATTGTGCTATACCATTAATTAGAGGAAAATATAAAAGTCGTGAAATAGCTGATATTCTAAATGAATGTGAATATTTAGCTAAAAAAGGAATAAAAGAATTAACAATTATTTCCCAAGACACAACAAAATATGGAATTGATTTAAAAGATGTCACGTTTGCAAGCCTATTAGAAGAAATTGCCAAAAAAGACCTATTTGAATCAATAAGAGTGCTTTATATGTATCCAGATGAAATAACTGATGAGTTACTTGAAGTCTTTAAAAAATATGATAAAATAGCAAAATACTTTGATATTCCAATTCAACATGCCTCTAACTCACAATTAAAACTAATGAATCGTAGAGGATCAATTGAATTAATTACAAGTTTAATAAATAAAATAAGAAATATGTTTTCTGATGCAATTATTAGAACAACATTAATCGTAGGTTTTCCAGGAGAAACAGATGAAGACTTCTTATTCTTATGTGAAAAAACTAAAGAACTAAAATTTGAAAGAATGGGGGCTTTCACTTATTCTGACGAAGAAGACACAAAAGGATATACTTTACCAAATAAAGTATCTGAAGAAATAAAAAATACTAGATATAATACTTTAATGGCTATTCAAGAACAAATTGCTAAAAAGTTTAATGAATCTAGAATTGGTAAAAAGTATAAAGTAATTGTTGATGGATATGATACTAAGAAGCAAATGTACATGACAAGAAGTTATGCAGAGGCTCCAGATGATGCTGATGGATATATTTATGTTAAAGGTAATCTTGAAATTGGATCAATTATTGAAGTGGAAATAATTGATGTATTAGGATATGATACTGTTGCTAAATTAATATAATGAAGATAAAAATAAAAACATCTTAGGCTTTCCTAAGATGTTATTTTTTTACTAATTTAAAATTTTAGTGAAATGATAAATAAATCCATCATTAAAGATTTTTCCACTTAATTTCTTTTCTTCATAATCAAATGTTAAAACCCAAGGATAATCAAAACTATCAATTGTTACAGTACCTTTATTTTTATCTGTTTCATCTTTAACATATTCATAATCAAAAGAACCTTTTGAGTCACCATCAATATTAATAGTAACTTTATCATCTTCGAATACTAAAGAGTATTTTTCCATTCTGTTTTCTCTATATGTGTATTTTCCTTCTGGTCCATTAATTGATTCGCAACCAACAAGGATGAACATAGCACATAAAACCATTACAAAGCTAAATAATTTAAATAATTTACTCATATTACTCATATTATCCTCCTAATTATTTTTTTCCAAATAGTTTAGCAAAGAATCCTTTTTTATTTGCATTATTATACTTTGTAAAAGCATTATCAATATATTCAAATAAATCAGAATTAATTGTCTTGTATTGTAAATTAAATTGGGTAAACTTCTTCTTTGCATCTTTATCTAAAAGTGGTAAGCACTTATTGATAACTTTTTCTAAACCTGTTTCCTCATCATTATATGCTGTTTCTTTGTTGTTTTCTAATAAATTATAATATTCTTCAACGAATTTTATTAGTTGTTCATAAGCCCAATATGCAGATAATGAATTAAAGTTAACATCAGATTTACTTAGTTCTTTAATTGTATTTCTGTTTGCAACTAAATATGCTTTTCTCTTTTCTAATAAATATGTAAATAATTCAACCAAATTTATTTTACCATACTTAAAGTAATTTTTCAAGGCTCCAATTATAACTGCAGCTCTAAAAGATTCAAAATTTGCATAATATTTATCTTCTAAATCATTGATAATTGAAGAGAATGGTTCTAGCATTGATGTATAGATTTGTTTTGTATAACTTGTGTTAGTTATTAAAACAAATGATTCTAAACAATTATTTTCTTTGATATTAGAAATAATCTTCTTCATATCGCAGATATAATTATAACTATCGCATTCTTTAATATAAGTATTTGTTTCAGCATATTCAAATATGTAATCGATACCATCTTTTCTTAGTTTTTGATTGAAAGCATCTAGTAAGTGATCACATACAAAATTATTGATAAAAGCTTTTTTGATATTATTATAGAATGTTTCTATATTTGCATTATAATCCTCTGGTATTTCATTTAATTTACGATAATCAGGGTTCATAATTGTTGCTTTAAGTTTCTCATCGAAATCAATTATTGTATATAGTTTTAATCCTTTAATAGTATTTAAAGCTTCAACAGCTTTATCAAGTAGTTTTTTAGATGAACCTGATGTCATTTCATAACCATAAGTCCATGCTTTAACTAATGATTCCGCTATTTCTTCAGCGTTTTGAGTAGTTAGTGATTCTAGATATCTTGAGTAGATAGCTTTAGAACTCCAAATAGTAAATACTTTATTAATTACAATTCCCTCTAATCTACCTTTTAATGAAATAACTAAATCACATAGGAATCTTGTTTTCTTTTTATCATCAATTTCGATTAATTCTGTAATACTTGCGTCAATTTTTTTCTTATAGCTATTACCTTCAAGATCAAAATGATTATTGATAAAGTTAAGAATCTTTTTAGTTAAATTATCATTTTCAGGAATCATTTCATAGAAAGTTTTATAAACTCTTTCTTTTTGATTTGGAGTAAATGCTTCATAGTATTTATCTAAGAATTCTAATATTTTATCTTGAATAGATTGAGTTCTAATGGCTAATAGTAATCTTTCTAATATTATTGTTTTAGTTTGAGGAGTTTCATCTTCAAAGTATTGGCTAAATAAACCTAATATTTGTGATTGAATAAATCCACCATAGAAAACTCTGGATAAATCTTCACTTATAATACTTCTATTTTTTTGTGTTTCTTTACTATAATTTGATTTAATAAAACTAAATAGTTTTTCCCTCATTGCATCAGTATGAATTAATTCTAAGATATTTGCCATAACTGATGTTTTAACTTTTGGTTCTTCTCCTTGATATATTTTAGATATCTTAGCAAAGATTTGAGGAGGGATGATTATTCTAGCTTTAGCATATCTTTGGATACAATTTAGAATTTCACATTTATCTTTTTCTTTTAGATATTGTTTATAAGAATCATAAACATTTAATAAATTTAGAACATCTTTATCTTCTGGAATTACAAATTTTTCATCGTATTTTCCACAGCTTTGTCTAAATAGTAAAACAACATTTGTGAAATCTTTTATATCTAAAGTACTAAGTTTTGTATTTTGAGATACTATATGATCATAGAATCCATGGAATTTCTCTCTTAGTTTATCATCAGTTAATAATTCATATAAGAAATCGATAATAACTTCATGAGATTTGTATTCTTCGTCTCTAATGCCATCAAGAAGTTTTGATGTCATATCAAATTGGTATGATTTACCAATTTGAATATTCATAAATTCTTTTGGCATAAATTTTATTCTGATTAAGTTATCATATCTTTTTGGATCAGTTAGGAATGTAATAAATGACATTTTATTTCTAACATGATATGGAAAGATTTGAGTAATTGAATTGATAAACTTTAAAGCATGATCAGATAATTCTGAAATGTTAACATTTAAAGTAATGTATACATTTTTACCTTTTGGAGTTGCAGATTGTAATAAAGCGTAAATAAATCTTTTTACAATTGTTGGAGAGTATTTTGTAGCAAATTGTTCAGGAGAATCATATTTTTCTGAAGTAACTACTACTTCTTCAGCATCTTCAATTGGTTTTCCATTCTTATTTGTAATATCAAATTCATCAATATTAGTTTTGAATAGTTTTTTGTTTAACAAACTATATTTATTAGATGATAGAATTTTTGATTTTTCTTCATCATTATAAATTAGTGAGTGAACCATATATGAACTTCGCTCACCAGTAAAATCTAGAGGAATATAGCTAATAACACTTTGAATAAGTGTTTCTCCATTTTTACTTGTATATTGAGCGTAAGCAGTAGTAAATTTACCATCTCTAATTAGATTCATCTCATTAGCTGATAGTTTCATAACACATAAAGGTAATAGATTATCCTTTATAAATTTTTCATCTATCATACTAGATTTAATGAAAGTATCAAATGAATCTGTTCTTTCATACATGCTTAATCTAGCTGGAACACGCGAATAAAAATGTTGAAGTGCCATAATTTCCCTCCTAAATTACTCTTCATTTAAAGTCATTAATTCTTGTAAAGATGTAATGCCGCTAAAGACAATGTCACGACATGCGTTCCATAGAGGAACCATTCCAGATTCTTTAGCTAATGCTCTAACTTTTTCAATTGTTTTATCTGCTACAATTAATGCTTTAATTTCTTCATTTACATACATAACTTCATGAACAGCAATTCTTCCTTTATAACCTGTGTTGTTACAGAATTGACATCCTTGAGGTCTGAATATATTAACTGGTTCATCAATGCCAAGTATTTCCATTTCTTTGGCATTAGTTTTACCTCTTTTCTTACATGCTGGGCATAGTCTTTTTACAAGTCTTTGAGCGATAACCCCTACAAGGGCATCACTTACAAGGTAATCAGGAACACCCATATCTTCAAGTCTTATTACTGCACCTGGTGCATCGTTTGTATGTAGTGTAGAGAAAACTAAGTGACCTGTAATAGCTGAACGAATAGCTATTTGGGCAGTTTCCTCGTCACGAATTTCCCCAATCATTATGATGTCCGGGTCCTGACGTAAAATCGAACGTAAGGCATTAGCAAATGTCATATTTGCTTTTGTGTTAACTTGTGTTTGGTTAACACCCATTAATGTATATTCGACTGGGTCTTCTACAGTAACGATATTAACATCAGGTTTATTTACTTCTTTTAAGAATGAATATAAAGTAGTAGATTTACCAGATCCTGTTGGACCTGTTAGTAAAACAATTCCATGAGGATGAGCTAAAATTTTATCTACTAATTTATTTTCATTATCAGTGAAACCTAAATCATATCTTGTAAAGTTAAATGATGTTTTATCAAGAATACGAATAACGAATTTTTCACCAAAAATTGTTGGTAAACATGATACACGGAAGTCATATTCCTTACCACCTACGATCATATTAATACGACCATCTTGAGGGCTTCTTCTTTCCGCAATGTTCATTCCTGACATAATCTTAATACGAGCACAAATTGCTGCATAAGATTCAATAGGAATATCAGCACGAGCTTGTAAGTCACCATCTATACGATATCTAACTTTAATAACCTTCTCAAATGGTTCAATATGAATATCACTGGCTCTATATGGAATAGCTTCTTTTATAATTGAATCTACTAATCTAACAGAAGGGTTATTGATAACTTCTTCATCTCTGTTTAGAGAGTTAATATTAGTAAATGATTGAGCTTTTTTAAATATTTCTTCATCTTTGGCATTATTTAAATCTAGTAATGCAGCACTAGTTTGAATAACCGCAACAATAGAATCTATGTATCTATCGATTTGTGATGGTGGAACCAACACATAATCAACTTTACCATTAAAAATAATTGAAATACTTGATAACATATTAGGGTTTAAAATTGCTCCTGTAGCAATTAATAAAACTCCATTTTTATCAACTGTTACTGGTATAAATTTATTCCTCTTCATAAATTCATATGTGAATTGTGAAGAAAGATTTTCATCTATTTCTAACATATCTACTTCAACAAATGGAATATTGTAATAATCAGCTAAAACTTCATATGCTACAGCTTCATTACAGTACTCTTTTAAGCACAAATATTGTTCTGGTGGCATATTTAATCTATCTAATTCCGAAAGGATAAAATCAAAATCCTTTCTCTTAACAATCTTCTTCATTACGAAGTATTGTAAAATATCATAATTTAAATTCATAAAATACCTCTTATTAACCTCCAACTGTTGTCATAATTGATAACATTGGTGCGTAAATAGCAATAAATAATGTACCAACAACACCACCCATGATTAAAAGCATCGCAGGTTGAATAGCTGATGTGAATGCTTTTAAAGCACTCTCAGCTTGTTCATCGAAGAATCCACAAGATCTTTCTAATACTTCTTCTAAAGAAGCAGTTCTTTCACCAACTGAAATCATTTGTATTAAGATTTCAGGGAACAATTTATATGATTCAAAAGCCATTGTTAAACTCATACCCTGTCTAACATCTTCAGTAGCTTGTTTAAAACGAGCTTCAATATTCTTATTTCCTAAGATAATTGAGATTTCTTCCATTGCTTCAATTATATCCATACCACTAGATAGTAACAAACCAAATCCTCTAGCAAAACGAGCAGTTATACGAGCAATATTAATACCTTTAAATAAAGGTATTTTAAGAGCAAGTGTATCGTATAAATATCTTCCCTTTTTTGTCATACCAACAATTTTAATAAGAACAATAACACTTACAACGATAATTAATATCTTTTTCCAATTAGCGACTAAATAATCACTTAGATCAGATATTGCTCTAGTAAGACCAGGCATCTCAACATCCATTTCAGAAAGTGTCTCTTTAAATGTAGGGACAACGAATAGCATCATCAAAATTGTAATTGCAATAGTCATTAATAAAAGCATTAAAGGATATGCCATAGCTCCTTTTGTCTTTTTTCTTAAAGCTGCATCAGACTCATAATAGTCAGCAAGTGAGTTCATAACTATTTCTAGCTTTCCACTGGCTTCCCCTACCTTAATCATACTTTTAAAGAAATTAGGGAATACTTTTTTATGTTTATTTAAAGCATCAGATAACATAATACCTGATTTAACATCTTCGTGAATATCAGCAAGAAGCTGTTTAAAGAATTTATCATAATCCTGAGCTTTTAAAACATCTAGTGTCTGAACAATTGACATTCCTGAGTTAGACATAATAGCGAATTGTCTACAGAATGTTGTTAAGTCATTCATTTTAACTTTATTACCAAGGTTGATAAAACTTGTGGCTGGAGAGTCAGTTGTGACTTTTGCACTAATTAAATAAAGATTTTGTTTAGCTAATTCTTGAGCTAATTGACGCTCATTTTCAGCAAGATATGTACCAGTAAACTTCTTCTTAGCAAGATTTACAGCTTCATATTTATACTTCTTCACAAAAGTCACCTCCTTAAAATATATTTATATAATATTTATTACGCAATTAATTCTAAATATCCTTGAACTATATAATAACCAAAGAATAAAGATATTATAGCCCCTATTACAATAAATGGTGCAAAAGGATATTCTTTATTTTTCTTATGATTTTTAGCACTTCTAACAGAAAGTAATACAATACTAGCTGTTATACAAGCAATAATAATTGTTAATATTGCATTTGTAAAACCTAATAATAATCCTAAAATTGAGAATAGTTTAACATCTCCTCCACCTAAAGCTTCTTTTTTAAAGATTACTAATGAAGCATAGTGAACAATAAAGAAGAATCCAGCACAACAGAATAGTCCAAACAACTTGACTAACCATGTATTATCATAATCCCAATCACAGAATATCATACCTATAGCACATCCTAATAAAACAAGTTGTAAACTATCAGGAATTATCATATGTTCTAAGTCAATAAAGAACATACAAATTAAAACAGAACATACTATACAAGATAAAATAGCATAAGCAACATTACCACCAGCATATAAACCATCAGGCCAAAATAGTGCTACACTTGCTACCCATAAACAAGCATTTAGTAATTCAACTAATGTATATCTAAAAGTTATATGTGTTTTACAATGTCTACATTTACCTCTTAGTATAATATAAGATAATACTGGTATATTATCATACCATTTAATTTCATTTTTACATTTAGGACAATGTGAAGCAGGTTTCGCTAAATTCATTCCATTTGGAAGTCTATAAATTACAACATTTAGAAAACTACCAACACATAATCCAAGGACTCCAGCTAAAACCAAAGCCACGATATAAATATAATCACCCATTTTTATTCTCCATAAATCCATTTTATTACATCGTATTTTTTATTAACTTCATCGTATGAAAACTCAATATTCAATACAACTTTTTCTCTGTCTTTAACAATAATATATTCATTACCAGGTTCATCATATCTTTTTGTTTCTAATGTATAGTATGTACGAGAATTATTAACCTCATAATAATATTTATTATAATCAAATGTTTTACTAAATTTATTTAAATATCCTAAATAATCATCACCAATACGATCTAAATATAATCTTTCTTCTATATTAGATGATTCAAAAACTGACATATTAATACTCTTTATACCATAAGCAGCCATTAAAGAACATAATGCAAAAACAATCACTGTAGCAGTTATTACCAATTCAATAGCTATACCTTTTTTATTTAATATTTTAAAAAGAGAAAACTTCATGCTATTTTTCTCCTTTCACATAATTATATTCATAATAAGTATGTTCTTTATCTTTACTTGTACATTCAATTAAAATAATCCTACCGGATGGGAATACATTGTATAATACATTTTCATATGTAAAATATATTGAGCCATTAATGTTTCGTTTAATATCAACATTATAAATTAGATTAATAAAATCAATAAATTCTTGTTCATCTTCTGAATCTTGAAAAATCTCAATTATATCATTTGTCATATTAACCGCATTAAATCTCAAATAAGAATTACTAGTAATCTTTGTAGAGGATAAAGAAATAGTTAAAGCAGATGATGTAATGATAACAAGCAATGTCATTGCAATAATAGTCTCAACAAGTGTTATACCTTTTCTACCTAATAATTTCATATAACCACCTAGAACGAATGGTTCTTATTATAATTTGAATATATTGCTCCTAATAATTCTAAGTTTTCAAGAATATCATTTGAAAGATCTAAATCTTCATTAAAAGCAATATATTTAAATGAATTCTTATCAGTTTTATCTTCTTCAAGAACTTCATTATTTGCTTTTTCTAAAACAAAATTATATTCTTTTGGCATATTTATTAATGCATAGTCCATAACTAAAGCTTGATTATTTCTAACTAGATTATCACAAACTAGCATAATCCATTTCATAAAGATACGGAAGTTTTCATATGTCAAATCCTCATCAGTTTCTGGTGCAGGTCTTTGCATAAACTTAGGTAACTTTTTAGGCATTTTCTTACCCAAAACCTTAGCGTTATTTTCATTGTTTTCAACAGGTTTATCAGCATCTTCATCATCATGATCTTCAATAACTGTTAATTGCTTAGATTTAGCTTTTTCCTTAGCATTTAAAACTGTTATTTCAGCCAAATCATGATCTGAAAGCATATTTTCATAAACTAATTTTTTAGATTCTAAAATAGAATATCCAAATTGTAAATAATAATAACCAACAGTTTTACCTTTATATGAAACAGCAAAATATGTACAATCTTTCTTAATATCAACAAAAATAAAACTATGTCCTTTATTCTTACCTTTTAAAGCAAAAACAGAATTTAATAAAGCATTAGAATTATAAGTTGTAGATTTAGAAAATAACTTACTAGCAGCTAAACAAGAATACATTTGAGCCAATATATTTTTTTGTAAAGCAACAACTTGATATGTTGTATATTGTTTGTTAGAAAACATTACTTGATCATTAATGATTAAATCTTTATTATTCTTATAAGCCGAATCCAAATTAATATTTAATGAACTATTCATTTTAACTTTAGAAACAGTAGGAATATTAATCATTTCAATAGATATACACTCATTAGGTAAAACCAAAAAAGATGCACTTGATTGATTTGATGGTTTATCAAGTAAAAACTTTTCTAAAATTTTATTAAAATTTTCATAGAACTCTTGATCAAATGATCTAGTTTTATATGGATATTTTGTAATCGTAGCGGTAGAAATATCTTTCCCCATCATATTAAGAATATTAATCATTTTTTTATTAACATCAATACTAATAATATATACAGGAGTATTTTTACCAATAAAAGTAAACATATTAGTTAGTTTACTTAAAAAAACACTTTTCTCTTTTTGATTAATTTGTTTTTCTTCCAAGAAAATCCTCCTAACTTCTTCTACCTAAGATAAAAGAAAATTCTTTATTTTCTCCGTCTGATTCATATGTAATCAAACATTTATATAAACGAGTTTCATCGTAATTTTCAAATTCAATATCTATTAGCCCCTCGAACTCAAATCCATTAGAATTTTGTTCATCATCAAGTTCTGAACCTAAATTGTCTTGTTGATTATCATCTGGATATTCAACATAAAGAACAGAACTATCCACCCAAATCTTATACTCACTATTATCACAAATGATGACTAACTCATCATTATTTCTTATTTCATAAACATTATCTTTTTCATCAAAAGAATAGAACCAATTTTCAACGTATCTTCTTGTAATTGTAAGATTTTCGATATTATCATATAATCTTTGATTAACTCTAACTAAACCATTAAGTGCAGTAGTTAAAGAGATAATCAATACAGTTATAACAATTAGTAGTGCAAGCACTATAACAAGTTCAACGAGGGTAACCCCTCGTTGGCTTGTTCTCTTAGAATTTAGCCTCATAGAGTTACCCCCGTATTATTGTTTATTTAGTTTTTAATTATTTTTCTTATTCACCTGTTCCAGATTCAGTTCCACCATTAATTTCTGGAGTAACTACACCTAATTTAACAAGTCTACCAGCATAGATTTTAACATTTAATGAACCATCATCATTTTGAACATCTACTTTTTTGGCTTCATTTATATTATATCCAGTAATAGCATTATTTTCGCCAGTAACAGGAGTTACTTCATTATAAGCAAATACAACAGTATAATAACCATCATCTGTTTTACTTGGGTTAACATATAATTTACCATCAACAGCTAAAGAAGAGTTTGTGAATTTAGATATTTCATGTGAACAAGGTGTACTGTTAGAATTAATTGATACTGAATAATCTTTATTACCTAAATTAGTATTTTGAATTTTTGTTATATCTGATTTAGAGAATTCATGTAAACCACCTTTGTAGTATGCATAATAAGCTAATTCAGTTCCATCATTATCTTCAACAACGAATACAACACCATCATTTAAAGTTTGACCTTTTGCAGCCATGAATGCTACATATGAGTCTAATTCATTTTTAGCTTCTTGTAAGTTTGCAGTTGATTTTGCATTTTCAATAACATTTGAGAATGTTGGAATTAATACCGCAGATAAAATTGCGATAACAGCGATTACGATTACAAGTTCTACGATTGTAAAACCTTTATTATTTAATTTTTTAGTCATTATATTTTCCTTTTCCATTTTTTTAAATTTTTAAATGGGGATTATTCAGCAGCTTTTTCTACTAAAACATATTCAGGAGCAGTTCCTACATATTGTCCAGATTTAGTAGTTACATTAGCACCTTTAGCATCAATAGAAACTAAGTTTGCTTCAGAAACACAGTTATTAAAGATTGTTAAATAAGATAATGCAGGTTCTTGCTTACCAATTAATCCACCAGCATATAATGCTGAATGTTGAGCAGCAGTTGTTACAACTGTTAAATATTCACCCTTAACAGCTCCATAGTTTTTGCAGTTGTCTAATGTTAGAGGAATTTTACAAGAGTTAATACCGATTAATCCACCAGCATAAACTGAAGTAACATTTCCATAGTTTTCACAGTTTTCTAATACAACTGATCCACCAGTAATTCTGTGGATACGGCCGATGATACCACCAGCTTCACCATATCCAGTTTTTACAGAAGCTTCTGATGAAACATTAGCTTTATTAATACAATTTACGAATTTAATTTCGCCTTCAGTCATATTGTCTTTACCAGCATATTTAGTTAAACCAACATTACCGAATAAACCACCAACACGTGATAAACCTTTAACATTACCACTTTCAAGAACTACGTTTTCGATTAACATATCTTGGTTGTAGTAGTTACTTACGTTACCAATAACAGCTGCAGTCATGTGACCATCAGGAACGATACCAGTGTTTTTGTACATTTCATCTTGAGTATTAATACCAGGTTTAGAAATTTCAACATTTTCAAATGTTACATTTCCAAAATAATTTCCTGAGAATACAGAAATGAAACCATAATATGTATTACCACCATCAGGTTCACCACCAATGAATAATGTAACTTCAGCAGTAGCATCAGTCATCTTTAAGTTAGAAATAACAGCTGATTTTTCGCCTTCAGCAGTTGTAATTTTACCATCTAAAGAACCATGATAGTTGTTTAATGGTTTCCATTCAGTTGAACGTAAATCAAGGTCTTCAGTAATGATTAAAGTGTGGTTTTCACCATTGTTATTTTTTTCAATGTAAGCAGCGAAGTCAGTTAATTTGTCAGCAGTATCAAGTTTAGCGATTGTGTAATCACCAAATGTAGCTTGACCAGATTTGATTGATGCATCGTTTTTGAATGCAACTGCAGATAAGTTAGCAGCAACATTGTTATCGCCAAAGTATGGAACATAACCAATACTTTCTTTAACTTCATTAGTTAAAGTAGATGATAATTGATCTTCTTTACCAGAAACAACAACATCACCAAAAGTGAATTCTAAAGATCCATCAGCTTTAGTAACTGAAGAAGTTAAATCTTGAGTTTTATTTCTCCAAGAGTCATCAGCAACCATTTTACCTTCTAATGTAGTCCAATTACCATAGTTAGCTTCAAAATCGCTACCATCTTTAACATTAGAGTATTCTTCTGGATAAACAACGGCTTTATCTTCAGCACGTACGTATAAAACTCTATTTAATGAAGAGTCATATACTAAATAGTGATCAGCAGATAATGCTTTATAGTTTTCAGCATCTAAGTTAGATTTACTTAAAATTTTAACAGCATCTTGCCATGAACTAGCTTTTCCGCTAATTTGTTCATCAGCACTTAAATAAGTATTCATTTGTTTTACAGCAGCAGTATCAGAATTGATATTTGCTTTTTCAATTAAACTAGAGAATGTTGGAATCAACACAGCAGCCAAAATTGCGATAACCGCAATTACGATAACAAGCTCAACGATTGTGAAAGCTTTTTTGTTATTTTTCATTTAAATTTTCTCCTTTTTCTTAATAATAGTTATATATTTATATTCTATGCTTATTCATATGACAATGTTAAATAATAAAATATTATATCTAATTTTTATATTGTTTCTTCCCTTATTATTTCATATAAATCATAATCCTAAACATTTATTTCCTAGTTTAACTAAAGTGGTTAAACTTTCTCAATTTAATAATCTACAAAATTGTAAATATATTCTTCTGGCATGGTGCCTTGTTCCCCGTATTTGTATCTTAGCAATTCTCATTGGTTTGAAAATTACTTTGTACTGTTTCATGTCTTCATAGACTGTTTTTGCCACTTTAGTAGCAGTAACAACTAGTACAATAATACTCAAGAACAATAAAATCATTTCAAGGATAATAAATACACTAAATTCACTAGAATAAATACGATACTTTGCGAATAAAGATTCTTTGAAACCTTCAAAATATGTTTCTCCAACAATATTCTCCAAAGCTCGATCTATGAAAGGATTATTAGACATGAATAGTAAGAATGTTGTTAAGAATACAAACAAGATGCTGTGGAAGATTGCAGCAACTTTCATATGTTTTTCTAAATAACGCGCAACAATGATAGATATTACGCTATATAGAATAATCCAAAACATAGTTCACATCTCCTTTCATAAATTAAAGTTATTCAATTAAGTTATTAATTAAGTTATTCAAAATTAGTAAACAATAATTTAAAATCAGCATTAAATTTACCTAGTAAATTAGTAACAATATATTAAATATGCAAAGACTTAATAAGCCTAAACATATATTAATTTTAACCTTAAATCATATGTTTAAAATATACTTTTGAACACGGAATATTTAAATTAATATTATATTAACTTAAATAGTACTTAGTATTCTAATTCTTACTAATCTAATTTAATTATTTGCAAAGAGCAATAATTAACAATATCAATAAGAATATTGCAGCAGTACCACCAATAAGAATACCACCAATAAGAGTAGAAACTTCTTTAAACATTAATTCCTTAAAACTAGGTTTTTCTGAAACTTCTTCTTGAATTTCTACGTTTTCTTCGTTATTAGGTCTTTCGTTCATAGATTTCTCCTTTCATAAAATATAAGAATAAACATATTTCTTATTTGATTTTTTGTAAATAGTACAGTTTAATCTTATGAAAATAATACCAGTTTTAGTACATTCTAATGAGTATAAAATCAATATACTTAAAAATAACATAGTAAAACCAGTATTTATTTTCAAAAAATTAACAACTTTTCATACAAAAACAGTAGGAAAAGAAGGCTTATTTACGGGTATATTATACCACTTTTTCAATTCAATGTAAATATAAAAAAAGATATTTTTTAATCTTTTTTAAGTTTTTTTAGTTAATTTGTCAAAATTTGGGTATAAAATTAATAATTTGCAATGGTATTTTATGGAAATTTTGTTTTGTTAATTAATGATTATTTCCTAACTATTAATATAAAAATATAATAAATATTATTGACATATTTGTCATATTTTGATAACATTAAATTATCTATTGGAGGTAATATAAATGGATAAAGAAGGAAGAAAAAAACTATCAAATGTTGCTGATGTTGTTGGTGAAGTTTTAGCATTTCTAGCTATTTTAACTTTAGCATTTATTTGTGTTAATGGTGTATTTGAGTTTGTAACTGACCCTAAGATTTTAAACATTTTGAACATATGTAAAACGTATTCTGGACTAGCATTAATCATTGTTACTGGCTATGAAGCTACTATTAAAAGAGGTTGGTTAATTAGAATTATATTCTTTGTTTTAGTTGCTATAGTAATAATATTTCAATTCTTCCCAGATGCTTGGAATGCAATTGTTGGTGTTATAAAATAATTATTATGATATAAAAATAAACCCTTACGAGTATTCAAGTAAGGGTTTTAATTTTTATATTTATATTATTTAACAATAACAGCTATTCCATCAGGAATTAATGTGATTTGTTTTTTACCAACAAGTTTTTCTGCTTTTTCGATAGCTTCTTCTATTGTATATGCATGCATCATATGCATATCAGTAAATAGTTTTGGATCACAATCTTTTGATACAACTATAACATTTGCTTTGCAAAGAATTCTTGCTAATACTTGAGCTTCCCATTGGTCAAATTCAGTATCTGATGGTTCTACTCCATTTAGTTTATCGTTAGCTTCTTTAGCGTCTTTACTTTCAGCAATAAGTTTATAGAAGAATTCTCCACCATGTCCATCAACGCATGAAGCTGCAATTATAATTACACCGTTTTGGTTTACACTAGCTTCACCGGCAGATAATCCTTTTACAGTTTGATACATGTTTTGATCTAATGGATATCCTCCATTTGATGTGATAACAATATCAGAGTATACTGGTTTAACTTGAGCTAAACTTGCGACGAATTCTCTTCCTTCTTTATGAGCTAGTTCTACATCTCCAGAATAAGCAGCAATGATTTTCTTTTCACTATTAATTACAACATTTAAAATGAATGCTAAACCTGCAGTTTTTGCAGCAAATAACATATCTTTGTGGATTGGGTTTTCATCAATGCTTCCAGCACGAGAGAAAGGTGAAGCAATGAATTTAGCGTTATGATTCCATAATACTGTTTTTTTGCTAGCTATTCCTGGAAGAACTGATTTTCTTCCTCCACTAAATCCCGCAAAGAAATGTGGTTCGATAAATCCTTCAGAAATTAATAAATCAGCTTCATCAACAAGTTTATTTATCCATAATTCTCCACCAGAAGGTAAAATGCCTTTAAATGTCATTTCTTCATCTAAGTAAGCATTATGTATAACAATGTTTTCATTTTTAACAATTTCTTCCCCGTATTTATTAACTAATTCTTCATGGGTAGTTGGTCTATGCATACCTGTAGCAATTAAAATAGATATTTTAATATCACTATTAGCTTTTCTAATTGTTTCAAGTAAGATTGGCATAGTTATATGACTAGGAACTGGTCTTGTGTGGTCACTAGAAATAATTACCACATGTTTTTTTCCTAAAACTAGTTCTTCTAATTTTTTAGAAGCAACTGGGTTAGCTAAAGCATTTCTAACTAGTTCTTCTTGTGATAGCCCTGGATTGTATTCTTCTGTTTTAGAAGTTAATACTCCCGCAACTCTATCATCAGAAAGCTCTAAAGTTAAATGATCTTTATAATAAGGTATTTTATAAGTTGACATATAAATACTTCTCCTATTTTGCTTTATATATATTTATATAATATAACAAGTGTATAAATAATTATACACTTGTATTATTTTTTATAATTTAATAAATATAATTATAATCTAATTTATAAATTATATTCTAGCAACTCCTGATTTTCTAGCAGCTTCAGCAACAGCTTTAGCAACAGTCTTACCAACTCTTGGATCAAATGCTTTAGGCATAATGTTTTCAGGAGATAATTCTTCATCACTAACTAGTGAAGCGATTGCTTTACTTGCAGCGATTTGCATTTCATCATTAATATCTTTAGCACGAACATCAAATGCTCCTCTGAAGATTCCAGGGAATGCTAAAACGTTATTGATTTGGTTAGGAAAGTCACTTCTTCCTGTTCCCACAATAAATGCACCTGCAGCTTTTGCTAAATCTGGATAGATTTCAGGTTCTGGATTTGCCATAGCAAATACGATTGGTTTTTCAGCCATTGATTTAATCATATCTTCATTAACTAAACGAGGACGTGAAACCCCAACAAATACGTCAGCACCTTTCATGGCATCAGCAAGTTTACCTTTTCTGTTTTCTTTATTAGTTTTGCTTGCCATATCATTATGAGCAGTGTTAGCATATGTTTCATCTCTATTTAAAATACCATTAATGTCAACCATTAGTAAGTCTTTAATACCAAGCGATAATAAGAAATTACCAATTGCACAACCAGCAGCACCAGCACCATTGATTACAACTGTTAAATCAGAAACTTTTTTGCCAGCACATTTAGCAGCATTCATCATTGCAGCACCAACAACGATTGCAGTTCCGTGTTGGTCATCATGGAATACTGGGATATCACAGATTTCTTTTAATTTTGCTTCGATTTCAAAGCATCTTGGAGCTGCAATATCTTCTAAGTTGATTCCACCAAAGCTACCTGAAATTAAATAAATAGTTCTTACGATTTCATCAACATCTTTACTCTTAATACATAATGGGAATGCATCAACATCAGCGAAAGCTTTAAATAATGCACATTTACCTTCCATAACTGGCATACCAGCTTCAGGACCAATGTCACCTAAACCTAATACTGCAGTACCATCAGTGATTACAGCACACATATTCCATCTACGAGTTAAATCAAATGATTTATTAATATCTTTTTGAATTTCTAAACAAGGTTGAGCAACACCAGGAGTATAAGCAAGTGATAAATCATGTTTATCTTTTATTTCACATTTAGAGATAACTTCAATCTTACCTTTCTTTTCATAATGGTAAGCTAAACTTTCTTCAGCGATTGTCATTTTCTTTTCTTCAGCCATTTTAATATACCTCTTAATTTTTAGTAATTATTTTTGAACATCTTAGAGTTCTTAACTTCAAAATCACCAAAGTATTCTTTTGGATCAATTCCTACGAATTTTGCAAAATCAATCATTTCAACAACAGTATTTTCATTTACTGGAATACCATTTTCTTTTCTATCTTTTGTGGCAGCAACTTCTTTTTCACCATGAGTGTAAATACGTTCTTGTCCTTCTGCTTTTGGACTTTCTCTTAATTCTTTTAAGAATGTAGAGAAATGAGCTTTAATATCTTCAGGGCTTCCAAAGAATGCAGGGTTAATTGCCATAAATGAATGGCATGTACCACTCTTATTTCCTTGGTTAACTTTATTAGAAGTTAAACCTTGAGAAAGGATTGAACAGAAGAATTCACAAACCATTCCCCAACCATAACCTTTATGGCTACCAGATTGTTCTTTTGATCCACCTAAAGGCATAATTCCACCACCATTTTTAGCAACGATGTTCTTTAATACATCTGGAGCATCAGTTGAATCATGACCATCTTTATCTAAAGCCCAACCTTCAGGTAAAGGTTTGTCCATCTTATTATACATTTCAAGTTTACCTCTAGTAACAACAGTTGTAGAAGCATCAAAGAAGAATGGATAAGGTTCAGCAGGAGCTGCCATAGCAATTGGATTTGATCCAATCATTGCTAAACGACCAAACGTTGGAACCATAATTGCTTCACTATTTGTAGCACTAAATCCGATTAAGCCTGCATCACTAGCCATCTTAGCATAGTATCCAGCAATACCATAGTGGTTAGAGTTCTTAACAGTAACAATACCAACACCACTTTGTTTGGCCTTTTCAATAGCAATTTCCATTGCTTTGTGACCAACTAATTGTCCCATACCATCTTTTGCATCGATAACTGCAGAAACAGGAGTATCAAAAATAACTTCTGGTTTTGCATCAAGTTTAATTAAACCTTTTTCGATTCCTTTATGATAACGAACTAATCTTTGCATACCATGAGATTCAATACCAAATAAATCTGATAATAATAAAACATCAGAAATAATCTTACTTTCTTCTACAGAGAAGCCAATTTTATGAAAAGCTTCATTACAGAACTTTTCAAGCATTTCAAATTTGTAAACTACATAACCCATTATATTAAGTTCCTTTCTTTTTTTGATTAATAACCATAGTTATGTTTATTATACATCAATTTAAAATAAAAATCAATTAAAGTACGCAAAAAAGCAATCAACTTTTAAAATAATTAAATAATATAAAAATTAAATGGGATAAATAGCATATATAGCTACCTATCCCTTTTTTTCACTCTCCTTTTCTGAATGAATTACTCATGTTGATTTCATAACTTTTACCTAGTTAACAGGTATTAAGTAAAGAAATGGCCAGATTCACTTAATACTCATAAAATCAACTAACATTATTACTTCCATTTCATAAGTAATAATGGAAAAAATGTAATAATACTTTATTTAAATATTTGCAAGTATTTATTCAAAATATAATAGAAATTATTGTTTTTTTGTTTTGTATTTTAATTTTTTGTAGGTTATATTAAAGTATTATTACATTAAAATGAAAGTTTCTTTAAAAGTTCTTAACCAAGAAAATAAATAATATTTTTTAATTTTTCATATTTTATAGTATCTAATACTACTATGATACAAAACATCAAATTCAAAAGTCTTTACAGTGACTATAATTATTTCTTTCTATGTTTAAGTTCTTCTAATTCTAACAAGTACTTTTCGTAACTTGTTTTACCAAGGATAAAATTACGATTAACAACACCAAGTGTATGGCTGTTAAGTCTGACACGAGAGTTTTTCAACTTAACCATTTCAAATGTACAAAGTTTAACTCTCATCTTATATTCCTGAAAGGCACTACATCCAGTGTCTTTCCTGACGGTATTTCCAACAACACGATAATTAGGAAGTTTATTTTTATCATTCTTCCTTCTATCATCTCGAGGAAATCCCTTATATAAGCCACCTCTAAACTCCTCCATTGAATAAGCAAACTCATTAAACTTATTAACAGGAGTTTTTCCAAATTCTTTTGTTGAAATCATTAAAGAAACAATTTCATCTCTAGAATTTGTAACTGTTTCAATTAAATATGATTCAAAATTATCATATTTATCTTTACATTTATTAAAACCTTCTAAGTATTGATCATATAAATATTTAAGCTTATTATCAGGATTTTCATCATACTTTGCTGAATATATCTCTGCAATAAGATTACTAATCTCCCTATCAACTTTAGGTTTATCGCCATCAATTATTTTCATTTTACCATCCTCTGCTATAACAAACAGTAACCCTTTCTGCATTATTAGGATGTGCTGCACCACCTATCAATGTGACATCAACATAATAATCACCTTCAGCATACAATCCATCCATACGTACATAATAATAATTTGCATTATCTGCTTCTAAATCAGCCATTACTTCATTTAAAGGAGAAGTAATCTTTATCCTAAACAAGGCATGTTGAGTTTCTTCCTCATCACCTGTAGCGTAGGCATTCCAATATAAAACTAACGTAACTGTTTCTCTTTCTTCCATTCTAATAACAAATTGTTTAACAAGTGTTTCCTGAGTGTATGGTGTTGTTCTATACCATACATATGACCTATAGTTTGTGAGTGCTTCAATTGCTCTTGGCAGATTAAATAACCCACAGCCTGTGGTATCATACATACCGTTAGGTTCAATTGTCCCTCCATTTAATAAAATTGGTGAACAGCCTGCCATTACCCCTGTCAATAGTATTTCTATATCGTTTAATACATTAGGAAATCTATCAATTAGATAAGTGCAAAAACCCGACATAGCAGCGCAAGCTAGACTTGTACCACTATAATACGAAGGAAATCCATTCAAAGATATGTTAGTGCCTCTTACAATTAGATTAGGTTTTTCTGTATGAGTTTCATCTTCCAAGCAACATGTATATTCAGCGAGTTGTGCATTTCCATCATAAGAACCAACAGTCAATACATTATAACCCATACCTGGATTTGCTACATTATATACTTGACCAGTTTCATTTCCGGATGCAGCCACTATACATATATCATAATTATCAACTACATAATCTGCATAAGCGGAATTAGCTTTATATGTACCTTCATCATTAACATCTCCGCAGCTTATATTTATTACATCGACTTCATTTTCTATAAGCCAGTCAAATTCATCAGAAAATGATCCACTAGCTTCTACACTATAAATACTAGCTTCATCACAAAAACCATCTACAGGACTTGCGATAACCGCAGCCATCATCGTAGAATGTTCTGATTCAGTTTCAAAAACAAAGAATCTATCCCTAACAACTATATTCATATTTTGTAAAGCTATATGGTCTACATCTACTATTCCGCCATCTAATACTCCTACTTTAACTCCAGTCCCTGGATATAATCCACTCCTTATATAAGATACAGCAGTAGAATCTTCTAATACCTCAGTTAAATATTCATTATCTTTTTCTCCCCCTAAAACATAGACTTTATTAATATCATCAAATAATGAAAAGTTTAATAGTATTTCATCTTTATTATCAATAAAATATTCTCTGTCATAAATAAACTCTACACATGGTAAATAATTAGATACATATACCCCTTTATAACCATTAGTATCTAATTGTTTTAGATACTGAGAGTTTAATTTGCTATAATACTCTTTAGCTTTTAACCTTTTTTCATGTTTTATTGCTTTATTTTCTTCTAATGTTGAGTTCATCTCAGTATGAACATCATAGACAAAAGGATCATAATCAAAATTAGTTAATACACTAATTTCTTCATAATCATTAAGTTTATTATCTATTTCATTTTCGCTTGAATATGAAGACAAACCATTAATTTGATAAGAAATCTTACTTAAATCAGTTTCTTTTTCAGTATTTGTATCTTCTTTACAAGAAAAAACAAAT
>JAZNJG010000117.1:0-2707 GCA_045577945.1 Bacilli bacterium | reverse complement strand
AATGGAAAATTTAGCAATTAATATTCTAAAAAAGAATCTATATTAATACAATGTATTATGAAAGATTTTAATAAAAAACAAATAAATAATAAATTTAATATCGAGTTTAATAATAAGTATTCTAATAATAAATTAGCAAATAGAATTTATAAGATGACTTGTGATGAATCACTAAAATACTTTAATTCAAGCTTAGAAGGTTTAAATGATAAACAAGTAAACACAAATCAAAATAAATATGGGAAAAACATAATTGAAGAAAAAAGAAGAAAAACAGTGTTAGAAGTATTTATTGAGCAATATTTAAATATTCTTGTTATCTTATTAATTCTAGCATCTATATTATCATATTTCACAGGCGGAGTAGAAAATACGATTGTCATAATTGTGGTAATAACATTAAATGCTATTTTAGGAACTATTGAATATTTTAAAGCGGAAAAAAGTCTTAAAAGTTTAAAGAAAATGTCATCACTATATATTTCTGTAATACGCAACAATAAAAAAACAAAAATAAATTTTGATGATGTAGTTGTAGGGGATATTGTTTGTTTAAAATCAGGAGATATTATTCCAGCTGATATGAGAATAATTACTTTTAACAGTTTAGAAGTTGATGAAAGTATGTTAACTGGTGAAAGCGCACTTGTAGAGAAAAACAATAGTGTTTTATCAAGTGAAACCAGCCTAGGTGAAAGAAAAAATATTCTATTTAGGGGAACAAAAGTAATATCAGGAAATGCTACTGGAATCGTTTATAGTGTGGGAATGAATACGGAAATTGGTAATATAGCCAAAATGATGCAAAGTGTTAAAAGGAAAAAGAGTCCACTAGAAAAAAGTATTGATAAGTTTAGTAAGGAATTAGCAATATTAATACTAACAATTTGTATTCTGGTATTTATAATGGGGATCTATCAAAATATCTCCACAATGGATTCTCTAATGTTTGCTATTTCATTAGCTGTTGCCGCGATTCCAGAAGCCTTGCAAACAATTGTAACAATTGTTTTAGCAATATCAACAGAAAAACTTGCAAGAGAAAAAGCAATTGTTAAAGATATTAAAGCAATAGAAACACTAGGATGTGTGGATGTAATATGCTCTGATAAAACTGGAACTTTAACTAGCAATAAAATGTCTGTTGAGAAATTCTACTATCAAGATAGAATATATAATAACATTGATATCAATAGCATATTTGGTAAAGGATTAATACTATGTAATGATTCAGATATTAATAATTTAAATAATAATAGTGTCAACACTGATGAAGCAATTATCAGATACATTCAAAAAACAAATGTAGACATCGTAAACATAAGACAAAAACATCAAAGACTATTTGAAATACCCTTTTCCTCAATTAATAAAATGGCAGTAACAGTTAATTTAGTTGATCGAAAAAAAATAATGTTTGTAAAGGGTGGTAGTGACAAAGTCCTAGGTTTATGTGAAATGTCATTTACAAATAAAGAAAATATCAAAAAGATAATTAATGAAAATAGTTTGCTAGGCTATAGAATACTAGCACTAGGATATAAAGATTTAACAAATACTAATATAACTAGTAATAAAACTTTATTAAAACATGTAAATAATTTAAAATTCTTAGGATTAATTTTTTTAGCAGATCCTATTAAAGAAGGAGTAGTAGAGTCAATAAAGTTATGTCAAGACTATCATACAAGGGTTATAATGATTACTGGAGATCATGCCTTAACTGCTACATCTATTGGTAGCAAAATAGGAATACCATCTAAAAATTACCTAACTGGTCCTGAACTAGAAAAAATGACAGATGAAGAACTTTTAAACAAAGTAGAAGAAGTATCAATTTATGCAAGAGTCTCACCTAGTGATAAGATCAGAATAGTATCTCTTTTACAAAAAAAAGGTCATAAAGTAGCTTTTATTGGTGATGGGGTAAATGATTCTCCGGCTTTAAAGAAAGCTGATGTAGGAGTTTCTATGGGGATAAATGGAACAGATGTTTCCAAAGACGCTTCTGATGTAATATTAATGGATGATAATATTGGAACTATCAATAATGCAATAATTAGAGGTAGAAAAGTATATCAAAATATCCAAAACACTATTTTATTTTTAATTGCAGGGAACATAGCGGGGATTTTTATGGTTTTGTATACAACTTTTTTAAATCTTCCAATACCATTTGCACCTGTTCATTTGCTATTTATTAATTTAATTAATGATAGTCTCCCAGCAATAGCAATAGGAATTGAAGAAAATGGTTTAAGTAATAGAGAAATTCATTACCCTAGAAATAAAGAGAATGGATTATTATCAAAAAGAGTAACTAAAAGAATTATTTTAGAGGGATTATTAATTGCAATCTGCACAATAATATCTTATTATATTGGTTTAGATGATATCTATAAAGCAAGAACAATGGTTTTTGTAACAATTACAGTTGCTAGATTATTCTATAGTTTTAATTGTATGGGAAGATTTTCACTTCTTTATCAAAGAAAACAAGGATATAAGTTTAATAAAACATTAATATTTTCACTAATTTTTGGACTTGTCTTAATTAATGCATTATTATTCATTCCTTCATTAAGAACACTATTTGATATATCATTATTAACAGATAAGGAAATACTTTTATCATATGGATTAGGATTAGTACCAGCAATAATGATTCAGATGTTTTTAATGATCAGAGACAAAAAAAGAAAAAAAG
>JAZNJG010000116.1:0-8727 GCA_045577945.1 Bacilli bacterium | reverse complement strand
ATAAAAAATTGACATAATAATATAAATGTAGTAAAATAAATTATAATATTTTAATCTGAAAGACAGTGAAAAGAAGAGTAGATATTAAAGTCATTCTTAGAGAGTCTACATATGGTGAAAGTAGATATTGATGATAATATTGAAGATGGCCTTGGAGTTGCTTTGTTGAATTGTTAGACAAAGACGTGTGTGCACGTTACAGCACTAGAGTATAAATTTAATGTGTACTCGAAGAGGTTATTATCGTGAGGTAATAATAAATAAAGGTGGTAACACGGGATTATACTCGTCCTTTACATTAAGAATGTAGGGGGCGATTTTTTTGTTTCTTACGGAAAGGATAAAGAAATGGCATATTTAGAAATCAAGAATTTAACTAAATCTTTTGATACAAAAGTAGTATTAGATAATGTTTCTCTTAATATCGAAAAAGGTGACATTTATGGTATTTTAGGATTGTCTGGTGCGGGAAAATCAACACTGGTTAGATGTATTAATGGATTAGAAAAATATGATTCAGGAGAAATATTAATTGATGGAAGTCTAATTAAATTTAATAAACCATTTTATTCTAAAGTTGCAATGATTTTCCAATCATTCAATCTTCTTCAACAAAAAAATGTTTTAGAAAATGTTTTATTTCCATCAAAAATTCATAAAATAAAAGATTCAGTAAATAAAGCAAAAGAATTACTAAATTTTGTTGGGTTAAGTGATAAATTAAAAGCATATCCATCACAATTATCAGGTGGCCAACAACAAAGGGTTGCAATTGCTAGAGCGCTTATGACTGATCCAGAAATCTTACTTTGTGATGAAGCAACATCAGCTTTGGACCCTTCGACTACAGAATCTGTATTATCATTATTAAAAGATATTAATAAGACTACTAATATGACAATTATTATTATCTCTCATCAAATGTCTGTTATTGAATCTATTTGTAATAAAGTTGCTATTATCGATAATTCACATATTGTTGAAGATGGATTTGTAAATGAAGTATTCTTATCTCCTAAATCAGATATTGGTAAGAAACTTGTATATTCAGGGAAAGTATCAACAGATTTATCACAAGATAAACTTATAAAGCTAATCTTTGATGGAAATGTTGATGAACCTATCATAACAAATATAGTTCAAGAATGTAATATGTTGGTATCAATTGTTATGGCAGAATCAAAAGTAGTCCACGGTAGAATATATGGACAAATACTTTTCAAATTGCCATATTATCAAGAAGATATAGAAAGACTTTGCGCTTACTTAAATAGCAAAGGAATCAAATATGAGGAGGTGTTAGCAAGTGATTTGGAATGATATCTTAAGATCTTTTTTTCAAACATTGGGAATGACATCTATATCAATAATAGTTGCATATTTAATTGGACTACCAATAGGTATAATATTAAATATTACTTCAGCAAATGGAATTAAGCCTAATAAAACTGTTAATTTGATTTTAGGAATATTTGTAAATATAATGAGAAGTATTCCATGCTTACTATTAATAATCATATTAAAACCCGTTACGCGTTTTATATTGGGAGCATGGTCTGGTAGATGGTACACTATGATAGTTCCACTTGTTGTAGCATCTTTTGGTTTAATTGCCAGAAGCGTAGAACAATCACTAGCTGAAATACCTAGTGGAGAAATTGAAGCCGCAAAATCGATGGGAGCTTCAGTAAAAGATATAATTTTCCATGTTTTTCTTGTGGAAACAAGACCATCATTATTACTTGGATTTGCAATAGCAAGTGTTTCTATACTTGGATATACAAGTTTTGCTGGTTATATTGGAGCAGGTGGATTAATTGATCAAGGATTTACTTTTGGATATTATGGTACAGAAAAACTTGCTATGTGGATTTGTATCATTGTTGTAATTATTCTAGTCCAAGTTATTCAAGAAATAGGTTTAATTATGTCGAAAAAATTAGACAAAAGAATAAAAAACAAAAAATAAAAATAAACAATAAACATTATATCGGAGGTTATTATGAAAAAATTATTTGTATTATTAGCAGTTTTAGTGCTATCTTTAGTTTTTGGTGCTTGTGGAAATGATGAGTTTGTAATTACTGTTGGAGCTACTCCTACACCACATGCTGAAATTTTAAACAGTGATGCTGTAAAAAGTTATGTTGAATCAAAAGGTTATAAATTAAATGTTCTTGTATACAAAGACTATGTTACTCCAAATAGTGCATTAGCTGATAAAGATTTAGATGCAAACTATTTTCAACATGCTAATTATTTAGCAGAAGAAATTGCTCAAAAAGGTTATAAGATTTTAAACGTTGCTAATATTCACTATGAACCATTAAACTTATATGGAAAAGCTAAGCCAGAATCATGGGAAGGAAAAACTATCAATATTATTAACGACTTATCGAACGCTGAAAGAGCATTAATATTATTAAAAGATGCTAATTTAATTACATCATATAATATGGAAGGATTTAATCCTTCAAACCCAATGGCTAATATTGAATCTGATCTTGTAACTATTGAATGCTTAGATGCTGGTTTATTAGCCGCAAAAGTTAATGAAGGTGGTTATTCAGTAATTCCTGGAAATTATGCTTTAACAGCATGGCAAGCTAAAGGTGCCAGTGAGTATAAAATTATAGGAGAATCAGAAGAAGTTGCAGCTGTAAGTGCTAATTTAATTTGTGTAAGAGAAGATAATAAAGATTCTGAAAAGATTAAAGTTTTAGTTGAAGCATTAGGACAAGAAAGTGTTGCAAAATTTATTGAAGATACTTATGGACCAACTGTAGTTTATTATTATCAAAATTTATTAAAATAAAAACTAACTAATCAACAACTTTTATAAAGTTGTTGATTTTTATATTATATGAGTTGAAAAAAATGATAAATTGTGATATAATAATTAATCATATTTAGAATATATATAGAAAAGGAGAATTTATTTAAATGGAAGAAAGTGAAGAGGACGCGGACGCAAATATACTTCCGCAATTATTATTAGTCCTAGTGCTAACACTAGTGAATGCTTTTTTAGCGATGAGTGAACTTGCAGTAATTTCTTGTAGTAAATCAAAAATTAGTTTACTTGCTGATGAAGGCAATAAAAAAGCAAAAATGGTTCAAAAATTGAACAAGGATCAAACAAAGTTCTTATCGACTATTCAAGTAGGTATTACTTTAGCTGGATTCTTTTCAAGTGCTGTTGCAGCTGAAGGGATGTCAGATGATCTAGCTACTTTATTAGCTGGATGGGGATTAGATTTTGAAACAGGCAAAACTATTTCAATGGTTATTATCACCATTATTCTATCATTATTTACATTAATATTTGGTGAATTATTTCCAAAAAGAATAGCTCTTGCAAATCCTGAAAAAACAGCAATGTTAGTTGCATATCCAATTAATTTAATGAAAATCATTACTACGCCTTTTGTTAAATTTTTATCTGGAACATGTAATTTGCTAGCCAAAATTACAGGTTTAAATAAAAACACTGAAGAAAAAGTTACTACTGATGAAATTAAATATCTAATTGAATCAGGTGTTGAAGATGGTGCAATTGATGAAGAAAAACAAAAGATGATGGAAAGTGTATTAAAGTTCAATAAGTTAACTGCGACTGATATAATGACACCAAGAATTTCAACTTATATGATTGATATTAATGATAAAATAGAGGATAATATTAAAGAAATCATTGATATGAAATATTCTCGTATTCCTGTATTTGATGATGATAGAGATAAAATTATTGGTGTTTTATATACAAAAGACTTGCTTACAGCTGTAATTGATCTAAAATTAGATCAATCAGTTTCTTCAATAAATCTTAAAAAGTTATTAAGAAAACCATTGTTTGTAAGAGAAAGAATTAAACTAAATAAGCTATTTAATTTAATGAAAAAAAATAAAGTTCAACTTGCAATTCTATTAGACGAATTTGGTGGTGTATCTGGTATATGCACTATGGAAGATATTGTTGAAGAGGTTGTAGGGAATATTTATGATGAATATGATGATGATGAAATTACATTAAGAAAAATTAATGAATATGAATATATAGTAGATGGTACAATGCCTATACAAGAAGTAAATCGAGAATTAGATTTATCTTTGGATGAGGAAAATCCAAATTATGATACAATTGCTGGTTTGATAATAACAACACTTGAAGCATTTCCAAACTTAAATGATAAAGTAGAAATAGATAATTTAACATTTATAGTTGAAGAATTAAATAAGTTGCAAATCAGTAAAGTTAGAATAAAAATAGAACCTGAGGAGATAGAAGAAGATGAGTAATTGTAATCATGACTGTAATAATTGTTCAGAAAAATGCGATAGTAGAAATGAACAAAGTTTTAAAATAAAGAATAATCCATTAAGTAATGTCAAAAAAGTAATAGGCGTTGTTAGTGGTAAAGGAGGAGTTGGTAAATCAACTATTACTTCTTTACTTGCTGTATCTTTAAATAAAAAAGGTTATACTACTGCAATTTTAGACGGTGATATCACAGGAGCTTCAATTGCCAGAGTATTTGGTGTTAAGGAAGAAGTTAAAGCTTTAAACGAAAATACAATGTTGCCAGTCATTTCAAAAGATGGTATTGAGATAATGTCAATTAATTTCTTTCTAGAAGATGATACTGATCCTGTTGTTTGGAGAGGACCTGTTTTAGCAGGGGCTTTAAAACAATTTTGGACAGATGTAGCTTGGGGTGAAGTTGATTATATGTTTGTTGACATGCCTCCAGGAACAGGAGACATTCCATTAACAGCATTTCAATCTTTACCTTTAGATGGAATTGTTATCGTAACGACTCCTCAAGAATTAGTAGGATCGATTGTAACTAAAGCTTTCAAAATGGCCAAAATGATGAACATTCCTGTTTTAGGATTAGTTGAAAATATGTCATATTTTGTTTGTCCAAAATGTGATGAAAAACATTATATTTATGGTAAAGGAAAATCTAAAGAAGTTGCAAAATCATTTAATGTTGAGGCAGTTTCTGAACTACCAATTACTCCTAAGTATGCTAACCTTTGTGATCAAGGTAAGATTGAAGAATTAGATGAAGAAATTCTTAAGGAAGTAATTGAAAATTTAACAAAATAAATTAAACCTATCACTTGATAGGTTTTCTTTATACCTGTATAATATATATAGTTAATATTATTTACTTAAATTAAGAAAGTGAGATTAAGAATAAATGAAAAAACTATTAAGATATATGAAAGATTATAAAAAAGAAAGTATTCTTGCTCCTTTATTTAAATTGTTTGAGGCAGTGCTAGAGTTAATAGTTCCAATTCTATTAGCAATGATTATTGATAATGGAATTAATGGGAATTTAGGATTAGGTTATGTGTTGAAGATGACAATACTTATGATAGTTCTTGGTTTAGTAGGGCTAGTTTGTTCTATTACTGCTCAATATTTTAGTGCGAAGGCTGCAACAGGGTTTTCAAAAATACTTCGTGAAAAACTATTTTCAAAAATGCAAAGTTTATCATACAATGAGATAGATAAATTAGGTACAGCATCAATGGTGACTCAGATTACATCAGATGTTAATCAAGTACAAAATGGAGTAAATTTATTCTTAAGATTATTTTTAAGATCTCCTTTTGTTGTGGCAGGGGCATTGATAATGGCGTTAATAGTAAACCCCAAAGCAAGTATTATTTTTCTAATTGTAATATCTGTGTTAATGATACTCGTATTCTTTATATTATTTGCGATAAAGAAACAATATAAAGATGTACAAAATAATCTAGATGTCGTAACTAGAAAAACAAGAGACAATCTAGTAGGGGTTAGGGTTATTAGAGCATTTACAAAAGAAAGCGAAGAAAAAGAAAGCTTTAATAGTACCATCTCATCATTATCATTTAAACAAAAAAAAGCAGGATTAATTTCTAGTTTATTAAACCCATTAACTTATGTAATAATTAACATAGGGATAATATTTGTTATATATATTGCGGGGAAAGAAGTTGAAAGTCAGAACCTATTACAAGGAGATGTACTTGCTTTATATAATTACATGTCGCAAATTCTCGTGGAGTTAATTAAATTTGCAAATCTAGTAATAACAATTTCAAAAGCTTTAGCATCTGCTAGTAGAATAAGTAAAACATTAGATTTACAATCAAGTTTAGAAATTAATGTTAATAATGAAATAGTTAATACAAATGATAAAATTTTAGAATTTAATAATGTGTATTTTAGCTACAGCGGACAATCAGGATATGCTTTGGATAATATCAATTTTTCATTGAATAAAGGAGAAAAGCTAGGAATAATTGGCGGTACAGGAAGTGGAAAAACTTCATTGGTAAACTTAATTGGTCATTTCTATGATTGTACTAAAGGAACAGTATATTATAAAGGTAAAGACATTAAAACTTATCCTTTAGATATAGTAAGAAATGAAGTAAGTTTTGCATTACAAAAAGCAACTTTATTTAAAGGAACAATAAAATCAAATTTATTATGGAGAAAAAAAGAAGCATCCGATTATGAAATTTATGATGCATTAGAAATAGCTCAATGCAATGATTTTGTATTAAATAGAATTAATGGGATAGATTCAGCAGTAGAACAAGGAGGAAAGAATTTTTCTGGAGGACAAAGACAAAGACTATGTATTGCAAGAGCTTTAATTGGTGATCCTCAAATCTTAGTTCTAGATGATAGTTCTTCAGCACTTGATTATCAAACAGACTTAAAATTAAGAACTGCAATAAATCAAATGAAAAATCCCCCAACTACAATTATTGTTAGTCAAAGAACAAGTTCTATAATGAATTGTGATAAAATTATAGTATTAGATAATGGAAAAGTTGTGGGATTGGGTTCTCATAAAGAATTACTAAATAATTGTGATATCTATAAAGAAATCTATAACTCTCAATTTAAGGGAGGAGATGACTATAATGGCTAAGAATAAACAAATCAGAGATAATAATTATAGTTTTAGAAAGACTATAAAAATGTTAAAACAATATCTATTTAATTATAAATTACTTGTAGTCCTTACATTTTTATTGGCTTTTCTTTCAGTTGTAAGTTCTTTGTTGGTTCCTGTATATATTGGTAAATGTATTGATACTATTACAAATGATTATTTTAATATTTCAGAATTTACAAATAATGCTTTAATAATTGTTTTGCTTATATTTATTACATTTATCTTAAAATGGGGATTAGGTATTACGAATAATCACATAACTAGTAATATTACTAGAGATATTAGAAAAGATGCATTTAATAAAATTACAACGTTACCATTGAAGTATATTGATACAAATCCTTCTGGTAAAATTGTTTCTAGAGTTATTTCTGATGTTGATACATTTTCTGATGGATTACTAATAGGATTTACTGAACTATTTACGGGTGTATTAACAATAATAGGTACATTTGTAATGATGGTTATTATTAATTGGATTATATCTCTTATTGTGGCGGTTTTAACACCATTATCTATTTTTGTAGCTAAGTTTATTGCTTCAAAAACTCATAAATTCTTTGAAAGACAAACTGAAGATAAAGCTACAGAAACAGCTTTTATTGATGAAATGATCAATAATTTAAAAGTAGTACAAGCTTTTTCTCATGAAGATGAAAATGAAATAGAATTCAAAAAAATGAATGATAGATTGGCTAAAACTTCATTAAATGCCGTTTTCTTTTCAAGTTTGGTTAATCCATCGACTAGATTTGTTAATAATATAATATATGCGTTTGTATGTTTTGCGGGGGCATTTATAATAATAAAGTCACCTCTAGGATTAGTTTTAACAATCGGATCATTATCTACATTACTTAGTTACTCAAAAGAGTTTATGAAGCCATTTAATGAAATTAGTGGTGTTATTACTGAGTTACAAAATGCATTTGTTTGTGCGGAAAAAATATTTGATATAATAAATGAACAAAGTGAAATAGTGAATAAAGACGCTATGGAATTGGAAAATACTAAGGGGAATATAGAATTTCAACATGTATATTTTTCATATACTCGAGATAAAAGATTAATTGAAGATTTAAATTTACATATTAAAAAAGGGATGAAGGTTGCTATAGTGGGGCCAACAGGATCAGGTAAAACGACTATAATAAACTTACTAATGAGATTTTATGACCCAACAAGTGGCGATATTTTAGTGGATAATATAAATAATAAAGATATCACTAAAAAAAGTTTAAGAGACAATTTTGGAATGGTATTACAAGAAACATGGTTGCAGCATGGAACAATTTTAGATAATATTAGAATGGGAAAACCAGAAGCTACATTAGAAGAAGTAGTAAAGGCAAGTAAAGAAACTCATGCGCATAACTTTATAGAAAAATTAAAAGATGGTTACTATACTGTTATTGATGAGAATGGCAATGGGTTATCTAGTGGAGAAATGCAGTTATTATGTATTACGAGAGTAATGTTATTAATGCCACCAATGTTAATTTTAGATGAAGCAACATCATCAATTGATACGCGTACAGAAATGAAAATCCAAGATGCTTTTAACAAACTAATGAAGGGAAAAACTAGTTTTATTGTTGCTCATAGACTATCTACTATCAAAGAAGCTGATATTATTTTAGTGTTAAAAGATGGTAAAGTAATTGAACAAGGAAATCATAATTCTTTGTTAAAAGAAAAGGGATTTTATTATGAATTATTTAATGCGCAATTCCTAAATAGTAATAATTATTAAAAG
>JAZNJG010000115.1:0-19352 GCA_045577945.1 Bacilli bacterium | reverse complement strand
AATATTATTATTTGTATTTAATGTCATTGGGGCTTATATTAATTTAAATATACCAATAAATATTTGGACTATTTTAATAACTTTTTTCTTAAGATTACCTGGAATTATAGTGTTAACAATATTCTTTTTATTATAGACCTTGAAAAAAAATAATAATTGATGTAAAATAAAACAATAGAATTATATTGAAAAATATATTAGATAAATACATAAATAATAAGGAGATTATATCATGGATGTTATTGATTCAATGCTAGAAATTGCAATGAAACTAATGGAGAAAAAAAGAAAAGCTCATACGTTAGCTAATTTAGCTAAAGAAGTGTTTGAAATTAAGGGATTAAAGATTAATGATAATTTAGAACTTTATAGTCAATTTATTAACGACTTTATGTTGTGTGGATACTTCATTTGTTGTGGGGAAGACAAAAAAGGCGTTAAAATGTGGAATATTAAGAGCCGTGAAAAGTTTGAATTACTTGAAAAAGACGGAGTATTTGAAGATCCATATGAAGACGATGAAGATGTTGTAAATAATGAATTGAAAGATGAAACAACATATAAGAAAGATTCTGAATTTGATAATGATTATTCATATGATGTTGATGAAGATGATGATGAAAAAGAAGAAGAAAGTGACGAAATCGAAGAAGAATTAAGAAATATGGATGATCTAGTTTCAGACAGAGACTTATATGATGAAGATGATGATGAAGACGATGATTACGATGATAAAGATTAGTTTATTTTAGGAAATAAGCTATAAATTTCATAATTAAATTAATAAATACATACAAAGATTCATATTATAATAGTATTAGTATGCTTTATTAGAATAATGAAAAGCTCTATTGTAAGGAGAACAATATGATTTTAGATGGATCAAAAACAGCTGCAGTTATGAGAAAAAAAATAGCGGAAGAGGTTAATAGAATAAATGAACCTATAACTCTTGCGATTGTACAAATTGGTGATGATCAATCAAGCATGATGTATTTGCGAAGCAAAGAAAAAGCGTGTAGTGAAGTTGGTATTCATGTTGACACACATATTTTTGCAAATAATGTAACTCAGAAAGAAATTATAAAAACAATAAACACATTAAACGATAATGATAATACAAACGCGATTATGGTTCAAATGCCACTACCAGCTCATATAGATTCAGAAGAAGTTTTAAATAAAATTAATCCTTTAAAGGATGTAGATGGATTAAGTGTGCTAAATCAAGGTAAATTATTTAAAGGATTGCCAGCAGTTTGCCCTGCTACAGCCCAAGCAGTAATTACTCTATTAAAGAATAATAATGTAGATATCTATCAAAAAAACGTTGTTATAATTGGTAGAAGTATTGTTGTGGGGAAACCTCTAGCAATACTATTCTTAAATGAAAACGCGACTGTAACCGTTGCACATTCACATACTGCTAATTTGAAAGAAGTAACTAAAAAAGCAGACATATTAGTTTCTGCTGTAGGCAAGCCTTCTTTAGTCACAGCAGATATGGTTAAAAAAGAAGCAGTTGTTGTTGATGTTGGTATTAATAGGGTTCAAGGAAAAACTGTAGGGGATGTAGATTTTAAGAACGTTGAACCTATCGCAAGTTTTATTTCGCCAGTACCTAATGGTGTGGGACCTGTGACTAATGCAGTGGTGCTACAAAATATATTAAACTGCTATAAAAAACAAAAAGGAATACAAATTTAATTAATAATAAAACTCCATAGATATTCAAAGATAATCTTTATAAGATATATTATTTGAATTTTTATGGATTTTTGGCGTTTACAAATATATAGTTTAGATAAAATCATACAAATAAAAACATAATAATCAAAAACATAAAAATCTAGAAAGGATAAGGTATGAAATTAATAGTCGGATTAGGAAACCCAGGAACACAGTATAAAGATACAAGACACAATGTCGGGTTTATGTTTGTTGAAAGAGTAGTAGATGAATATAAAGGAGAATTAAAGAATATAGGGAAATTAAAAAGCCAAATATGCCTTATGAAAATAGACGGGGAAGATGTATGTTTTTGTAGACCATTAACATATATGAATCTGTCAGGAGAAGCAATTAGAGCAGTTGTTAATTTTTATAAAATTGATTTAAATGATATATTAATTATTCATGATGATTTAGATTTACCAGTGGGTAAAATTAGAATTCGTGAAAGAGGATCTCATGGTGGACATAATGGAATGAGAAATATAATTGAACATTTAGGATCATCAGATTTAAAGAGAATAAGGATAGGAATAGATAAGCAAGATAATGTTATAGATTATGTATTAGGAAAGTTTAAAAAAGAAGAAAGGGAGATTATTGATAAGGATTTAATGATGGCACCTGATATGATAAGGGATTTCTTAAATGGCTCATTTAATAACCTTATGAATAAGTATAATTCTAAAAATGAATAACATATTAAATCTATTTAGGAAAAACAAAGATATTAATGAAATTATAACAAAAGCAAAAGGCTTAAATGGAAGCCTTTTTTGTGGTGGCATGACAGAAAATATTTCAACACTACTAACTAGCGCAATATATAACTCATGTAAAAACGATAGATATGTAATATATGTATGTTCAAATTTATATAAGGCTAATATTATGTATGATAAGCTTACAGATGTACTTGGTCTAGATAATGTTAATTTATTTGTGGTAGATGACTTTGTGGCAACAGAGGCTATAGTAATAAATAATGAATTGAAGCAAGAAAGATTAAATACTTTATTAAGTATTACAGAAAAAAAGCCTAAAGTAATAGTTACTCATATAACAGCGTTAGCTAAGCCGTTATTATCTTATGAGAGATTTACTAAATCGATTATTAAGTTAAATAAAGGAGAAGAAATAAATATTCAAGATATAATCCAAAAATTAACATATCTAGGATATACAAGAACTTCTACTACATATACAAGAGGACAATACAGTGTAAGAGGTGAGGTGTTAGATATCTTCCCAAGCTGTAGTAATAGTCCTATTCGTGTTAATTTTTCTTTTGATGAAATCGAACAAATTAAAAGTTTTGACCCACAAACTCAAAGAACAATTAAAGATAGTAAAGTATTAGAAAGTTTCATAATTTTCCCAATGAATGAAATGATAATTGATTTTGATTTGAACGGATTAATGGACAAATTAATTAACCTTGATAAAGATAATGATTATCTAAGAAATGATTGTGTAGAAATAACTGAAACTGGTGCATATGATAAATTATTTAAATATATAAAATATATTGATGGTAATTATGGGTCAGTATTAAATTATCTATATATAAATAACTTAGAATACATAACAATATATGATGATTTGGAAAAAATAGATTCAGCTTATGAAACAAGCATATATGAATCTTATGAGTTCTTTAGTACAAGAGCTTTCACTAAAAAAATCGATTTACTTACATATTTAGATTTAAATGAAGTCAAAGCTTTATCACAAAATGTCTTGTATTTTACATCGGGAAGTAAAAAACTTCCTAATCTTGAATTAATAGGGTTGTATAATTTAAATGGTTACAAAGTTACATTCTTTAATAATGATATGAGAATATTTGTTAAGACGATGGTTGAAACAAATAATTTAGTGTATCTAACATTTAGAAATACTAAAACTTTAGAAATAGTAAAAGAAAACTTAAAACAAGAAAATGTATCTTTTGCCATAACAGAAGATTTTTATGAAAAATGTGAAGAGAAAATTAATTTAATTCTTTGTGATAATGCTATAGGATATGGATTAAGTGGTAAATACGAAGTAATAACCGAAGATGAAATATTCAAAAAAGGAAAGGTTTCCCAAGCTAAATATAGAAGTGTAACAGAAAATACTACTCTAATAACTTCAAAAGAAGATTTGCAAGTAGGAGATTATATTGTTCACTATGATTACGGGATTGGAAAATATTTAGGAATTAAGACTGTAAATTTAAAAGGCACTATAAATGACTACTTAGATTTACAGTACGGGAATATGAATCTACTTGTTCCTGTGGAAAAAGTAACAGATTTAGAGAAGTTCTTGGGGGCAGAAGGAGTAGTTCCTCACTTAACAAAAATAGGAACTAACGAATGGGAAAGAAAAAAGAACGCAGTCAGAGAAGAACTTGTTAATATAGCTAAGAATTTAATAGATTTGCAAGTTAAAAGAAGTTCAATGCAAGGCCATGTATATGAGAAAGATTCAGATCTTCAGAAAGAATTTGAAAATGATTTTGAATATGAAGAAACAAGAGATCAATTAACAATCGTAAAAGAAATAAAAGAAGAGATGGAAAAAGGTGTTTTAATTGACAGGTTAGTGTGTGGAGATGTAGGATTTGGTAAAACTGAAATAGCACTTAGGATAGCTTTTAAAACAGTATATGAAGGAAAACAAGTGGCGGTAATGGCCCCTACAACTATATTGACTCGTCAACATTATCTGACATTTACATCTAGATGTGAAAAATATGGGATTAAAGTGGCTTTGCTGAATCGTTTAGTTCCAGAAAAAGAACAAAGGAAGATTATTAACGATTTAAAGAAAGGTTCAATTGACATTGTAATTGGCACTCATAGATTACTGTCAGCAGAGATAAATTATAAGGATTTGGGATTGCTGATAGTTGATGAAGAACAAAGGTTTGGGGTTGCTCATAAAGAAAAAATTAAGCAATTAAAAGACAATATAAATGTTATAACTTTAACAGCAACACCTATCCCAAGAACATTGCAAATGGCTGTCACTGGAATTAGGGAATTGAGTTTATTAGAAACACCTCCTAAGGATAGATACCCAATTCAAACATATGTGTTTGAGGCCAGTGATAGTATTATTAGAGAAGCAATATTCAGAGAGTTATCTAGAAACGGACAAGTTTTCTTTTTACATAATCGTGTTAGTGATTTGATGACAGTAGCAAAGAAAATTAAAAAACTAGTTCCAGAGGCTAAAGTATGTGTAGGCCACGGAAGAATGGAAAAAGAAGAACTAGAGGATGTAGTATCGAGTTTTATAGATGGAAAATATAATGTATTTGTTTGTACAACAATTATAGAAACAGGAATAGACATTCCGAATTCTAATACATTGATTGTTGATGATGCTTCAAGGTTGGGTTTAGCACAAATGTATCAAATAAGAGGTCGTGTTGGCCGTAGCGATAGAATAGCTTACGCTTATTTTATGTATACTCCAGGAAAAGAGCTTACTAGAAATACAAGTAAAAGGTTAGATGCCATAAAAGAGTATAGCCAAATAGGAAGCGGATATAAGATTGCGGTAAGGGATTTAGCTATAAGAGGAGCGGGAGATATCTTAGGAAAAGAGCAATCTGGTTTTATAAATTCTATCGGTATTGATATGTATATGAAACTATTAAACGAGGCTGTTAATAAAGCTAAGGGAATAGAGGAAGAACCTAAAAAGAATTATCGAATTGACGTATCAAAACATGTAGAGAGAGAATATGTTAGTGACGATACAATTATCATATATATTCACCAACAAATTAACAAAATAGATAGTTTAAAAGACAAAGAAAATACGATAAAGGAATTGACTGATAGATTTGGAAAGCTAAGTGATAATATATTATTGTATGTTGAAGAAAGGTATTTAGAATCACTTCTTCGTAAAATGAATGTAAAGAACTTTAAAGAAGAAGATGTTTATGTTTCTATAACGATTCCTGAAGAGTTTTCTAAAAAAATATCTGGTGAAAAACTTATGATGAATGGTTATAAAATTAGTAAAAGATTTAGATTTGAATATAGAGAAAAACAAATAATAATCATCGTTCATAAAGAAAAGGGATCAAAAGATTGGATTAATTTATCAACAAGACTTCTAGAGACGCTTGTATAATAAAATAATTTAAATTTGTATATTATTCTTATTTTGAGAAATAATACATTTATAAATATAATAAATATATTAATCACTAATAAGGAGAAAACATAATGAAATCAACAGGTGTAGTAAGAAGAATTGATGAACTAGGTAGAATAGTAGTCCCTAAGGAAATAAGGAGAACTCTGAGAATTAGAGAAGGAGATTCATTGGAAATATCATCATATGATGATGCAATAGTTTTAAAGAAACATTCGTTAGTAGAATCAGTAGATAATTTTATTACTCAATATGTGAATGCTGTGCACATGTCTAGTAAAAAAGAAATAATTGTTACTGACATGGAAAAAGTAGTTGCCTTATCAAATGGTTTTAAAAAAAGCTTTTTGGGAAAGAAAATTAATATACGCATTGATGATATGATACAAAAGAGAAGTACTCAACTAGTAGAAAGAGGCAATAATATCGAGATTTGTGAAGGTTTAACATTAAACGAAGCAATAGTTTTGAGGCCAATATCTGTTTATGGAGATTTAATAGGAGCTGTTATTGTTATTGGCGATAACTTTGTTGGGGATACAGAAAAAATGTTAGCTGAATTAACAGCACTATTTGTGGGAAAATATTTAGAAAGCTGAGGTTATTTCCTCGGCTTTTACCTTTTATTTTTACTTATTTTATAAAAAAATAAAGATTCAAATAAAATACTCTAAATAAAGATAAAAAACGATTGTAGATGAAATTTCAAACTGAATTTTTGAAAAATATAACATTTTTATTAAATTTGTTGTGAATATCTAAAATATTGACAAAGTTATCTCAGATAATATAAAAAATCTTGATTTATTTCATTATATAAGATATAATATACAAAGAGTATAATTAATAAGTACACATATAAACTGGTAAGGAGATAATTATGTTGAAAAAATTCTTTTCTAATAAAAAAGTATTAATGTACACTATAGTGATTGGTTGTTTAGTAGTATTTTTAGGGTTGTTTTCTCTAATTACTGCTTTAGCGCCAGACTCTTCTAGAGTCGTATACAATTTAAAACAAGATGATACATACGAAGTGAAAGATATAAAAAATATGTATCGTGGTGGACTATTCTTAAAAACTAAAGTAGTTATTCCAAGTGAACATAACGGAAAGAAAGTGACAAGTATTGCCCGTTTTAATTCTGAATATATTAAGGAAATAGTATTAGAAGAAGGTATTGAAACTATTGATGCAGGTGCTTTTGGAGGTATGAAATTATTAGAAAAGATTACCATTCCTTCAACAGTTCAAAAAATAGGGGATAAAGCTTTCCAAAATTGTAGTTCATTGGATAATGTAGTATTACCAGATGGATTAAAAGAAATTAACAAAAATGTATTTTATAAATGTTACGCATTAAAGAATATAACTATTCCGTCATCAGTTGAAGTGATTAAAGAAAGTGCATTTGAAAACTGTATTTCATTAGAATCATTCACAATTTCTTCAAATATTAAAGAAGTAGAAAAGAAAGCATTCTTTGGGTGCACTAAATTAGAAACTGTAACTTGGGATTTTGATAATACAAAAATTGGTGCACAAGTATTCGCTAAAACAGCATTTGAAACTAAAAATTCTGTTAATGGATTCTTTGCTATTGATAATGAATTATATGGATATGCGGGAAGTGACAAATATGTAACTGTTCCTTCTAATATTACTAAGATAAAAGAAGGTGCATTCTCTGAAAACGAAGTGGTTGAGAGAGTAACTATTCCTAATACTGTATTAGCAATTGAAGAAAACTCATTTGGGGCTTCATTAAAGATTAAAGCTATCGTGTTTGAAGGAAATTGTGATATAAATGAAAAAGCCTTTGAGGGAAGTAACAATCTTAAAACACTATGCTTTGCCTTCCAAGAAGAACAATTAAACGAAGAAACAAAAGCTGACTTAGAAAAATTTGAAAAAATGACTAAGTTATTCGAAAACAAAGAAGGAAATTTAGTTATTGATGTTTATCTAACTAAAGATGATAAAACTAACGAAGTTAAAACTACATATTTATTTGACTTAGATGCGTTAGCTGGTTATAGATTAAATGGAGAAGATAAAGAATATTTTGATCAATCTCGATATAGATTCTATAAATTAGTTGATGGCAAAAAAGAATATATTAAAGAATAAATAAAAAATAATAAATTAATAATATTAAGTACGCAGTAGCGTACTTTTTATCTATAATATAACTAATAAATTTTACACTAATAAGGAGAAATTATGTATTCAAAATATCATGGTTGTGGAAATGACTTTATTATTACGATGTATAATGAAGATATTAATTACAATGTTTTGTCAAAAAAAATGTGTGACAGACACATAGGAATAGGAGCAGATACTTTTATTGTAGTAAAAGAAACCTTAAGAGTTTTAAATGGTGAAAAACTTTATAGAGTAGATTTTTATAATGCTGACGGGTCACTAGCGCCTATGTGCGGAAACGGAATTAGATGCGCAGCATTATATATAAAGAACAAAGGATTAGTTAGGAATAATCCTTTTGTTGTGGAAACAATGACTGGAGATAGATTAATTAATGAGATTGATGGAGAGTTTCAAGTGAATATGGGTAAACCTTCATTTGAAGCTAATAAATTAGACATAGATTTATCAAAAATTAATATAACAAATAAATCAAATGATGAGCTATTTGATTATAATTGTAAGTTTAAAGATAAAGAATATAATTTAAACGCAATATTTATGACTACTCATCACTTAGTTGTCCCAGTTGAAACTATAAATCAAAGCGATGAATGTGGAGATTATTTTTGTAAACATGAATTATTTACTAAAATGATAAATGTTGATTTTGTGGAAATAATAAATCGCAAACATATAAAGGTAAGGACATATGAAAGAGGTGTTGGTTGGACTTTAGCTTGTGGCTCTGGCGCAACCGCAAGTGTGGCAGTTTTGAATAGAAAAGGAATAGTTGATGACGATGTTAAAGTAGAGTTTAAATTAGGAACTCTAACAATTACAAAAAAAGATGATGAATATTTAATGAGAGGCCCTGCTGAAGAAATAGCAAGTGATATAGTTTTTAAGAAATAGGAATTCAAATACAATAAATCATTTTATGGAATATAAAGATATCATTATTATAAGCAATCATGTATAAACTATAATGGTGATTTAATTGAAAGAATGGTTTTATAACAATTATCAATTATTAGGAATGATTTTGGGATTACTACTTTATTCCCTTTTCGGTACAATAATGACTTATGGGGTTGTGATTTTCTTAATAAGTGTCGTAATAATTGGTAAAATTAAAGATAATCTAGAATTATATAATTTTGATATAGTATTACTTATATGCTATATGTTGCTTTTTGTGGCATATTTATTTAATAAAAGTACATGGCTTAATTATGTAATTATATCCTTCGGTTTAATTTATATATTGTCTTTCTTTAGAAATGATAGATTTAATTAAATATATATTAAATTTATGTATGATATGTGATATAATTAATTCGTATGATAAGATAGATTTATATTTTATAACCTTTAACTTGTCATCTGTGATTTCTGTTTTATCGTATGAATAAATGTAATGATGAGGTAAAAATGAATAATTCTTTAAAAAAATTAAAAATTAAAAAAATTTTAGTTATGGTTATTGGAGTAATAACAACTCTAATTGCTTTATTACAAATAAGTTGTGGCAAAGAATATGAATTAATTGATGATAGTCAAATATTCAATCAAATTCAAGAGGAATATTTCGTCTATTTCATTAAAGATAACTGTCAATATTGTGAATCAATATCAGATGAAATGATTGATTATCAACAAGAAGCTAAGAAAAAAGACAATTTAATAGATATGTACATCGTAAATTTAAACAATGGAGAAGATAAGTCAATGATTTTAAGAGCTTATTCTGGTAAAGGAGCTCAAGGAAAGGACAACGACTTCTTTGTTAATGGAGCAACTAGTTATAGTGAACTATACATTCCTGCTACACCATCACTTATTTATATTTACACTGAAAATGGTGAGAAAATTAGTAGATATGTAGCTGAAGGGAGAAGTTCAGTACAAAATACAGTTAAAAAACTATATGAAGCACAGTCTAGTAAATATACTGTTAACTATGATTTAAATTATGATAATAAAACATACACAAAAACATATAATAATTGGGAATTAAATGTTTCTTTTGACATACCAACAAGGGAAGGTTATACTTTTATTGGCTGGCAAAGTGAAGGTGAATTTGTAGAAAAGTTTGAAAATAAGGATTACTCACTAAAAGCAATTTGGGTAGTTGATGAATATGAATATATATTAGATACTGAAATTTTCTCTCAACCAGAAGAAGAATATTTTATATATTTTATGAAAGATAGTTGTCAATATTGTGAAATGATAAAAGAAAATGTTCTTCAATATATTTATATGTCTAACACAAAAGACTATACAAATATGAGAAAATTATATATTGTTAATTTAAATAAAGATGGGGTTAAATCTAAATTGCTAAGATCTTATCAAGGCGAAGGCGGACAAGGTGGAGATAATCATATGTTTATTGATGGTTTAACTAATATTGATGACATGTATATATCTGCAACCCCTACATTAATAGAAATAAAGAAAAAAACAAGTTATTATGTAGGTTCTGGCTCTACAGAAATAAAGAATATATTGAATATATACACAGTGAAAAATAACGAAGATATTTCTTATAAAGAATACACAATAAAATTTGATTTAGGTTATGACAATAAAACTTTACCAGACATTGTATATAAAGAATGGCAAACAATAACTAATTTTGCCACTCCTACAAGAGAAGGTTATATATTTTTGGGATGGCAACATAATGATACAATTATTACGTCTGTGACAGGTGGTGATTATACATTAGTGGCTAGCTGGCTTGATGAAAAATATAATCGTAACATTGATGATATTGATATCTTTAATCAAAAGGAAGTTAAATATTTAGTATATTTAATGAAAGATGGATGTACTTATTGTAATAAAATAAAAGAAGATGTGAATGAATATATCTATAATTTATTTGATGAAAAATATAAGAATTCAACACCACTTTATATAGTGAACTTAAAACCAACAAATGGTAGTAGATCTCAAATATTAAGGGCATATTCTGGAAATGGTGGAGAGGATGATGGTAACACTTTCGTAACAGGTGCGAAGAGTATAGACGAGTTATATATTCCTTCAACACCAACTCTAATTTCTGTAAGTTATGTTGAAGGTGAAATGGTTGCTAAACTAGAAGCTATAGGCTCAACAAATGTTGTTAAAGCTTTAGAAAAAAATTTAGTAAAAGATGGAAACCCAATAGAATTAAGAAAAAATTATACAATAACATTTGATTTAGGAGATGAAACATTACCAAAAATAAATAATCAAATATTTTATCATGGAGCTTCTCCAGTACTTCCTAATCCGTCAAAAGAAGGGAATGTTTTTGTAGGATGGGAGGAAATTGGATCCGAAGGGAACATTGTTACAAAACTTGAAAATAGAAATTATAATTTAAAGGCTAAATGGGCATCAATAGAAGAAGTAAAGAAAATAGATGCAAATCAATTATTCTTACAAGAAAAAGATTGTTATATTATCTTTATAACAAAAGGAATGAAAAAATATAATGAAATTATGGAAGAAGTTCTAAAATTACAAATGTTAAATGATGTTAACATTCTTGCTTGTGAATTAACCGGGACTATAATACATAAATCTTATGATGGAGAAGATGGAGAAGGATATAATAATAAATATTATGTCAGCAAAGCTCAAACATGGGAAGAATTAAGAATTCCTAACGCCCCAACAATAATTTCTATAACAAAAGATTCTCAAAATGGAACGTTAAAGAAAGAATATTTGGGAGTCTTTAGTGCGGAAGTTATAAAGATTTTAGAAGGTTTATGGGAAAAATAAAAAAATAGTTAACAAATTTTAATATTTGTGGTAAAATATATAGTACAGGTAAAAAAATAAAAAAAGAGATAATTCTCGAAACTAATTTATTCTACACTATGAAAGGAGTTGCAGCTTTCTGCAAAGTTATTTATGAAAAAATTTTTATTACTTTTAATTGCTATTTTTACTTTAGTATTTGTTGGTTGTGCTAAAACTGAAGATACAGAAGTATTTCGTTATGAAATTAGTGAGATTGAAGTCACTGTTGGTTCAACAAAAGAAATTGGTTTAATAATGGGCAATTTCGATGCTGCCGATTTAGAATTCAAATTATCACCTAATGCTATTCTTGGTGATGAAGAAAATGAAACAACGAATGTTATTGAAATTTTAGAAGTAGAGGGTAATACTGTTACAATTAAAGCAAATGAGATTGGAGAAATCTATTTACATGCGTTTGTAAAGAATACTACAGCTTTAGATGCAATTAAAATTACTGTAGCTCCAAAGAAAATAGACTTTATCCAATTAACATCTGATAAAGATAGTATCTATATTGGCGAAACAGCACAACTTAGCACAGTGTTTACTCCTGAAAATGACGAAGTAGAAATCGTTTATAAATCATTAAATGAAAACATCGCAACAGTAGATGCTAATGGTGTAGTTACAGCTGTTGGTGTAGGTAATGCTATTATTGAAGCCTACAATAAAGAAGATGACTCATTAAAAGCACAAAAAACTATAAAAGTTAAATACTTTGAAGTTGAATATATAGAATTACCAGAAGAAAACGGATTAACTTTAGTTTCTAAAGGCAAATATGCACTAGAAATCAATGTTGGAGAAACATTTGAATTTAAACCAGTAGCTTATGGTAAAGGTGGAACTACTGATTCTGTACCTCAAGAATTCATATTCAGTGCAGGTAGAGGTGGACAATATGTCGAACTTGATACTGTAAATGGTATCTTAAAACCAAAATCAACAGGTACAGCAACTATCTCAATTAAATCTGCTACATCAACTTCTAAGAGTGTTGAAATTACATGTAATATTGGTGCTGCAGAAGTTACTGCTACAAGTGTTAGTGCAGTTGTTGGTTGTGAATACTCATTCACAAATTTATTAGGTGTTTATAAATTAACTGGAACTGTTGTTTCTGGAGCAGATGTTATTACATTAAACAGCGATGCAACAGGCTTTAAAGTTGATAAACTTGGAAAAGCTGTCGTAAAAGTTACTCATAAAGTAAACGGAGAAGATAAGTTTGCGGAAGTAGAAATCAATACAAAACAAATTACATCTAGTGTAGATTTCAATACAACAACAGAACTTGTTAAAGAAGAATATGCAGATAATGAATATTACTTAGATGTTGAATTCTCTGTATCAGGAGTAGATGGAGCAGAAGAATTTACAGTTAAAAGTAGTAAAACTAGCGTAGCAAAAATAGAAACTACGGACAATGGATTTAAAATTAAATTAGTTAAAGCTGGAGATTTTGTATTAACTATCACTATCGGTGACACAACAGTTCAATACAATTTAAAAGTTAAATAATTAGTCTTGTAATAAATGGCTATAGGTAAACTATTTTGGAAACCTATAGCTTTTTTTTCTTTATACTTTATTTCTTTGTAATTTTATAGTATAATAGATACAATAGAAATAATTATATAAATAATACTTAAAATAAGATAAGGTGATATATATGTATGATGTTATAGTTATTGGTGGAGGACATGCAGGTTGTGAAGCAGCATTATCTTGTGCTCGACTAGGAGAAAAAACTTTAATGATAGTAGGTAATATTATGAGGATTGCAAACATGCCATGTAATCCTTCTATAGGAGGCCCCGCAAAAGGTATTCTTGTTCGTGAAATAGATGCCTTAGGAGGAGAAATGGGAAAAGCTGCAGATAAAACTCTTCTTCAAATGAAGATGCTTAATAGTTCAAAAGGACCTGCAGTAAGAGCATTAAGAGCGCAATCTGATAATATAAAATATCCAGAATATATGAGAAATGTATGTTTGAATACAGAAAATCTAACAGTTTTAGAAACATTAGTAGATGCTATTACTGTAGAAGATGGGAAAGTTAACGGAGTTTTAGTTCAAAAGAACTATAATAAAGATGACAAAGACTATAATATTAATGCTGAAACTGAAGTGATAAGTGCCAAAGCAGTTATTATTGCTAGTGGAACATATCTTGATTCAAGAATATTAGTAGGACATAAATTTTGGACAAGCGGACCAGATGATGAAAAAACCACAACAAAATTATCTAAATGCTTAACAGATTTAGGATTAGAACTTATAAGACTAAAAACAGGAACACCAGCAAGAATAGATAAGAATACGATAGATTATTCTAAAACAACTTTAGAACCTGGAAGTAAAGAAGAATATCATTTTAGTGAAGAAACTGAAAGTATCTTACCATATGAAGAACAAGTTCCTTGTTACTTGACAAGAACTAATCAAGAAACTCATAGAGTAATAATGGAACACTTACAAGAATCTGCAATGTATGGAGGAGTTGTGGAAGGTGTAGGACCTAGATACTGTCCATCTATCGAAGATAAAGTCGTAAGATTTAATACTAAGGAAAGTCATCAAGTATTTTTAGAACCAGTAAGTTTGTATAGTGATGAAGTATATCCACAAGGATTTTCAACATCTATGCCTCATGAAGTTCAAGAATTAATGATAAGAACATTACCTGGATTAGAAAACGTAAAGATATTAAAATATGCATATGCAATAGAATATGATGCAATTAATCCTCTTGAACTAAAGGATAACTTAGAAACTAAAAAGATAAAAAATTTATATTTTGCGGGACAGGTTAATGGTACGAGTGGGTATGAAGAAGCTGCATGTCAAGGATTAATGGCGGGTATTAATGCTCATTTAAAACTTAAAGGAAAAGATCCATTAGTTCTTAGAAGAGATGAAGCATATATAGGAGTATTAATTGATGATTTAATAACTAAAGGAGTAAGAGACCCTTATCGCTTATTAACTTCACGAGCAGAATTCAGATTACTGTTAAGACATGATAATGCTAGCGAAAGATTATTAAAATACGGATATGAAGTAGGCTTGATTTCAGAAACTAGATATAAAAAATTCTTAGAAAAAAGAGAACTTATTAAACAGTTAAAAGGACGACTTGAAGAAATTAAGATGAACCCTAAAAAGGATTATAATGAATATTTATTAAGCAAGGAAAAGACAGTAATTAATGAAAAAATAACAGCGTTAGAATTTATAAAAAGACCAAATATGGATTTAGAAGATGTAGAAAAATATTTAGAAATGTATGAAAATGGTGAAAAATTAGATTACAGTGATGCTGTTAAAGATCAGGCTTTAATAGAAATTAAATATGAAGGGTATATAAGAAAGGAATATAAACTAGCAGATAAAATAAAACAAATGGAGTCAAGAAAACTACCAGAAGATATAAATTATGAAGATATTCCTAATGTGGCTAAAGAAGCAATTGAAAAATTAAATAAAGTAAGGCCTTCAACACTTGCTCAAGCAAGTAGAATAAGTGGTGTAAATCCTAGTGATATTACAATGATTTTATTATATTTAGAATCAAAGAATAAAGCTTAAATAATATTAATATTTAGAACGGAATAATATGACAAAAAAAATACAAGAACACATTAATGAATTTAATAAATATTATGAATATCTAGTGGAAGAAAATTCTAAATACAATTTAACATCAATAGTTGAGAGAGATGAAGCCTTCATAAAGCATTTTGAAGATTCAATTGCTTTAGGTAAATATATTGATTTGAACAATATAAATACTATATGTGATGTTGGTAGTGGAGCGGGCTTTCCTTCTATTCCTCTTAAAATATGTTATCCACATTTAAAAGTTACTATTGTTGAACCGACAATGAAAAGGGTAAATTTTATGAGAAACGTTATTTCATTATTAAATCTAAAAGATATTGAAGTAATACCGGGAAGGGCAGAAGATATTTCAAAAGAAAAAAGTGAAATGTTTGATATAGTTTGTGCTAGAGCAGTAGCTAATATGTCACAATTATTAGAATTATTAATTGGCTTTTGTAAAGTAAACGGGTTAGTTGTGGCATATAAAGGTGATAAGGGAAGAGAAGAAACTTCACAATCACAAAATGCTATTAAAACATTACATTGTGAAGTAAAAGACATAATAGAATATAATCTATCAAACCTACCAACAACTGGAGAAAGTGCTGGTACAAGAACTTTAGTAATGTTTGAAAAAAAGAAAAAAACAGATAAAAAATATCCGCGAAGATATGCTGAAATAAAGAAGAATCCTTTATAAATAATATATGGAGAAACTTATGGGAAAAGTAATAGCAATTGCAAATAGCAAAGGTGGAGTAGGAAAAACAACGACAACAATAAATTTGGGAGCAGCCTTTGTTAAGTATAATAAAAAAGTATTAATTATAGATCTAGATGAAAAAGCTAACTCAACAATAGGATTAGGAATTGATAGAGAATTTGTTTCATGTTGTTCGTTTGATGCACTTTTGAAACATTGTGGTATTACGGAATGTATTTGTCCAACTACTACAGATAATCTTTATATAATCCCTTCAAAACTATTAGATTTTTCAGTAGAGGAAGAACTATATAAGTTAGAAAAAAATAAAATAGTATTATCATTATTACTAGACGAAATAAGAGAATCATATGATTATATTTTAATAGACTGTCCTCCTCAATTTGGAATTATAAATGAAAATGCCTTATATGCTTCTGATTCAATTATTATACCGTGTGATTGTGAGTACTATTCATTTGAAGCCTTAACACAAATGATTAATAAAATTAATCAAGTTCAAAAGCAAAAAAAGAAAAAAAGATTAAATCTTCTGATAGAAGGAATTTTACTAACTAAACTAGATAATAGAAATTTATTTGGATATAAGATGGTGGATAAAATTAAAGCAATGTTTCCATTAAAAACATTTAAAACTATAATAACTGTCTCAAGTCACTTGAAACAAGCTCCAATGGCAGGTAAAAATATTTTGGAATATGCTTATCATTCTAGAGGAAGTAAAGAATATCGAGAATTGGCAAAAGAAATATTAAGCAAAGTAGAAAGCCAAAATTAATAATATAGTAATATTGGTGGTGTGAAATGGGAATAAGCAATTATACAAATGACTATAAGGAAAATGATATTTTAGAGTTTAAAAAACAACATCCTTGTGGAGGAAAACAATGGAAAGTAATAAAGTATGGTGTTGAGTGTAAATTAGAATGCCTTACTTGCAAAAGAGTGATTATACTTTCTAGAGTAGATATAAATAAAAGATTAAAGAAAATAAATAATATATAATAAACATATAATTATAAATAAGAGCATATATAGTATATTAGTAAATAATATTGTATATGCTTATATTATTAATTAAATATAGCTATGAAGTAGGATAAAAAAATGATTAAAAGATTTATTAAGTATTATAAACCTCACAAAAAATTACTATTTATAGATTTATTGTGTGCCATGATTATTTCTATAATTGATCTAATCTTTCCAATGGTTACAAGGAAAGTATGGGAAGTGTTAGAATCAAATCCATCAACAGATTTTATTAAAACAATTAGTTTTATTGGTATAGGACTTTTGGCGTTTTATGTGATTAGATTTATTCTGTCTTATATTATTGGATATTATGGCCATATAATGGGAATTAGGCTAGAAACTGATATGAGAAAAGACCTATTTAAAAAATATCAACAATTAGATTATCAATTCTTTGATAACAAAAAAACAGGAGATTTGATGTCTAATCTAACAACACACTTGCATGATGTATCAGAAATGAGTCACCACGTTCCTGAAGATATCTTTATATCGATAATAATGTTAGTTGGAAGTATGACTTACTTATTAATTGAGGCTAATCCTTATTTAACATTAATAGTTTTCTTCTTTTTAGGATTATTGGTTTTTTATTCTATTTCTCGTAGAAAGAAAATGCTTAAAGCTTTTAGGGATGCAAGAAATGCCCAAAGTGAATTGAACTCAAAAGTAGAAAGCTCAGTAAGTGGAATAAGGCTTACAAAAGCATTTAATAACGCTAAGTATGAACAAGATAAGTTTGAAGAAATAAACAGTATGTATAGGGAAGCAAGGTCTGGGGTTTTTAAGCAAATTGGCATGTATGGATCAGGGAACGATTTCTTCATAAATCTAACTAATTTGGCTTTGTTAGTCTTCGGAACAATATTTATGTTAATGGATTGGAATGTCTCATATGTAGATTTAACAACATACTTTTTATATATTAATTTTTTAATTAAACCTATTTCAAGACTAACAACATCTATGGAACAAATCCAACAAGGATTTTCAGGAATAGAAAAGTTTTATATAATAATGGATACAGAAGAAAAAATAGTTAATGAAAATGGTATAAAAAAAGAGGATTTTATAGGAAACGTTGAATTTAGAAATGTAACTTTCAGTTATACAAACGATGAAAACAAATATGTTTTAACAAACTTTAGCTTAAATATTCCTAACGGAAAAAAAGTGGCAATCGTTGGGGAAACTGGGGTAGGAAAAACAACCATATCAAAATTAATTCCGCGTTTTTACGATGTTGACGCTGGAGAAGTATTAGTTGATGGAATAAATGTCAAGGAATATAATTTAAATTCTCTAAGAAATGCAATAGGACATGTTGAACAAGATATATTCATATTCTATGGCACTATAAAAGATAATATTATTTATGGTAAACCAAACGCAACAATGGAAGAAATAGTTGAAGCCGCAAAAAAAGCAAGAATTCATGATTTTATTATGGGATTAGAAGATGGATATGAAACTATAACAGGAGAAAGAGGAATTAAATTAAGTGGTGGGCAAAAACAAAGAATTGCTATTGCAAGATTATTCTTAAAGAATCCTAAAATCCTAATATTAGATGAAGCAACATCTTCACTGGATAACATTACAGAAAATATGATTCAACAATCATTTGATGAACTAGCAAAAAATAAAACTACTATTGTCATAGCACACAGGCTATCAACTATTAAAAATTCTGATGAAATAATAGTAATTTCTAAAGAAGGAATCAAGGAAAGAGGAACTCATGAGGAATTACTAAATAACAACGGCTATTATGCTAATTTATATAATTCAAGTATAACTATTTAAAAAGAGTTTCGTTTATCGAAATTCTTTTTTTTACAATTTTCGCATTTTCTGTTTGATATAATCATAACGAGGTGATTAAAATGAATAAATATTTAAATATAATAATCGTTGGATTCTTTTCCTTTTGTCTTTTAAACTATGATATAGGATTATCTTTAATTATACCTATTATTATGATTTATGCATTATTGAACAGTAAATCTCTAATCATCATAATGCCAATAAGTTTACTATCAACTTACATATATAATAAGGAATACATTTATGTGATCACAATAATATATTTAATCTTAATTATTTATTTGCTTTTTAAAAAGAATAAC
>JAZNJG010000114.1:0-5564 GCA_045577945.1 Bacilli bacterium | reverse complement strand
TTTTTATAATAGGCAATTATATTATACAAGAAGGACCTTTTATTTGAAATAAAAAATAGCTGTCAAAAATACTGGAGATATTTTTATTTATCTCTTGAATTTTTGACAGCACATAATTTCTCCAAAATTTTTTACTAAGCTTTTATTTTTTAAAAAAGGTGAGAATAATTTGACATTAATTGGTAAATAATGTATAATATAAGCGAAAGAAGAAAACGGCTTTGGCGATCTCAAAATCGGGATATAAAACACGGCTATTTAATGGTTCTTATGCAAGTGAGCACCAATTAAATATCATTGACTTATATAAACATTTTGCAAAGTTAAAAGCCTGTATTAATAGGGAACTACCTTTATAGGAGTAGTCCCTTTTGTCGTGGGCTTTTTTGTTTACCTTCTTAACAAATATATTTAAGGAGGATTTTAAAATGAAAGATTTGATTGATTATGTAGAAGAAGTAGAAAGAAAGATAGATTATTCTTTTGAAACAGAAGATTTATTATTTCAAGCTTTCACAAGACGCTCTTATTCTCAAGAACACAAATGCGGAAATAATGAAATACTAGAGTTTATTGGAGACAGAGTTTTAGATTTTTATGTAACTAAAATATTAATGGATCGTTATGGTTATATTGAAGATGAAAACAATGGAGAAGAGTTTGCTGTTAATTTATATGATGATGAAGGAAGTTTAACTGAAATTAAGAAAAAACTAGTAAATAAAAAGATGCTTGCACATCGTATTGATTTACTAGGATTAAAAGATTTTTTGCTAATGGGAAAAGGCGACATTCAGCAACATATGGAAAATGAACCTTCAGTAAAAGAAGATCTATTTGAGGCCATTCTAGGTGCTATAGCAATTGACTCAGATTGGGATACTGAAGCTTTAGAAAATTCAGTTCAAGTAATGCTAGGGATTGATCACTATCTAGAAAATGGCTTTTCTGATGAAGAAGATTATGTTGCATTTATTCAGAAATGGAATCAAAAGGAAAATGGTGAAGTTCCTGTTTATGAATTTGAATTATTAAATGATGGTGGATACCAAGTTTATTTAGAATTATATACTGAAAGAGGATATATTACTTATAGAGCTAGAGGATATAACAAGAGTGCTGCCAGAAGAAATGTTGCTGAAATGGCATATATTGATTTAGAGCAAAATGATGAGTTATTTACAATAATGGATGAATTGCCAGAAGATTTAAATTTAGATAACGCAATAAATGTATTACAGGAACTTGCTCAAAAAGGATATATTTCTATGCCGGAGTACAATTTTGATGATGAACCTAGATATTATGATGAAGATGGTAATCCTAAATGGATTTGTGATTGTATAGTTGATAGTGAGAATTTCATTCAAACTGCATATGCCAGCTCGAAAAAGATTGCGAAAAAATATGCTGCATATTTAGCAATTTGTAAAATATGTGGTTTGGAAGATAGATATGAGTAGGTGAAACTATGAACAATATTATAGTATTTTTAACAATGAGTAGTTTTTTTGATGAATTTAATTTTGACACATTGCTAGCTTTAATAAGTTGTATTGCAGCCATTGTTGCGTTATTTATTGGTGGAACAGCTTACTCTAAAAATGTTAAAAATAAAAATTCACTGAATGACTCAAAGCAATTTAAAAATTATTCTAATGACTACTCTCAAAGAGCAGGTGGAGATATTATCAATAATGGAATTACTTCGTCTCAATTAGAATCTATTACTCAATCAATGGTTGATTTAACGAAAGCAAATTTTTCTGACACATTAAATAAAACCTATATAATGTTACGTGATGAACATGAAAGAAATTTACAAAATATTATTAATGAAACAACTAAAATTATTGAACAAAACAAAATAAATATTGTAGGATATACCAAAATTGATTGGATCAATATGTATTTAGAAAATGCCAAAATTACTTGTGATCCTTATATGCAACAAATATGGGCAAAAGTATTGGCTAAAGAATTAGCTCAACCTGGCTCAATTAGTTTTAAAACAATAGATGTTTTAAAGAATATGTCTGTAAATGAATTTAAAATATTGGAAAAACTTTCTACTATAGCAATTAACGGTATATTTGTTCAAGGTGAATATTTAGATGAATATGGACTGAGTTGGCCTATACTTCAGAGGGCAAAAGAATTTGGACTACTTTCATTAAGTTCGTCGGAAATAACTATTAATTTTAATGAAAACAATGAAGCTGCTCAATTTATTAATAAACAGTATTACATTAAATTTTTTCGAAAAAATAATACTAATGTTAAAATTAAATGTTATATGCTAACAAATGCTACGAATGAATTATCTGATATCATATGTAGTACTACATCACGAGATGTTGCTGTTTTAATAACTAAAGAAATTATTAAAAAATTAAATAATACTAATGTTACATTTGCATTATATAGAGTGATGGAAATTAAGCATAATGAAGTTATTTATGATAATGAAGATTTATTAAAAAAATAGTGTATATCATATGCTCAAATCTTAAAGAGGGTTTGAGCATTTTTGATTACTGGAATTGAATATTTTTGACCTTAAGAATTACACAAAATTGACTTTTATTTTTGAACAAATTTGACTCTTGTGTTCATAAGTTCACCAAAACCTTCTGTAGTACATCGGAAGGTATTTTTTATTGTAAAATGATGAATAATTTTATCATAGGACTTAAATATAGGTATAAATGAAGTGATTATACCATTTATTCTAATAATAACTTATAGGGAGGGGGATATACAATATCCATGATTTTTGAACACGAAGGCGGGGCGCCAGCTCAGCAGAAGCAATAATCAAACAATCAAAAATCAGTGTCCAAAAATTCAATATGAATTGGACGCTTTTTTCATATTAAGTTGACACTTGTGACAGTTGAATTGGACATTTGGTCATAGTGTAATTGGACACTTGAGCATTTCATGTTAAAATAGTGTAAAAAAATAAATCTAGATTCCATAGATGCAAAACAGCTTATAAGTAACCTATTTCTAGTTACCTATAAGCTTTTTTGTACGAAAAACTCATAAAAACTGCTACAAAAGCACACAAGGATGATTGATCAGTAGCAGTGAGGGAAGGGGTAATCTGATTTCTGGACACATATGCCTGAAGAGCGGGGCGCCAGTCTCGTTCGCATGATAATCAAACAATCATAAATAACCTCTCAATATTTTGAGGGGGTTTTTAATATAGAGATAAATATATAATCAAATATGAATATTAAGTATAGGTCTTTTATAATTCGTTTTATAATTAAATATAAAATACCTAATTTATGACTTTCTTGTTTTTGTACACAGGAAAAGGTTGATTATTATCTATAAATGCACTATAATATTTATAAAATATTATATTTATTTATATAATTTTATATTTCAGCACGATTATATTTATTTATCTAATATAGAAAGGGAGAAAGAGAATGGAAGATAAGAACATTATTATGTTAAAAAAAAGATGTAGTCAGACTTTTAAAGAACAATGTGCTACTTATGAAGATTTTATTAGAATAGATGTTACTTCATGTAATAAAGATAAAAAATTTGTTAGTGAAATATCTCCTCTTTACATTGGACCAGTCGTATCTTCAGATGGACTACTTGCAAAAACATTTGAAAATCTTTGGCAATATGGGAAAGTATATCCAAAGATCTATGATGCTAATCGCAAAATTGTATTAGGTGTTGATGAAGATGATAATCCAACTCCTGAATTTTATGAATGGCGAAAAAGATTTTATCAGTTAAATAGGAAAAAAGGAGATCGCCATCCAGCTTTACCAAGTTCAATTAGACATCGTGATTGTAAGTATATGGTATATTTTAATGAAAATAAAGAGTTAGAAAAACTAGATTATGTAACATCTCGTAAAAAGATTTATATTCCTGAGTATGCCAAATTAATTGTTAATACGGATAGTTTCAAAGAAATAAAAAAATTATATGAAAAAGGAGAAAAAATTGCATTGTGCGACTTTGATGCGTGGAATTACTATGGACCTAATTTAGATCAAGATACTACTATTGTTGATGTGGTTAATAATCCTAGTTATAAAGTAGGTCACGGATATGTAATTAAAATGTTATTACAAGGGGATATAGAAGTGAAAGATGGTATAGTTATTGACCATGTGGGAGTTTTAAAATGAAAAATAAAATTGTATTATTATTTGGTTCTTTTAATCCAGTTACTAAAGCCCATGTTGAAACTTTAACTAAATCAATGGAAACAGTTGGAGCTAATACTGGAATTTTTATTCCTACTTCATATGAACATATTTATAGTAAAATGATTAAGTCAGGAAGTAGAATGGCTTTATCTAATGAATTAAGAGTTAAAATGTTACAAGCGATATGCGATAAAGATAAAAGATTATCGGTATGTACTTATGAAATAGATAATTCAATTGTTTCTAATACGAAAGAAACTTTGGAATATTTAATAAAGAATAATCCAGATTCTTTAATATATTATACTTGCGGGGCAGATAAACTTAAATCATTTTCTAAATGGAAAAATATTGATGATATATTAAATAGTGTTGAAGTATTACTATTTGAAAGAAATAATATTTCAGTTCTTTCATTACTAGAAAATAATCAACTTTTAAATAAATATAAAGATAAATTTCATATTATCAATAATATAACTGATTCATTAGTTTCCTCTACAAAAGTAAGAGAGTTATTCTTTAATGGTGATTTAGAATATAAAAATTTACTACCATCTGAAGTAGAAAAAATATTCTCTAAATTAAAAGTAGATGATTATCCTCCTTTACAATTTAATGAATGGATTAAACTTATGCACAAGTATGGTGGAATGCATGGTAGTGAAATTGCTTTGAAAAAAATATATTTAGAAAATAAAAAAATAATTAAAGAAAAACCACTTGGCAATACCATTTTTTATAATGATTCTAAACTAAAGAATGATGTTAACATTTATCAAGGAGAAGTATTATGTGTTAATAGTGATTTAATAACTGAATATAAACACCTTTTAACTGATAATTATTTCCCAGTTATTATTAATGTATGTAATAAAGAAAGAACATGTGGTAAATATGATATGGGAGATTTTAAATCAATCACAGATGAAGAAGAACTATGTCGTATTTCTAATTTGTCTGGTTATTTATATCCATATGGTAAGAAAAACCTTAAGGCTGTAAAAGAATGTGAGATAAAATATAAAGAAGAAAAATATCCACTAGATAACAGAAACATTATTTACTGTACTGACGTAGTAGTGTTTAGAAATAATAAAAATGATTGGTATAAATTATTAACTGATGAGATAAAAACCGATATTATTTTAATTCCAGCTCTTAGTTTAAGAGAAAAAGAAACTGCTTTATTGAAAGAAGATTTAAAATTTAAGAACCAAGACGGCTCTTTAAATATAGATGGAAAAAAAGAATTAAAGTTAAGAATTGTTAATGCTTTTAATATAGCTCTTATTAATAATAAAGATGCAATAGTATTAGGAGATTTAGGAATTAGAAGTTATTATTTATTTGAATCTGATGTTTTAGAAG
>JAZNJG010000113.1:0-9979 GCA_045577945.1 Bacilli bacterium | reverse complement strand
CACAAAGTATTACCTTTGCACTTTTTATTCATAATTTATATATTGTTTATATTTATTTATATTAATATTATCCATTTTACATTTAATTATTGTTTTATCATCACCATATTTTATATTTACATTTATGGCTACATTATATATTTCATGAACAATTTCATTTTTGTCATATGGGATTTCTAATATTACTTCCAAATAATTCTTATATAAGATTTTGTTAATTTCATCAATTAAATACTCGACATTTGTTCCTTTTTTCGCACTAATTCTATACGCTAACTGAAACTCATTGGGTATATATAAATAGTTATCAACTTTATCAATTTTATTAAACACATATACAACAGGTATTTCTTTTACTTCCAACTTTTCCAAAACTGTGTTTGTTGCCTGAATTTGATTCAAATATTTTTCATTTGACCCATCAACAACATGTAAAATCAAATCTGCTTCTTTTATCTCTTCAAGAGTAGATTTAAAAGCTTCTACTAAGTGATGAGGAAGTTTTTCAATAAATCCTACTGTATCTGTTAACACAAATGACCCTGATTTAAAACTCATTTTTCTAGATGAAGTTTCTAATGTCGCAAAAAGCATATTTTTTTGAAATACTTTTTTTTCCTCACTAACTTTTGATATAGATAATAATTTATTCATTAGCGTGCTTTTACCGGAGTTAGTATAACCCACCAGACATACTGTTGGAGTTGCACTCTTTTTCCTTTTTTCTCTTTGCGTTTTTCTTACTTTAGATAATTCCCTTAATTCCTCTTTTAAAGCACTAATTTTATCTTTATTTATTCTTCTATCTAATTCAAGTTTTGACTCACCTGCACCTTTTCCATGTGCAAAGCCTCCCCCAGATCCCCTTTGCCTAGATAAACCTTTTCTTAACCCTACAAGCCTAGGCAATACATAGTTTAGCATAGCAATCTCCACTTGAATAATTGCCTCTTTTGTTTTAGCCCTACTTTTAAATATTTCTAATATAAGATATGTTCTATCATATATAAGAATATCTAATTCTTCGCTTATGTTAGCGATTTGTAAAGGCGTTAACTCATCATTACAAATAATAACATCAGGCTCTAATCCATTAATTAGCATCTTTAATTCTTCTAATTTACCTTTACCTACATATGTCTGACTATTTATAAATGGTAAAGTTTGTTTAACCATCTCTATTGTTTCTATATCACAAGCACTTGATAAGTTCTTTAGCTCATCCATTTCATCTTCAAAATCTTTTAGCAAAACCTCATCTAACTTTACTCCTACTAAAATGGCTTTCATATGTTTCCTTTCTATATAACACAATATAATAATACACAATATGATATAATTCAATCTCTGTAATATATATTATGTCTATTTATTTAACATCTCTATAACTTCATCTAATGACGGAATAGCATTCACTATTCCTTTTTTCTTGACTTTACATGCGCTACAACATGTAGCAAAATTAATATGTGATGCCATATTTATAATATTCTTGCTATCTTCGTTATTTAAAGATAGTGAGTATACTAGCCCAGCATTAAAGATATCACCTGCTCCTGTTGTATCAATCGCTTTTACTTTTCGAGAATTATAATCTTTAATTATTCCTTTATATTGATATCGTGAGCCTTTATCTCCCATTGTGCACACAATATGAACATCATTAAGTTCTTCTTTATTTATAAAAGTAATTTCAAACTCATTTGGGGTTAATATATTTACTTTTTTTAATGTGTCTATATCTAAATAACATCTAGGTGCTGGATTAAGAACTATCGTTTTTCCATTTTGATGGCCATACTCAATGACTTTTTTCATCACCTCTTCATTGTACTCCAATTGAAGAAGATAAATATCACTATCATCTAGTATCTCCTTATACTTCATGATATCTTCGAAAGTAACATCTTTACTTGCGCCCTTTTCACATATTACATTATTATTACCATCTCTATCTACAATTATTACAGCATATGATCCTAGGTTACTTTTTTCTATATTATATGTTTTTACATTGTTTATATTTAGATGTTTTAAACATTCATCTTTATACGTTCCATTGCCAAATGTGGTTATAAAAGATACATCCGCACCAAGCTTTCCTAAAGCAATAGCTTGATTGTATCCTTTTCCTCCAGGTTCGACATGTCTGTTTAAGGCGTTTATGGTTTCTCCATTTTTGTTGAAATGATCAATGTTTAAAAAAACAGATTCTCCAGATAAACCTATTACTAATATTTTTTTATTATTCTGTAAACTATCCTTATTTAACATATTTCACCTCTAACCTTTATTTACTTAATTTTATCATAAAAAGTTGTAAAACAAAATATTTTATTAATAAATATATATTTTAAAAATAAAAATCACTGGTTATTTTCCAATACTTTTTAAAGACAATAACCAGCTTAATTTTATCATATACTTATAGATTTATTTTAATTAACATTTGTTGAAAATAATAATTAGGATTGGACATTGACATTTCTTTTGTAACATCATTATCGCACACTGAATATATCTCGTAATTATCTTTTATCTCATTTATCCCACAAACTAAAATAATTCTCTTATCCTTTGTTCTTTTTATAATACTTGAGATAACTTTTCCTTGCATACTTTGGTGATCTATCTTACCCTCTCCAGTCATAATAACATCAAAATCTTTATGCAAATCATCATATGAAATTAAATCCAATAAGTAATCAATCCCTGAAACTACTTTTGCTTTTAAATATGCTTTTAAAGCATACCCAACACCACCAGCGGCTCCACTTCCAGGATATTCTATATATTCTTTATTTAGGCTTGAAAAATTCTCAATATTTTTCTCTAATAATGGTAGTTCTTCTTTTGATGCTCCTTTTTGAGGTGAAAATACATACGTGGCTCCGTTAGGGCCTAATAAAGGATTAGTAACATCGGATAAAACTGTAAATGATACTCCTTTGATTAGTTTATCTAAAGATTCTGTATCAAGGCTTTTTACTAAACCAAGTTTTTCATTGCACATATTTGTTAATATGTTTTGGTCATCTTTAAAATTTACACCTAAAGCTTCAAGCATTCCGCTACCACAGTCGTTTGTGGCTGAACCACCAATTCCTATTACTATATTCTTATAGCCATTAATAATTGCATCTTTTATAGTTTCTCCAAAACCATATGTTGTTGCTTTGAATGGGTTTAATTCACTCTCTTTTAATAAGCTTATTCCTGAAGCTTTTGCAAGCTCTATATAAGCTGTATTTGTCTCTTTCGAAACTAAATAGTACGATAATATTTTTCTCGACAGTGGGTCTAAACATGTTATTTCTTTTCTTTCAAGTTTTATGTTTTCAGAGATTGCATCTAAGAAACCATCTCCTCCATCAGCTATAGCATAGCTTTTCACTTCATGGCCCTTTTCAGTGAATATATCATAAACCATTCTTCCTAATTCTTTGGAAGTAATTGTTCCTTTAAAAGAATCTATTAATGATAATATCTTCATATTAACTCCTAATCTTTATTAAATTATCTATGTATAAAACTTAAGTCTAGAAATGCTTCTAGACTTATTTTATAAAATTATATATTTATTAGTATTTTTTAACAGCTAAGGTTACATTTTCTCCATTAATGTTCCATTCTTTTTCATAAACATCTTCATTAGTTTTTTCATAGATTACTTCTTCAGCTAATAAATCCTTCTTAATTTCATCTAAGTTTTTATTAACGATTTCTTTAATCTTATCATTTTTATTAACATATAAGTAAATATGATCAGTAACTTCAAATCCTGCATCTTTTCTCATAGTTTGAACTTTAGAAACAATTTCTCTTACGTAACCTTCTTCGATTAATTCAGGCGTTAATGTAGTGTCAAGAACAACATATAGTCCTTTATCAAATGCAACCGCATATCCTTCAGTTTGTAGAGTTTCAATTAGTAAATCTTCTTTTTCTAAATATACTGTTTCTCCATTAACTTCTAGAGCTAATTGTCCTTTATTGTTTAATTCGTTAATAGCATATGTTCCATCTATTGTAGCTAATTGTTTAGATATGAATCCTAATAATTTTCCACATTTTGCACCTAAAGTTTTAAAGTTTGGTTTAAACTTATATGTTGTATATTGAGCTACACTGTCGACATACTCAATATTCTTAACATTTAATTCATCTGTTATAACTTCTTCGTATAATTCACCTAGTTTTTCACCTAATACATACATTTTACCTACAGGTTGACGATTCTTTATATTGGCGCTGTTACGTGCATTTCTTCCCAATGTAACAATGTCTAGAACAGCATCCATTTTTGTTTCTAAAACCTTATCAATATATGCTTCATTATACTTAGGATACTCACATAAATGAATTGATTCAGGGGCATTCTTATCAACAGAGCGAACTAAGTTTTGATAAATTTCTTCAGTTATAAATGGCAACATTGGACAAATTGCTTTGCTTAATACAACTAATGAAGTATACAATGTCATGTATGCATTAATCTTATCCTGAGGCATACCTTTTGCCCAGAATCTTTCACGACAGCGACGAACATACCAATTACTTAATTCATCAATAAATTTTTCAATTGTTTTTGTACATTCGAATATACGATAATTTCCTAAATTATTGTCTACATCTTTAACTAAAGTATTTAATTTAGAAATGACCCATTTATCCATTACTGGAAGTTTGTCATAATCTAATGTATATTTCGTTGGATCGAATTCATCAATATTTGCATATAAGACATAGAATGCATATGTATTCCACAATGTGCCCATTACTTTTCTTTGTCCTTCCACAACAAATTTATCATGGAATCTATTAGGTAGCCAAGGTGCACTATTAGAATAGAAGTACCATCTAATAGCATCAGCTCCATACTTAGCTAAAGCCTCAAACGGATCTACCGCATTTCCTTTTGATTTACTCATCTTTTGTCCATTTTCATCTTGAACATGTCCTAATACTATAACATTCTTAAACGGAGCTTTATCAAAGATTAGTGTTGAAATAGCTAATAATGAATAGAACCATCCTCTTGTTTGGTCTACCGCTTCACTTATGAAATCAGCAGGGAAGTTTTCTTCAAATACCTCTTTATTTTCAAATGGGTAATGCCATTGTGCAAAAGGCATTGATCCTGAGTCATACCAGCAGTCAATAACTTCCTTAACTCTATGCATCTCACCACCACACTTAGGACATTTAATTGTAACAGCATCAATAAATGGACGATGTAGTTCAATTGATTCAGGACAGTTAGAACTCATTTCTTTTAACTCAGCAATTGAACCAATTGCATGTAAGTGACCACAAGAACATTCCCAAACTGGAAGTGGAGTTCCCCAATAACGGTCACGACTAATACCCCAATCTTGAACGTTACTAATCCAATCTCCAAACCTACCTTTACCAATTGTCTCAGGCAACCAATTTATCGTATTATTATTTTTAACTAAATCATCTCTAACTTGTGTCATCTTAATAAACCAAGATTCTCTAGCATAATAAATTAGAGGTGTATCACATCTCCAACAATGTGGATATGAGTGTTCAAAATTTAAAGCCTTAAATAGTTTATTTTCTTTTTCTAGTGAAATTAAAACTTCTTTATCTGCCTTTTTACAGAACATTCCAGGCCAAGGTGTTTCTTCTGTCATTTCCCCTTTATTATTTACTAATTGTAAGAATGGTAAATCATATTCACGACCAATACGTGAGTCATCCATACCAAACGCAGGAGCTATATGAACAATACCAGTACCATCTGTTAACGTAACATATGAATCACATGTAACATAATAAGCTTTCTTATCTAGTTTCTTTAAATCAAATAATGGTTCATATTCTTTATATTCTAGATCTTTTCCTTTATATTCTTCAACGATTTCATATTCGCTTTCTACAACGTTTAAAAGAGCCTTTGCAAGAACATAATATTCTGTTCTTTCTAATTTCACATTCGTAGTTTTTACTTTTACATAATCTTCATCAGCATTAACACAAAGCGCCACATTAGATGGTAATGTCCATGGAGTAGTTGTCCAAGCTAAAAAATACTCATTTTCTGTACCTTTAATTTTAAACTTGGCTATAGCACTCTTTTCTTTAACATCTTTATATCCTTGTGCAACTTCATGTGTAGATAATGGTGTTCCACATCGAGGACAATAAGGAACTACTTTAAATCCTTTATATAATAGTCCACGATCAAAGATTTTCTTTAAAGACCACCATACTGATTCTATATAATTATTATCATATGTGATATATGGATCATCCATGTCTGCCCAAAAGCCTACAGTACTAGAGAAATCCTCCCACATACCTTTATATTTCCAAACGCTTTCTTTACATTTAGCAATGAAAGGTTCCAATCCATATTTTTCGATTTGTTCTTTACCATTAATACCTAATAGTTTTTCTACTTCTAGTTCTACTGGTAAACCATGAGTATCCCAACCAGCCTTACGTAAAATTTTATGACCTTTCATAGCTTGATAACGAGGAATCATATCTTTAATAACCCTTGTTAAAACATGTCCAATATGAGGTTTTCCATTTGCAGTTGGTGGACCATCATAGAAAGTATAACTCTTATCTCCTTTATGAACATCAATACTCTTTTGGAAAATATTATTATCTTTCCAGAACTTCTCTACCGCTTTCTCTCTTTCAATAAATTTTAAATCTGTGGGTACTTTTTTGTACATAAATTCCTCCTAAATGTTTATTATCATATTTTTCTTTATTATTTGTATTATTTACTTACTAATAAAACTTATAATATGTAATTAAAAAAGTTCATCCCTATTAAAAGGACGAACTACTTCGCTAACCACCTATTAATAACTATACTCAATTAAATATCATATAATATATATTATCTAATCTTCATATACTTCTTATATAACGGTAAGATACCGTCTTTACCTACTGTACTTAAATATTAAACTTATGTATTTTGGCAAAGCTGCTCCAAGGTGATATTCTTTTAAAACTACTTAGTGTTAGGCTTACACCATCCCTAATTCGCTATAACCTTTTGTAATAAAATACTGTCCTTATCATTGCATTTAACTATATAATTATAGTACTTAATTTTGGAAAAGTCAATATATAAAGTTATTTGTATGGCTAATTATGGCTGTATAATATTTTAAGATACTCTTGTGTGGACGTGATGCCTTCTAAAACGAGCTTTTTAGCATTTATATCTATAGCATCAAAGCCTTCTTTTTGAACTCGAGTCTTTATTTTGCTTTTTTGAGCATCTTTATTTATTATTTCTTTTATTTCATCAGAAATGTTAAGTACTTCATAAGCCATTGCCCTTCCATTATAACCTGTGCCATTACATAGTTTACATCCCTTTGGTTTGTATAATTTCACCTTGCTTTCAAGCTCTAATAGTCTTACCTCTTCGTCGCTACTAAGATACTCTTCTTTACATTCGTCACAAAGTTTTCTTACCAATCTCTGCGATATAACTCCATTTAATCCACTTGATACTAGATATGGTTCTACTCCTAAGTTTATTAGTCTATTTATTGCACTTATTGCATCATTTGTGTGCAATGTAGATAAAACTAAGTGACCAGTTATAGCAAGTCTAAAAGCTAGTTTTGCAGTTTCTTCATCTCTTATTTCACCAATCATAATGACATCAGGATCTTGTCTCAATACACTTTTTAAAATGTTTGTACAAGAAAATCCAATTTTATCATTAATTTGTATTTGGTTAATTCCTTTGATCGTATATTCAATTGGATCTTCGATTGTTATTATATTTTTTTCGCTAGTTTTTATTTTATTGATAAATGAATACAAAGTGGTGCTTTTCCCACACCCTGTAGGACCTGATATTAGTACTATACCATATGGTTTTGTTAACTGACCATTTATGATTTTCTTATGTTTTTCATTAAACCCTATATTATCTATATTGAAATTAAAACCTTTTTTATCTAGCACTCTAATTACTATTTTCTCACCATATATTGTAGGTAGAATTGAAACTCTGAAATCATAATTTATATTTCTGACTTGTTTTTCCATTCTGCCGTCTTGAGGATGTCTTTTTTCTGAAATATTGAGTCCGGATAAAACTTTTATTCTAGCGGAAAGAGAATCTAAAATATTCATTTGTAAAGTGCTACTAATATACAATATACCATCTATTCTTAACCTTATTTGAATATTTTCCTCATTTGGCTCAATATGGATATCACTAGCGCCTCTTGCAACAGCTTCATTCAATATTCCTTCAACGATTCTAACTACTGGAGCATTTAAAACGTCCTTTTCTGCTAATACTTGAGTTTTACTTTCCTCCTCTATTTCAATAACTTCGTTTAATTGATTATTTACTAAACCGTTTATTCTTTGTATTTTTTCATTTGAAGTATAAATGATTTTTATTTTTTTGTTTAAAAGGACCTTAATTTTATCAATTGCCTCAATGTTGAATATGTCACTTATTCCAACTACTATAAAATCTTCATCTTGATATAGAGGGATTACTTTATTTATATTTATAAATTCACTTTTGACCATCTTTACTGTCTCTTTATCATAACTCACCAATTCAGCCCTTTGATATATGTATCCGAAAAAGTTTGCTAGCATTGATAGATCCTCTTCTTTAGTTAAATATATATCTATTCTTTCTGTAAAATCACATGGATTTATATTTAATTCGTTTCCTATTATATTGTTTATTATCATATCTTTTTTACCATTTTTCTACATTAATTTTAATTAATTATAATTAAATATTATGTTATTAGTTTTTTTATATATTTTATATTATTTTTATATATCTATGGAGTTCATAATTCCTAGCATTGGAAGAAAAATTGCTAAAAGCATTATCATTATTATAACCCCAATTATTAATATTAAGATTGGTTCGACTCTTCCTATTAATTTCTTTATTTGATATTCATAATCTGAAGAATAATACAAATTCATTAGTGATAATGAACTAATAAGTTCTCCGCTTTTTTCACCTATGTTTATCATTTCTATAAATGCATCTGGAAAGTAATTTATATTACTTATAGAAGATGCTATGCTTATTCCTTTTTCTATATCAGTAGAAGCTTTACTTATTTTCTTTTCTAAATATCTATTCCCCATCAAATGACTTATCAAATCTACGCTTTCTACAGACTTTGCTCCACTATTAAGTAATATTAATAAACTATTAGAAAATAATGAGGAATATAAAGTTAAATATATTTTATTTATTATAGGAATCTTTATCTTTATTTTATCTATTATCAATCTAATTTTTTCCTTTTTCCTAATTATTAAATAAATACTTGATATAAATAGTAAAGATGTTAAATAGTACATGTAGCAACTTTTAAAATGATTTGATAAAAAAATTAGCATTTTTGTTATCTTAGGAATTTCACTTCCCATATCTATAAATATTTGTTCAAAAATTGGAATAATTTTTATAAACAAAAATATTAATACCAATATTCCCATCCCTATTAGCACAAGCGGATAACTTAATGCTTGCATTAGTTTTTGTCTATTTGCTTTATTTTTTTCAAAAAACAAAGCTAAGTTATCAAAAACCACATCAAGCCGACCTGATACCTCTCCCACTTTTATCATACTTATAAAATGGTCGGGGAAATCATCTTTATATTTTTCAAAAGACTCACTTAATTTTTTACCTGATTTTACTTCCTTAGATACATCATCAACTATAAATTTAAATCTTTTTATCTTCATAGATGACTTTATTATTTCTAAAGATTTATCTATGTTTAATCCCGATTTTAACATCAACTTCATTTGATTACAAAAATATGACACTTCTGTTATATCTATCTTTTCTTTTAATTTAAATCTCTTTTCTTCTAACTTTCTATACTTTATCAAATATAATTCTTTATAACTTAATATTTCTCTTAACTCATTTATATTATTAACAGTTATTATTCCTCTGTATATTCTATTC
>JAZNJG010000112.1:0-12743 GCA_045577945.1 Bacilli bacterium | reverse complement strand
TAAAGAAATTATAAAGATAGTATCGTATTTATATTTTTTATTCGAATTTAGGTTTATATCTGTTTTTGAATTCATATTATTTACCATTTATATTAAATTGTTGAGTAGAGTTTTTTACCATCTTTAAAGATATAAATATTTATATCAAAAACAATCTCTAGATGTTTTATTACATCAAGTTCTTCTTCTAAAGATATATTGATATTAAATATTGCGGTTGATAGGGCATCTAAATGTCCAGAGTCCTCACCTAAAATAGTAACTACATCATAATAGTTTTCATTTTTACCGTTTTTAGGATTAATTATATGATGATATAATTTATCATCAATTAAAACTTTTTGTTCATTAATTGATGAAGTAGATATATCAATGTTCTTTTGCTTTAAAATAAAGTTTGGAACGCTATTTATTCCAACTTTATAACTTTCATCATTTACTTTTTCGCCAAGAGATATACTTGAATTACCTGCATTTATTAAGAAATATTTAAAACCTTTATTAATTAAATACTCTCTAGCTAGTTTCGTAGCATATCCTTTAGCAATAGCCCCTAAGTCAAGTTTCCCTTCACCTATTAATTGTACTTCTTTTGTTTCTTTATTTAAAACTAATTTTGTTTGATTTATAATCTTTAATTCTTCATCAATTAGTTTATTACTTAATATACTATCGTCTTTTGTCTTAATTATATCTTTATATATATCTATTAAATTACCCATAAAATGGTTATAGTAGCCATTTGTATCAATTAACATTTTATTTGATAAGGAAAGTAATTCAAAAAGGTAGTCATTAACAACTACCTTTTCATTTGTATTATTAATTACATAGGTGTTATTAAGACCAGGATATTCGTTTTTATTATCGGCAAGTTTATGAATATCTTTATATATTTTTTCTATTTCATTATAAGCATTATTGTTCTTCTCTTTTGAATTAGAATACAAAGTTATATCAATATATGTCTTCATGGCATATATTGATCCTTTTTTTTCTATAACTTGAGAGCAGCTTGATAATAATAATATAGATAAAGAAATAATTAATACAATTATTATCTTATTTATATTTTTCATTATAACTCCTAATAATTTTATTTATTAATGTCTGAATTTTTTAAATAATCATTAATTTTTTGAGAAGCACCAGATGCTTTACCTGGTTTACATAAATCTGGATTTACATTTTCCTCAACAATTGCTTCTGCTAAACCACTACATCCAGGTTTACCACATGCTCCGCAATTATATCCAGGTAACATTTTAGTTATATCTTCAACTCTTGTGTCTGGTTCAACATGAAATATTTTATCAAATATTGATAAAAGAAGGCCAAAAATTAACCCTAAAGAACCTAATACAACCATTGCCCATATTATTTTCATATTAATTGTTTTCCTCCTTTTTATCTTCTTTTAAATTTTGACTAATTTGTTTTTTTAAACTACATAATACATTATGACATCCCATACATTTTTCTAATTCTATATTTTGTAAATCTACATTGTCTAAATCACTTTTGTCACATTTAGGTACTTTTGTTTTATGATTAAGAACATAGGTTACAAAAAATATAGCAATTAGAGATATTATTATAACAATTGATAAAATTAAGTATCCTGTTTCACTCATTATTTTATAATGTCCTAATATTTATAATTATATCTTTATTAAATGTTTATTATGCCTTGTAAACCCATAAATGCTATACTCATAATTGCGGCTGTAATTAATGATATAGGAGTTCCTTTTAAAGCCTGTGGGATGTTTGCTCCTTCTAGTCTTGATCTAATACATGAGAATGTAAAGATAATCACTAGAAATCCTAGAGAAGTTCCTAATGCGTTAGCTAAACTATTTGCAAAAGATAATGCTTGATCAGTATTTCCTTGAACAACACCTAATACCGCACAATTTGTTGTGATTAAAGGTAAGTATACTCCAAGGGATTTATAAAGAGATTTGCTATATTTCTTTAACATCATTTCTACAAATTGAACAAGAGAAGCAATAACTAATATATATGTTATTGTATCCATAAATTTGATATTAGCTTTTACTAATACAAAATGATAAATTGGGTAGCAAATTAGGGTTGCTAGTGTAATAACAAATACTACCGCAACTCCCATTCCAAGTGCTGATGTTGTTTTTTTAGATACACCTAAAAAAGGACAAATTCCATAGAATCTTGATAAAATAACATTATCAATTAACATTCCATTTATTATTGCTAATATAAACACTAAGGTAGGATTCATTTTGTACCTCCTTTATCATTTATAGTTTTATCATCTATTTTTTTATCAGTATCAACTATTTTCTTAAGTTCTGATAATTTTTTTTGCTTTAATAGATATTTTTCTTTAGAAATCTTTCTTTGATTATAAGCGCTAATTATTGCTAAGACAATTCCTAAGACTAGAAAAGCACCAGCTGGTCTTATAAACAAACTTATCGCATAATCCTTTAATGGTAAGAAACTTACACTTGGAAGAAATGTTAAAACCTTACCAAGAGTAAAACCTCCTGTTCCTAAAAATTCTCTAATAAAAGCAATAATAACAATTGCTAGTGTATATCCTAAACCCATTCCAATTGCATCTACGAATGAGTCACTAACTCTATTTTGTGATGCAAAGCTTTCAGCTCTACCTAATACGATACAATTAACAACAATTAAAGAGATAAAAACTCCTAATGTGTCATATAAATCAGGTAATATAGCTTCACATAGCATTTTTACTATAGTTACAAATGTAGCTATAATTACTATATACATTGGTATTTTTATTTGTGGGGGGACAAGTTTTCGTAGTAATGATACTACAACATTTGATCCAATTAAAACAAAAATAAATAAAATACCCATTCCTAATGCACTTTCTATTGATGTTGTTGTGGCAAGTGCAGGACAAGTTCCTAATAATAAAACAAACAATGGGTTTTCTTTTATTATTCCGTTCAATAAAATATTCTTTTTTGAGTTCTTAATAGCTTGACTGTTTGTATTGTTTGTCATACATTCACCTAATTAATAGAACTTTCTTCAATTTCCATGAAGGCAAGTTCAACTAATCCTTTCAACATTTCAGCCCCTCTTGTAGCTCCGCAATAGATATCAACATTTTGTAAGTCATCATATGTTTGTAAATTCTCATAATTACTATCAAAGTGATCATTAATTACTTGTGCATAACTTTCAGTATTTTGAACAATCTTGATATCCTTTATATCTTTATCACTGTTTATTCCAATAATAATTGTAATAACACCAAATTGGTTTTTACCAGTTATTTTTAAAATTGTACCAATTGTTTCTTCTTCAGATTTAACTAAGTATTTACTTTCTATTGTGTATTTTCCAGTATATTTTTCATTATCTTTAGTCAAAATTATATCAGAAACTAAATATTCACATTCTGGATATATCTCATTTAATGTTTCTTTTTCTTTCTTCTCGTTATTTTCTTTTATCATTGGTTCAGTAATGAAATTTACTAATGCTATCAATCCACCACATATTATAGCTAGTATGGCTAATGTAAAGGCAACCTTTAAGTATTTCATAAAGACCTCCTATATAGCTAAGAATACTATCAATGATGAAGCAATTGTTAATAAAGCCATAATTGAAATATTCTTAATAGTAAATTTATTTGATGACCATTTATAATAGTCTATAACAGGAACAAGCATATTTCCTATTAATATTGCGAAAGCACAACCTTCTGGATATGCTCCAAGAAGTCTAATAAAGGCACAAATTATCCCTACGATAATACCATAAATCACTCTACCTGGTCTAGTCACTGAACTAGTAACTGGATCTGTAATCATAAATACAGCACCAAATAATAACCCACCAGATAACAATTGGTATAATGTAAATCTTAAAGAATTTACACCCTCAAGTTTTAATGAACATATAAACATTATTACTGTAAAAGAACCAATCATTCCTAATGTAGGTCTAAAATCTGCAGAAAATCTAACAAATAAATATATTGCTGAAATAATAATTAATATTTTTGAGGTTTCTCCCATTGTTCCTGGAATGGTACCTAATAACATATCAAGTAATGAAAATTCATTAATATTTGATAAATTACTATCTAACGCTCCTAAAGGAGTTCCTGAGGTAATTACATCTACTCCATTAGTTCCGTTATAATCAATTTTAAAGAAAAGCATTGAAACGATTCTTCCAAGAGCAGCAGGATTAAAGATGTTTGAACCTAACCCTCCAAAAAGTAATTTTCCTACAACGATTCCAAATAAGCCCCCAACGATTATTACATATGTAGAGGCAGTAGATGGCATAATCATTGCATAAATTAAACTACTAATAAGAGGAGATAATAAATTGTTAATTGTATATTCTTCTTTTGTTTTAATTATTTTTTCTTTAAATGTTTTTTTACCATCATATTTACTATTTGCTTTTAAATAAACAAATATCAATTCAGAAATAAGCATAGTAACAGTAGATATAGCTATAACTCTTATAGCATCAAATCCATTTAATATAATTGAAAAAATTACAATAGGAATTAATGCGATAATTACATCAAGCATCATTCGTTCTACCGATGATCTTTTATGAATATATGGACTTGTTTGTTTAATAATTTTCATAATTAATTACCTTATTAATTTTTTTGCTTTTCTCATAAACTCTGTTACATGAATATGAGATGTGCATGTATAAGAACATAATCCACACTCAATGCATTTATTTGTATTAAGTGCTTTTAGTGTATCTATATCATTAGCTTTATATGCGTTCATGATTTGCACAGGTTGTAGCATCACAGGACATGAATACACACATGATCCACACCTTACACAAGGTTCTTCTTTTCTTTCTTGTTTATTTAAAATAATAACCGATGTTGTAGTTTTACTTATAACAGCATCATCACTCACAAGTGAAGCCCCCATCATTGGTCCTCCTAAGATAAACACTTTATCAGACCCTTCCGTATAACCATCACATAAATCTAATAATTCTTTAATTGAAGTTCCTATTCTCACTCTAAAATTTTGAGCATATTTTATCCCATCACCAGTTACAGTAAAATTTCTTTTAGCTACTGGCATATTATATCTAATTGCTTTATACAACCCAACAATTGTAGAGACATTGAAGTTCATTATTCCATATTTTGAAGGTAAAACTCCACTTGGAATATCAATTCCTGTCGCACTTTTTACCATTTTAATCTCCCATCCTTGAGGATAGAAATTGCCTACTTTCTTTACTTCAATATTTAAATGCGGATATCTTGTAGCTACTGCTGTTAAAACATCATAAATATCTTGATGTTTACTCTTAATACATATAATTGCTTTTTTTGCATTAAAAGCTTGCAAAGCATAACCAATTCCCCTCATAATTCTATCAGGATATTCCATCATTAAACGATAGTCACTAGATAAATATGGTTCACATTCTATACCATTGACTATGATAGTATGAATCTCATCTTTTGTTTGAAATTTTATATATGTTGGAAAAGAGCTTCCGCCAAGACCAACCAAACTACATTCTTTAACAATCTCTGTCATTTCTTCTCTTGTAAGTTTGGCTATTTCTTCTTTAGATCTTTCTTTTAGTGTATCAGCAAATGTATCTAATTTATCGTTCTTAATTTTAAAGAATTCTACAAGTTTCCCACATCTATGAAATTTCTTTTCAAATCCAACTATTTGACCACTTACTGTAGAGTGAATGTTTTGTTCAAAAAATCCCCCAAATCTTTTCCCGATTACTTCACCGTATTTCACATAATCCCCAACTTTTTTGTAAACTTCTGCTTTACTACATCTTGCATTTGTTAAGGCGATATAAACATACTCAGGATTGACATATCTTAATGTTGGCAAAGATTTAGTAAGTTTACGAATATCTTCTATTTCTTTAGTTTTTCTAATCATTTTAAAAAATCCCCAAAAATTAATATTTTACATTAATAATATTATACTAAAAAAAGCCCTTTTTAACAAGGACTAAAAAACTAATTTATTTTTTATATTCTGTAAAGTTTTTTATAAATAAATATTAAAACGCGTAAATAACCCTCAAATTTGATTTAAAATCGTTTCATTCTTAATTATCTAGTAAATACTCATCAAGAATAAAAAGTGATTATGAGTTAATATTTATTTCATATAAAAAAGTACTAGATTATTTAATCTAATACTTTATTTTAATAATTTTATATATTTATTAAATTTATAATAATTTATATAAATTTATAAAAATTATAATAATTTATAAAATTTATTCACTTCTTAAACATTCTACAGGATTCTTTTTAGCAGCAATCATCGATGGAATAATACCAGCAATTAAACTTAATATAACGCTTATTAATATTAAAATTAATGCGCCCGCAGTTGGAAGTTTAGCAACACTGCTAATATCTGCTAAAGCATCAATAATTAAATTTATTGGAATTAGAAGCAATAATGTTATTAATATTCCCATCGTACCAGATGCAAACCCTATGATTGCAGTTTCTGCATTAAATACTCTTGAAATATCTAATTTTGAAGCTCCAACACTTCTTAGTACTCCAATTTCTTTTATTCTCTCTAGCACAGAAATATATGTGATAATTCCTATCATGATTGAAGAAACTACTAAAGATATCGCCACAAAGGCAAATAATACGTAAGATATAGCATCAATTACGTCTGATATTGAACTTAATAATAAACCTATGTAATCAGTGTATTTAATTACTAAGTGATCATTACCTTCAGCTTTTACCATATCATTATATCGATCTATAAATTCAACGATTTTATCTTTTGATGCAAAATCTACAGGATAAAATGATATACTATTAGGATTAGCCTCATCACAAACACCTAATTTTCTTAAATTACCCTCATATGTTGAGTTAGCATCACCACCAACTAGAGTTAATATCATATCTACAATTTCTCTTTCACTTTTACCTGCAACTTGCAAAGAAGAAATATAACCTAATACTTGCATTTTTTGCTCATCTGTAATTTCGGAATTATTTATCAGATTAATTAAATTTTCCAAAGATAATTTTTCAGTAACAAAGTTCATACCAGTAAAGATATCTACATTAGGATTATTCTTTTGTTCATCAACGATTTTTGCTTCGTTTGTTAATTTCATAATGTAACTAACTAAACTAGATTGATATGCCATAATACCAGTTATAGATTGAGCAGCAGCATCTTCATTTGGCTTAATTATACCAACAACTTTTAATTCAATTCCATCATCAATTACTTTATTCATATATTCTTCGTCTTTAGACATATCAATATACTTGTTATCAACTTTTTTATATAAGTCTGGTTGTAAAACTACTTTATATTTCAAGTTCAAGATATCTTCATATGAGAATTTCATTGGAGTTGTTTGAACTTCTTTTCCACTTTTAACTTCATTTAAGAAATCAACTAACTCATATTCGCTCTTTAATCCTAAAGCATATAATGCAAAGTCAGGTATTTCTTCAAACTTATCGACAACTAAAACAACTTCATTGTAATTTGTTGGCCAAGTTCCTTTAACGATATCATATTGAGATTGTAATAGTTCTCTATTATCAATCATTTGTGACCATACAACTAAATTTTCAGTAAATGTACTAGGCATATTGATTTCTGCTTTTTTAAAGGCATTATCAAATACTTTAGATGGATTAACTTGAACATATTTATTATTTGAATCTGTACCATAAATATTTAATTTAGTATTATACCCTGTTTTTATTGTACTAGTATAACTTTCTATTTCTTCCTTATTACTTAAAACATATTCATAAAAACTAGATAAGTTATTACTATAAACCCCACTTGTAACAGAAGTAATTAGTGTAGCAAAAATATCATTAGAAGCAATTTCGCCTTCATGTGGAGTATTATCTTCTCTATCTTGCGCTTCCTTTAGGGCAGCAGTCATATCCATTACTTGATTTTCAATAACTATTGGATATGTTGACAATGTATCTTCTTCCACATTTTTAATATATCCTTTAAAACCACTAGATATTGCTAGGATTGTAGCAATCCCAATAATTCCAATACTCCCCGCAAATGCCACAAGTAAGGTTCTTGTCTTTTTGGTTAAAAGATTTTTCAAGCTTAATGATAAAGCTGTAAAGAAAGACATAGATGTTTTTCTTTTTTTATCTTTAGGTTTTGGTGTTTTATTCTTTTTAGCTTTTTTCTTCGTTTTATTAGCCTTATTTAATTCTTTATCTTGTAAAACAATATTTGAATCTAAGTTATTTATTTCTTGTATATCATTATCTTCATTTATAATATATGGATTAGTATCATTAACAATTTCTCCATCAACAAGCGAAATAATTCTTGTAGAATACTCATTCGCAAGTTCAGGATTGTGAGTTACCATAACCACTAAAGTTTCTTTAGATATTTCTTTTAAAAGATTTATAACTTGAACACTTGTTTTAGAATCTAAGGCTCCTGTTGGCTCGTCAGCTAAAAGTATATCTGGATTGTTAACTAATGCTCTGGCGATAGCTACTCTTTGCATTTGACCACCTGATAACTGATTTGGTCTAGCATTAACTCTATCTCCTAATCCAACCTTTTCTAAAGCCTCTTTTGCCCTTCTTTTTCTTTCGTCTTTCTTTACTCCCGATAGTGTTAATGAAATTTCAACGTTTTCTAAAATACTTAAATGTGGTATTAAATTATAACTTTGAAATACAAAGCCTATAGAATGATTACGATAAACATCCCAATCATTCGAATTAAAATCTTTTGTGCTTTTTCCATTGATTATTAAATCTCCATCAGTATAACGATCTAATCCACCAATAATATTTAGTAATGTAGTTTTTCCGCAACCACTAGGTCCTAATATAGATACAAATTCACTTTCTCTAAAGTTAATTGAAATATTCTTTAAAGCATGAACAGGTTCTCCTTGTGTTAAGTAATCTTTACTTATATTCTTTAATTTTAGCATAATACTCACCCATTTTTTTATAGATATATTATTTTAACATAATTTATTATATAATTCAATCATTGATATTATACACATTATAAAAATATGTTATATATAAACATATTTACTTATAAAATAAAAAACCATAATTTAAAAATAATTTTAAACTATGGTTTACATAACAAAATTAAATAAATATGTTGAAATTTATTTTATTTTTTCAACATGAATAATAGGTCTAATGCCTGATTTTTTTCCGTAAGATAATAAATAGCTTACTTTATTACCAAGAGATGAAATAATAGAACTTTCGTCACCATTTTGTCCTTTGCTCTTTAGCCACCAAGATGTATGGTCTTCTTTATCTAATCTCTCAGCACCCATGCATATAGCATAATCTGATGCAACAGCATCCATTGATTTAATATATTCAATAATATCACTACTAACTAAGGATACTTTTTCATCTATATCATTACCATGAATTATACTAATAATTTTATTTTTTTCAGTTTCAGTAAAAGCTCGATTATAAAAATAGCGATTTAAGAATTTTCTGATGTCGGAAAAAAAGAAATCATTTTCATCTATTACGTTATTATCCAAAACCAAATTGTGTTTTGTTTTATTATAATAGTAATAATCTATTACATTATTACATAAAAGTAAAACATCATCAGCTTCATATAACACACTCCATGTAATAGGCTCAACATTAAAATAATAATTTTTACCTTTTGTAATTTGTACTTGTTGTTTTTTAATAGTAACTTTGGAAGTACCAATTGCTTTTATAACATAATAATCTTTATTATCATATTTAAAATATTGATTATCTTTAATATCAGAATCAAAGGTATATTTATCTAATTTCTCAATTAACTCTAAATCATTTACAAGAGATTGAGGATAACGACCAAATGAAACTAATGAGGTATTTTCAAACATATCGTCATATTTTTTGCCTGTTAAATCATCATCTAAAAATCCTACTTTTAAAAAATCAAAAGTACTAACTAGTTGTAAAATAACATCAGCTATTTCTTCATCATCTGTAAATTCAACAAGCTTTAGATCTGGAGTTTGCTTGGTAATCACAACCTCACCATAATATTTTTTTAAACTTGATAAAGTAGTAGCAAATTCATTATATCCATTATTACAATTAGGGTTAACACAAAAGAAACAATTAGTTAACAGTTTATTATTAAGATTATATACTCTTAAAGGCTCAATTCTTTGTGCGTCTAGCATTTTTGCTAGACCTTTATATGAAAAGTCTTCTACATCTCTAATGTCAATTGTGTTATTAGGTTTAACAATAATTACCATAAAAATATCCTCCAATATCTATTATACCCTAAAAAGTCAAATTTTACAATAAATATTATTTAATTAAAGTTTGATATACTTGTTCATAAATAACATCCATACCTTTTTTCTTAGGATGTATTGAATCACATTTTTCAAATTCTTTTGTTAATTGCACAAGTGTACAATTATACTCATTTGCATATTTTATAATTGTATTATTATATTGAACTCTGTCTGATTCATTAAAGAATGAACCTGCAGGCGGTAATGTCATAACAATTATCTCTGAGCTTGGGCATAATTTTTTAATCTTATCCATCATAGTTTTAAATGATGAATCAAACGTTGAATGTTGAACATATTTACTTGCACAGTCATTATTACCCATAAAGATGATTATAACATCAGGAGCAATACCATCTACTAATAATGTTGATAATCTTGAGTCATTTACTGTTGCAGATGCTCCTGTACCACTTGATACACAACTTCCGCCCCAAGAGTTATTCGCATGTAGTTTCATTCCTAGTTTGTTTATTACTTGCATCCACCAAGTTTCATTATAATTACTTATATCAGCAGTAGAATATGGATAGAATGTAGCATATCCATCTGGAATAATACCTTTATATGTTGAAATACTATCTCCTAAAATTGAAACAGTTTTACCAGCATATTTATTTGTTCCATCACGATAAGTGGCAGTTATAGTGATATCTGCTTCAATATTGTAGTGTAATTTATCCCATCCATCAAAAGCTTTACCTTCTACTACTGGAGGAGTAGGTAAAACAGCATCTCCACCTTCTTTTACAGTTTGAGTACTAATAACGTTTCCATTTATATCTTTAAATGTAACTGTGTATGTAATTTCTTTATTTGCTTCTTCTTCTGTAATTACCACAACATTATCAGGTGTTACTTTACAAATAGCATACCCCACAATTGAAGGATCATCTTTATATGTAGCACTTAAAATAAATACTCCATTAGAAACTTTTGTAATTGTTGACCATTGAGAAATCGTAGCGATAGAAGCATCACTTGTATTCCAATCATATTTTGTAACACTTGTTGAAGGGGCTCCTTTTGCGGTAGCTAGATTTGGTTGAAAGACTATTAGATTTGGATTTGATGAGTGAGGAGTCTTTTTAATATCTACAAAATAGAAAGCTCCTTCTGGAAGTTTAATTTTTTCCTCTTCTTTTATTTCTTCATACTTAGCATAAAATACTTTGTTTCCAATTTCACCAGGTCCAAATGAAGCAATTTTACTAGTAGAGTTTTCTGATTCAAACCATCCAACAAAATCATATCCTGCTTTTTCATATTCAGGTGTGAACACTAATGTTTCAACATCATATTTATTAGGTTGTAAATCTAGTTTTGTATTTCCATCATAATATGAAATTGAATATTCAATTTTTTCATAAATTGGTTTAGCTTCTAAATTTTCTTTAATATAAACTAATTCGCAGTTCCATTTTATAAACTCATAGCCATCTACTTGTGGAGCTACTACATCTTTGCAACTAGAATCATATTCCACTTCTTTTTCTAGATATAATTCATTGTTGATATCATAAAATCTAACTTTAAACATTTTCTTAACATAAACCGGTTTTACTTCTAAATCAGATTTAATACTAGTTAAGTCTTGGTCCCACTTACTAAAATCATAACCTTCAATAACAGGAGCATCTACACTTTCACAAGAATCTCCATATTCAACATCTTTTTCTGTTAACAAGTTATTATCTAAATCATAGAATTTAACTTTATATATTTTTTTAGTATAAATAGGTTTTACTTCTAAATTAGACTTTATACTAGTTAAATCATGATCCCATTTCACAAAATCATATCCATCAACAACTGGTACATCAAGAAATTCTAATGTTTCTCCATGTAAAACTTTTTTTTCTGATAATAACTCATTATTTATATCATAAAATTTAACAGTATATTCAAGTTTTTCATATACTGCTTTAACATCCAAATCAACTTTTATATTATCTAATTCTTTATCCCATTTTACAAAATTAAGTCCTTCTTTATTAAAAGTTGGAGGAGTTACGCTTTCACCATATTCAACATCAATAGTTTCTATTATCTCGTCATCGATATAAAAATTAACTTTTAATTTTATTTTCTTAAACAATGGTGTAACATCACAATCTTCTTTAATGTTATCTAAATCGACATTCCATTTATCAAACTCAAAGCCTTCTTCGCACTCAACTTCTGGAGCTATAACTTTTTCTCCTTCTTTAACCTTTACAGTTTCTATTATTGTTCCATCTTCATATTTGAAAGTAACTGTAATACCTCCTGAACATGAAATGAAAATAAAAGAAGATACAATTAATAATAATAAAAATACTATTTTCCTCATAAAATACCCCTTTTCTATTTTTTAAAATATTGCTATTTAATATTTCATTAATATT
>JAZNJG010000111.1:0-5565 GCA_045577945.1 Bacilli bacterium | reverse complement strand
TTCCCTCTCTATATTTTATCTTATATTTTATTATTGTATCATATTTCATTTTTTTTTACAATTAATCTATAATTATTTATAAAAAAAGTCTAAATATTACTATTTAGACTAATTTTATTTATTTAATATTATTTTAAATATTTTAAATATTATTCAGCAGTTTCTTCTTTTTTAGCTTCTTCTTTGATTTTTTCTATTCCTTCATTAATTTTATTAACAAATTTAACGATAAAGAATAATACTAAAGCTACTAATAAGAAGTTTAATACCGCTTGGATAAAGTTTCCGTAATAGATGTATGTACGGTATAATTCTCCACCTTCAGGAATGATTGCGCCATTTTTCAAAACAACGCCTCCAGGGCCAGCAGTTTCTTCAAGTTTAAATAATCTAAAGTACATACCGTTAAATCCGTTTGGTGCTACTAAACTAACTAATGGCATTAAAATATCATTAACAAGTGATGTTGTAATTGCTGTGAAAGCAGAACCAATAATAACACCGACAGCTAGACTCATTACATTACCTTTTGCAATAAATTGTTTGAATTCTGATAAAAATTTACTTTTTCTTTTCATAATTTTCCTCCGTCTATTTTATTATACAACTTTTGATATGTAATTACAAATAATAAATTAAATATTATAGTGACCAATTTATTAATACATTTTCTAACAAATATTCTTTTGTTGAGGAAGTTAAACCATTATAATAACTTTCATTAATTTCGCCGTTTCTAGAAACAACTACTCCTTCTAAATAATATAAATGTTCTAATACTAAACAATTTGATTGCAATGCATAGATTACTCCAGGTAAACTACTAGAAGAAACATTGGCATAGTTGATGACATTATTAAGTTGTGATTCTTCAACATAACCTATTATTCCACCTACGTAGCTTTCTGAATAAGTAGATTTAGTATATATTGATCCTGATGAGTATACATTTGTTAGTATAATAGAAATTCCATAACCAGTTATTCCACCAACATAAACTTTATTTTGCAAAGATTCGTTTGCTAAATCATTACATATAATTTCAACATTAGTATATGAGTTATTAATATTAGTTCCTTCACCAGATAATCCTACTAAACCACCAACATATAAACCACTAAAATAACATGATGCGTTAATCTTTCCACTTACTGAAACTTTACTAATAACAGAATTTTCAGACCAACTTGCTAATATACCAGTAAAATTATTTATTCTATTATTTACATTTATACTTGCAGCTTCAACTTTTAAATTAGTAATTGTGGCATTTAATAAATGGCCAAATAATCCTGAATAAGTCTTACTTTCCGTTACTCTCAAGTTATAAATTTTATAACCATTTCCATCAAAATGTCCTTTAAATGGATATAAATAATATTCTTTACCAATAACTGGCCATTCTATTCTGTTTAAATCAATATTGCATGTTAACTTATAATAGTAATTAATATCTTGTCCATTATTTGCTTTATAAGCTAATGTAGCAAGATCATTTGCATTGTTGATTAAATATGGACTTTCTAAAGTTCCTTCACCTTCAAATAAACCATCTTGATAAGTCCCATCCCAAACAGACCAATTATTACCTTGAACAGTGTCATATAAATGTAGATAACCTTTATTTACAACAAGCTCGTAATTATCAAATGTGATATCTAAGATATTAATTTCATAATCGCCTATTTCTCCTTGGCAGTTAACATATAATTTAATATCATCTTCTAATATTCTATCATTATTAACAAATCCAATAGTTGTAAACGATAATAATGATTCATACGGTGTGCTTACACTTACAAACACATCATTAATATTAATAATTAACTCTTTCTTCACAACAGTTAACTGTACAGTAATAGGTTCAAATGTATCATCTGACCAAGTAAATCCTTGCTGTAATTCTATTGTCACTTGATACGTTCCAACATTTGCTATTGATGTATCAGTTGATACAAAATAACCATATCCTTCTATTTTATTAGTTCCATCATATACTTTTTCTAAAGAAGTTGGTTTATTAACTTTCTTCACTTCAAAATTATGTTTTGGAAGTCCTTCACCAAAAATCCAAATGTTATCCCATTTCTTTTTCATCACTTCTAAAATATATGATTGTTCATCTCCATTATTAACATAACCTTCAGAGCTAACTACTAAATCTTTTGAATATCTTAAATTCTCTGTATATGTATATAACTTAGAATTAAAATACTCATTAATAACAATGTTTTGTGAAGATTTAAGAGCTCCTAAGACGAATATATCATATAAATAATTTCTATTTGAAGTTGATGTAATACCTGCAATTTTACCTGTATTACTAGATAATTGTGAGTTAGAATATGAATCTTTCAAAGTTGAATTATTCATCACACCTGAAATACCCGCAAGCATAACATTTTCACTTTTGGCATTAATATCAATATTAGTATTTGTAGAAATGTTTCTTAATATTGAAGAATCACAATTACCTACAACTCCACCACAAACGATGCCCTTTACATTTCCTTTTACTAAAACATTTTCTATTGAAATATTTAGTAATTCACTATCAATAATCTTACCAGCTATTGTTCCAAACACTTCATCAGTGTCTTCAAGTTCATAGCTAACATTCTTAACTAATAAGTTAGAAATACTACCACCTTTAACTACTCCAAATATACCTACATTAGGAGTATTAGATACTATCTTAGCATTGCTAATAATGTGGCCATTAAAATCAAAGTTTCCTTTAAATGGGTAATTTTGAGTTCCTATTGTTAATAACCCAAATCCATTATAATTTAAGTCACAAGTTAAAACAAAATATTTATTTTCAAATGAGTTTTCATTTAATAATAATGATAATCCTGAAAATTCAGAAATTGAAGAAATTTGATAAGGATTTTCTTTTGTTCCTTCTCCTTCAAAGACTTTATCACATGTTATTTCTAAATATCCTTCAGAATATTCGATATTAAAATTATCATCTATAATTCTATTAAAGAATATTTTATATGTACCAGGAATATCTCCTTTTTGATAACTACAAATTGGTGTAATTGTGTATTCAAATTTACAATCATCTAAACCCTCTATTTTATATAAATAATTAGGGACATCGCTTAAATAATCTAATGAAATACTTTCAGTTGAAATACGAAGATTTCTTTTCTTTATTTCATATTCTTTTGTTACACTACCATTATAATTACCAATAAACTCAACTGTATATTTTGCAATACCTACATTAGTATTATTTGAATATGATACTCTAAAATCAGTATCTTTTACTAATTCTTTTTCATTATCTTTAACAACTATTTCGCATTCTATATTTGAACCAGTATACATATATTCATATGCATTTACTTGTATGTTACTATCATTTAATTCTTTAGGAGTTATCAATAATTTCGCATTATTATATTCAAAAGTATAGTTATCTGATTGATATCCACTTATGATAATATCATATGAACCTGCGTTTGCATTTTCATCTACATTACAAGAAATACTTATTTCACCATTAATTGTTTTATCGTTATCATAAACTCCTAAAACAAAATATTTAAATTCAGGAATACTATTACCATAAATAATAGAATAACTTTGAGCAGAAATCGTAGCAGATTTTTTCGAAATTGTAAATTCTTTTTCTATTTCTCCTAAATAATTACCCTTACATTTTATCTTTAATGTTCCCTTACCTGCATTAAAATTATTTTCATAAGTAACTGTATAGTCAATTCCTTCTGTAGCATTTAGTGTATTAACTACTTTAGGTTTAATAGCTTGATTACAATATTCAAATGCTGTCTCTAAAAGACTAAATTCACTTGCCTTTACTGTATAAGGATTTATTTTAATAGTTCCATTATCATACTTAATATTATAATTTTTTGATTTATATCCTGAAACTATCACATAATAGTTACCTACTTTGTTTTGGTAATTTGTTGTGAAAGTAGCTTCACCTGTTAATGAATTTACATCATCTTCCCCAACAAAACCTTCAAACGTACATTTATGTTCTAATAAACTTTCTCCATAAGTCAATTCCTGACTAGATACACTTACTAATAAATCAACCGCTACAATTGTAAATGATTTTGTTAAATAACCAGAAAAATTATTAATTCCTTCAATAGTGATTGTGGCTAAACCAACATCTTTATTATTACTATAAGAAACTTTATATTCACTTTCGTTTAATTTATAACTTCCAGATATAACTTCAATTTCATTTTCAATATTATAACCAGTATAGTTTACTTTAATATTCTTTATATTCATAGAAGTAATTTCTTTAGCAACTACTTCAAGAGTTCCATTCAAATAAATTAGTTCATAATTATCACTTGTTAATCCGGATATAGTAATTGGATATTTACCAACATTACCAGTTGTATCAGTTTTTATAACTAATGATCCTCCTAGTAAATTTTCATTCTCTCCGTTAACAAATCCATCATATGTTACATAGAAATTAGGTAAAGAATCTAAATATGTTATTTGATAATTACTTACTTTAATAAATAGATCTTTTTTCATAATCTCAAATGTTTTTTCTGCTTTACCTAAATATTGTCCCTTACCAGTTACAATAATTTTCGCACTACCAGCATTTACATTATCAACATATTCTACATCGTAATCTTCTTTGTTAAGTTCTACATCATCAAGCATTACTTTATACTCTGGTATAATAGGTAATCCATTATATGTATAATCTATTTTTGTTAGCTCAATATTTACACCATTAAATTCAATAATCTTAGTAGTCAAGGTTCCATTTTCATATGTAATATTGTAGTTATCAGAAGATAACCCACTAACCTTTATTTCGTACTCACCTTCTTCTGAAGTAGAATACTCGCAATCAAACACCAATCTTCCAGATAATGAATTTTCATTATCATACCCAACAAATCCATCATAAATAACTGAATAATTTGGAGTTTCATTAACAAATATAGATAAGTCATTAACCTTAACAACAAGGTTAATAGGTTTAATATCAAAAACTAAATATACTGTTCCGCAATAACTACCTACTCCAGTAACTTTTACGATCCCTGTTCCAACATTTTTATTATCTAAATATTCTATTTCATAATCGCCCTTATTGACTAAAACTTTTTCATCAAGAACAACTTTAACAGTAGGTTCGATAGGAAAACCAGTATATTCATATTCGGTTTTCCCTAAAGAGATATCCGCTAACGCTATTGAATTAAACTTTTCTATAATCTTTATAAATACTTCAACGCTATGTTCTTCATAATTAATAGTTACTGTGTGTTCACCAACCTGGCTCAATTTGTAATTATCAGCAGTAGACAACATATCTTCTGATATTCTTATATCTTTTGTAGAATCATCTATATAGTATAACCTAATCTTTATATCATCCACATCAAATGTATCCAATTCTACTTCTTTTATTTCTTCATAGTTTGCTATATCTATTTTAACAACTTCTTTTTCTTTCTCTACACATCCTATAAATAAAAACATTATAACTAATAATATATTAAATATTAATATATTTTTTTTCTTGAAAATCTTCATATCTAT
>JAZNJG010000110.1:0-27603 GCA_045577945.1 Bacilli bacterium | reverse complement strand
ATGAAATAAAGAAAATTGTAGTTGATAGTGACATAATAAAAGGCAACCACAATAAAAAAAGATTACTATGGTATACTGTATACATTATTTTAAGCATTCTTATTGTAATAGCAGTAATATATTCAATTATAAAATAAATATTAATTATTTTGCATAGACAAAAAAATATATTATTCATATTATAAAAGTAGGATGTGAAAATATGAGTAATATTATAGAATCATTTATAAAGTTAAATCCAATACTGCAGGCGTTTATTTGCACTTTATTTACATTCGTAGTGACATGTGCGGGGGCATCACTTGTTTTGTTTATGAAAAAAGTAAATCATAAGATATTAGACTTTATGATGGGAATATCATCAGGAATAATGATTGCTGCTGCTTTTTGGTCGTTAATTCTCCCCGCAATAAATTTATGTAATAAGTTGGGTAAAGAAGGATATATAATACCCGCAATTGGAATTATGTCAGGCGGTTTATTCATAGTATTATCAGATGTGATATTAGATAAGTTATTAAAACTAGAAGCTTCAAATAAAAAAAGTATTTTATTAGCTTCCGCAGTTACATTGCATAACATCCCTGAGGGGATGGCAATTGGCGTGGCATTTGGTTCATTAGCATTAGGAATTGATGATGTAAGTATAGTAAGTGCTGTATTACTAGCGTTTGGAATAGGTATACAAAACTTTCCTGAAGGAGCATGTGTAGCTATGCCACTTAAAAATAATGGACATACAAAGTATAAAGCTTTTGCAATAGGATCGTTATCAGCAATAGTTGAACCAATTTCGGGAGTGTTAGGAGCGCTATTTGCATTGGAGGTTCAAAATGCCTTGCCGTTCTTATTAACTTTTTCTGCTGGGGCAATGATAGCAGTTGTTTGTTCAGAACTTATTCCAGATGCGTTTAAAAATCATAAGTCAATTGCTACGATAGGTGTTGTAATAGGTTTTATAATAATGATGGTGTTAGATGTAGCTTTAGGATGAATAGAATCAAAAAGATACTAAAGAAGTATTTAGTATTTTTTTATTTTTATTATTCACTTGTATTTATTAAAAAATATGATATAATTAATTAGTTTTAAAACTAACTAATTAAAGGTGGTGAATTTTTTGGAAAAGATTGAAAAGAAAGAGTGTTGTTTTAGAGATGTTAAAGATAAAAACATTTTAATGCTAATGGGAGATATAAAAAAATTATTTCATACGAAAATGAAGTCAAGAATAAGCGAAGATAGTAAAATGGTCACATACAGACCAATATTACATATGCTTGAAAGATATGATGGGTGTACACAATTAGACATTGTTAACTTTACATTACTAAAAGCTCCAACGATTAGTTTAACTTTAAAAAATATGGAAAGTGATGATTTGATTGTTAGAAAAGAAGGAGTAGAAGATAAAAGAAATGTAAATATTTTCCTTACTGAAAAGGGAAAGGAATTAAATAGAAAAATGAGAGAAAGTGCAGAAAGTCTAAAGGATCAATTTATTGAAGGAATAACAGAAGAAGAACAAGAATATGTTAAAGATATTTTAATAAGAATAATTAAAAATGCAGAGGTGATAAAGTGAAAAAGATCCTAAAATATATAAAACCTTATTGGTATTTTGCGGTATTAGCACCGTTATTTATGATAGCAGAAGTTTTATTTGATTTATATCAAGCAGAATATATGTCTAAAATTGTTGATGAGGGTGTTAATGGTGGTAATACAAGTCTAGTAATTAAATTTGGTTTATTGATGATAGCTTTTTTAGCAGTTGGTGGTTTATGTGGTATTTTATCTGCAGCTTGTGCTTCTGCGTGTTCAAATAATTTTGGAAATGATTTAAGAAAAGAAGTATTTAGTAAAATTACTAATTTGTCTTTTGAACAAACAGATAAATTTACAACGGGATCATTAATTACAAGAATTACAAATGATATAACAATGGTGCAAGATTTTGTATCAATGGCTGTGAGAATGTTTATACGTTCTTTAACAATGTTTGTTGGGGGAATGATATTTATGTTCTCAGTTAGTAGGATATTTGGATATATCGTGCTAATAGTATTGCCTATTGAAATAATTACTGTTGTTTTAATTTATCGAAAAGTAATTCCGATGTTCAAAATTGTACAAGGAAAGATTGATAAAGTTAACTCGGTTGTTCAGGAAAATGTTAATGGTGCAAGAGTTGTAAAAGCATTTACTGGTGAAGAAAAGGAAAAAGAAAGATTTGATGATGCAAATCAAGACTTGGCATTTATAAGTTATAAATCACATAAAATTATGTCTTTTATAGGACCTATTTTAACAATCTTTTTATATGCTATAAGCATTGCAATTATTTACTTTGGAGCATTTGAGATTGAGGCAGGAATAAATATAGCAGTTGGTTCTCAAGAGGAACTATTAAGTGTAGGAGATGTAATGCAAAGCTTAACTTATGTTTCTATGATCTTGATGGCGGTAATGCAACTTGTAATGATCTCACAAAATGTTACTAGAGCTATTATTAGTGTAAATAGAATTGTTGAAGTATTAGATAGTGATCCTATAATTTATAGTCCAAAACAATCATTATCTGCAAATAATAAATTGCTTGGAACAGTAGAATTTAAAAATGTTTCATTTAGCTATCCTAATTATTCATCAAGTAATATTATAAATAATTTATCATTTAAGGTGAATAAGGGTGAAACTGTTGCCATCTTGGGAGCAACTGGTTCAGGAAAAACAAGTGTAGTGAATTTAATACCTCGATTTTATGACGTTACTGATGGAGAGGTTATAGTTGATGGAGTTAATGTTAAGGATTATAACTTGCTTGAATTGAGAAACAGGGTTGTAACAGTTTTACAACGAACTGAACTTTTTGGAGGAACAATTGCAGAGAATATTAAATGGGGTAAAGATAATGCATCTATGGAAGATGTAATTGAAGTTTGTAAAATAAGTCAAGCACATGATTTTATCTCTGATTTTAATAACGGATATGATTCAATTGTTGGGGAAAAAGGTTCAAGTTTATCAGGCGGTCAAAAACAAAGAATTTCTATTGCACGTGCATTAATTAAAAAACCAGAAATTCTGATTTTTGATGATTCAACAAGTGCTCTTGATTTAGAAACTGAAGCTAGATTATATAGAGCTCTAAGAGAGAATTTAGGTGATACTACAGTTATCTTGATTGCTCAAAGAGTGGCTAGTGCAAAGAATGCTGATAAAATTCTTGTTCTTGATCAAGGGAAGCTAGTTGCTTTTGATACTCATGAAAACTTAATCAATAGCTGTGATATATATATTGATATTTATAATTCTCAATTAAAGAGAGGTGATGATAATGAATAGTCAAAGAAAACCAAGCAATCAAAATATGAATCATAGAGGTCCAATGCGTGGAATGATGATGATTGAAAAACCTAAAGAAGGTAAGAAGACATTAAAAAGACTTATTAAGTATATAGGTTCTAGTAAAAATACCTTCATTTTGCTTATGGTTTTTGTGGCTATAGTTACAACATTATCATTAGTAGGACCATATCTTCAAGGTGAAGCAATGGATTTAATTACAATAACACCTGAGAAGTTAGCTGATCCAAACTATTCATTCCCATGGGAAGATTTACTTTTGATGTTATATGGAATGGCAATAACATACATTTTCTCAGCGATATTTACTTATTTCCAAAGTTTATTCTCAGCTAAATTAAGCAGAGACATGATTGTTAAAATGAGAAATGATTTATTTGGTCATATTGTTAAACTTCCAATCTCTTATATTGATTCTCACCAACATGGTGATATTATGAGTCGCATGACAAATGATGTAGATAAGATTTCTAATACAATATCAAGTTCAATAGCAAGTTTGTTTGAAGGGGTGCTTACTATAATAGGGGTACTAGCAATAACATTATATATAAATTGGTTCTTAACTATTATATCTCTTTCATCTATTGTTTTAACCGTTATATTAGTTAAATATTTATCTAAGGCAATGAGAAAGTTCTTTAAAAAACAACAAAATTTATTAGGTGAACTAAATGGACATGCTGAAGAAACAATCGTAGGTTATAGAACTGTAACAGCATATTCACATGAAAACAAAGCTGAAGAAGAGTTTAATGATATTAGTAATAAATTGAAAACTGTAGGTATTAAAGCACAGGTTCTTGGTGGAGTAATGGGACCATTAATGAACATAATTAATAATATAGGTTTTTTATTGGTTTGTGTTGTTGGAGGATATTTAGCTGCTGAACACCTTTCACTAGGAGGATGGGGACAAGTAGGATATGTTGTCACAGTAGGTATAATTGCTAAATTTATTTTGTATTCTAAGAAATTTAGTAGACCTATAAATAGCATCGCAAACTTGTGGGCCCAAATTCAATCATCAATTGCAGCAGCAGAAAGAGTATTTGAAATAATGGATTCTCCTTTGGAAGTAGATGAAGGAATGATAGATATTGATAGTGATCTAATTGAAGGAACTTTATCATTTAGAGATATTCATTTCTCATATGTCAAAGGTGAAGAGGTCTTGAAAGGGTTTAATTTAGATGTAAAACCTGGTCAAAAAATTGCCATAGTAGGGGCAACGGGATCTGGTAAAACAACAGTAGTAAATCTTTTAATGAGATTTTATGATCCAGATTCTGGAGAAATATTGTTAGATGGAATTAATATTAATGATATTCCAAAGAATAAGCTAAGAGAAAATATTGCAATAGTATTGCAAGATGCAGTATTATTTGAATCAAGTGTGTTAGAAAATATAAAATATGGTAAAACTGATGCTACAATGGATGAGGTAATAAGAGCTTCTGAAATGAGTAATTCTAATTACTTCATCGAAAAATTGCCTAATAAGTATGATACTTTATTAAGTGAATCTGGAGGTAATTTGAGTCAAGGACAAAGACAATTACTAACAATAGCTAGAACTATTTTAGCTGACCCAAAAATATTAATACTTGACGAAGCTACTTCAAGTGTTGATACAAGAACGGAAAAGAATATTCAAGATGCTATGGTTAGACTAATGAAAAACAGAACAAGTTTAATAATTGCTCATCGTCTTTCAACAATTCAAGATGCAGATATTATAATTGTAATGGATGATGGAAAAGTAGTTGAAAAAGGAAACCATAAAGAATTACTAGCTCAAAAAGGTAAATACTACACATTATATCAAACTCAATTTGCTGGTAATCAAATTTAAAAATACAAAGATAAAAGCTTCTATTCTAAATACAATGAATAGAAGCTTTTAAAGTTTTATATAATATTATTTTTACTTGTAGTAAAAGGAAAAAAGTGGTATAATAAGAAAGTATTATTAAAAATTAGGAGGAAATTTTATGAAACCTGAAGTTTTGTACCCATTAGCGTTAGTTGTGTTTGCAACAGTGGTTACAATGTTCTATGTATTTGTTTTATACCGTAAGGTATCTCGTGTTAAAGTAACTGATGCAAAAGTTGATGAAATTCATGGATATATCCATAAGGGAGCTTTGACTTTCTTAACTCGTGAGTTTAAGATTATTATTCCATTCGTTTTTGCGATTGCTGTTGTTCTTGCTTTATTGGGATTAATTCCTGCATTAAAGGGAGCTGAAGCCATTGGTTGGAAACCTGCAATTTGTTTCTTAATTGGTTCTTTATTCTCAGCATTAGCTGGTTGGATTGGAATGTTTATAGCTACAAAAGCGAATGCTAGAACTGCAATCAAAGCTAAAGAAGAAGGAATGAGTGGAGCATTAAAAGTTGCTTTTAGTGGAGGATCTGTTTTAGGTCTTTCTGTGTGTGGATTAGGTTTATTAGGTTTAGCCTTAATTTTCCTAGTTGTTTATGCAATTACTAAAGATTATACACAACCTGTTCAAATATTAGCTGGTTATAGTTTAGGTTGTTCCTTAATAGCATTATTTGGACGTGTAGGTGGTGGTATCTATACAAAAGCAGCAGACGTTGGTGCTGACTTAGTTGGTAAAGTTGAAGCTGGTATCCCAGAAGATGACCCAAGAAATCCAGCTACAATTGCTGATAATGTTGGTGACAATGTTGGCGATATTGCTGGTATGGGATCTGATTTAACAGAATCATTTGTAGGTTCTATTATTTCTTGTTTAACAATGGCTATGTTAACTTACACTGGAGAAAATGCTGCTAAATATATTTTATTCCCAATATTAATTTGTGGATGTGGAGTTTTAGCTTCTGTTGCTGCTGTTATGTTCATTCGTGCTCGTAAATGGAATAACCCTCATAAAGCATTAAATATAGCAACTTATGTTGCTACCGCAATAGTTATTTTAGCTTCAGTATTTTTAGCAATCTTCTTTGTAAAAGATGCTAAACTTATTGGATGTGTTGCTGCTGGTTTAGTTGCTGGTATTGCAGTAGGATTTATAGCTGAATTATATACTTCATCAGATTATAAATCTGTTAAACAAATTGCAAATGAATCACAAACAGGACACGGAACAAATATTATCTCTGGTCTTGGTGTTGGTATGAAGTCTACAGCATTAACAATTGCTTGCTTAGTTGTAGCTATTGCTGTAGCATATTTCTTTGGTGGAGGATATGGTATTGCTCTTGCAGCAGTTGGTATGCTTTCAACAGTTGGTATTACAGTTTCTGTTGATGGATATGGTCCAATTTCAGATAATGCTGGTGGTATCGCAGAAATGGCACAACTTCCTCATGAAGTACGTGAAATCACTGATACTTTAGATTCAGTAGGTAACACTACAGCTGCTATTGGTAAAGGATTCTGTATAGGTTCTGCTACTCTTACATCACTTGCTTTCATTGTTTCATTCATTGAAGCATCAGGTGTAGAAATTAGATTAGCAGATCCAAAAGTTTTAATTGGTATGTTAGTTGGAGCAATGCTTCCTTATTTATTCAGTGCATTAACTATTGCTTCTGTTGGTAAGGCTGCTAATAAAATGGTTGAAGAAGTTCGTGAACAATATAAGAATGATCCGGCTATTCTTGAAGGAAAGAGTGTTCCTAACTATGATCGTTGTATCGATATCTCTACAAAAGCTTCATTAAGAGAAATGATTGTTCCTGCTCTTATTACTATATTATCTCCAATCTTAGGTGGTTTAATTTTAGGAAGTGCAGGTCTAGGAGGAATTTTAATCGGTGGATTAGTATCTGCAATTATGTTAGCTGTTTTCATGGCAAACTCTGGTGGTGCTTGGGATAACGCTAAAAAATATATTGAACAAGGAAACTTTGGTGGAAAAGGTAGTGAAACTCATAAAGCTGCTATTACTGGTGACACAGTAGGGGATCCTTTAAAAGATACTGCTGGACCATCTATGGATATCTTAATTAAATTGATGTCTGTAATTTCATTGGTTTTAGTTCCTGTACTAAAAGAAGTTACTTGTTTATGGGATTATATAGTATCATTATTAGGATAATATTTTCCAAATAAAGTTAAAAAATAAAAGTCTGTTTTAGCTAACAGACTTTCTTTTTTTATTTGTTTTTGTCATTATAATATAAATAAGTATTAAAGCAATAATTGATACACTAACAATTATATGCATAGCTGTAAGGGAAACTTCATTATCAAAAAAGTATAATTTACAATCAATAGATTCTTTCATGCTTGGAACAAAATTCTTTAGAATATTATGATTTTCCATTGCTCTAAAAGCGCCGCCCATTGTAACGTTTCTAATGATAGATGTACCATAAGTTCCTGGAAGGAACAAGATAACTTTTTGAAGAGTATCACTAAAACTAGATATTGGCATATAAGCTCCACAAATAAATCCATATCCAGCACTAATTATTGCGGTAACAGCAGAAATTTGACCTTCTGTAGATAATGGATAACAAACCACGCTAGATAATGCTGTACCGAATAAAACTAATAAAATGACATCTAAAACCATAAACAAACAATCTGAAAAAGTAAGGTACCAATTAGTAAGAGCCATATAAACCAAACCAATTGCGGTAGTTACTAAACAAATAATTAATGCAACTAAAAAAGTACCTAAATAATAACTTAAAGCTATAGTAGATTTTTTAACCGGAGCAATAGAAATATCTTTGATAGCTCCAGTAACCTTATCTTGCACCATCATTAGATTTGCAGAAAAACTAATAGAAATACAAGATACAGCTAAAACTGATGAAACAAGTTGTGCACAAATCACACCATTAATTATATTTCTAATCTCAGCATCAGAATTAATAAGTGCCAAAGCTTCTTCTTTATTCATACCAGAACTTATTAGACCTTCAATAATCCCACTTTCAAAGCTATTTAAATAAATATCTTTTAAAAAAGCTAAATAAAGAAACAAAATTATTAATGGAGTAATAAGTGATGTTATAAAAAGCCCTTTATCTTTAAAAAATAGTTTAATATTTCTTTTAGTTAGATATAATAATGTCATTCTTCATTACCTCCACCATTTATTCCAGAAAGTGATTTACCAGTAATAGAAAGAAATACATCATCCATATTTCCTTTAACAATTTCATAATCTTTGAAAATTTCTGGATATTTAATAATTAATTTAGTAGCTTCAATAGTAGATTTAATGTTTAGCCTGTATGAATCTCTAATCTTTTTGTAAGGTAAGTTTAGTTTTGTTATATCTTCAAGAGATGTATTATATAAAGTAATATAATCACCCGCATAAGTATTTTTAAGTTCTAAAGTTGTTCCTTCCCCTACAATTTTTCCATTGTCTATAATGATGATATAATCTGAATCAGCAGCTTCTTCCATATAGTGAGTAGTTAGAAAAACAGTCATATTAGATTCTTTTCTAATATCATTTATAATTTTCCAAACCATTTTCCTAGTTTGGGGATCAAGTCCAGTAGTAGGTTCATCTAATATCAAAATTGATGGTCTATGTATCAATGCTCTCGCAATATCAATTCTTCTTTTTTGACCTCCAGATAGTTTTTTAACCTCTCTATACAAATAATCATTAAAAGAGAAAATGTTAGCTAGTTCAGTTAGTCTTTCTTCAAACTTTTCCCCATAAATTCCATACAGTGCAGCTCGATATTTTAAATTATCGTACACAGTAAGTTGTTTATCTAGGACAGAATTTTGATAAACTACACCAATTATGCTCTTTATTTTATCCAAGTTATGGTCAACATCAAAGTTATTAATAATTACTTTTCCATTGTCTTTTTGCAGTTCACCAGATATTATAGATATAGTAGTGCTTTTCCCAGCACCATTAACCCCGAGGAAAGCAAATAGTTCACCTTTCTTTACTCTGAAGCTAATATCTTGAACTGCTTTAACATCTTTGAAACTTTTTGACAAGTTAGTAATTTCAATAATGTTTTCACCACTCATTAAATAACCTCCTTTCAGTAAGAAATATTATACAAAATAAAAACTCTTTTGTCAAATAGCCAAAAGATAAGAGATAATTAATAAAAAGAAAAAAACCATTGATTTATAAATAAGAGTATTGTAAAATTAAAAATAATAAAAAAGAAATTGAGTGTATGTATATGAGAATAGGTAATAATTGGGATATTATATTAAAAGAAGAATTTGAAAAAGAATATTTTATTAAATTGGATGAGTTTCTTGAAAAAGAATATACGGAGCAAACGATTTATCCAAAAAAAGAAAATATATATAACGCGTTAAAATTAACTGATTATAATAATGTGAGAGTAGTAATAATCGGACAAGATCCATACCATGAAGATGGAGAAGCTCATGGACTTGCATTTTCAGTATTAGAGGGAGTTAAAATACCTCCATCACTAAGAAATATATTTAAGGAATTAAATAGTGATTTAGGATATGGTATACCTTTATCTGGTGATTTAACTAAATGGGCAAAAGAGGGAGTTCTATTAATTAACTCTGTATTGACTGTGAGGGAACATAAAGCGAATAGTCATAAAGATAAGGGATGGGAAAAATTTACTGATGCCATTATTAGAAAATTAAATGATAGAGATAAACCTGTAATATTTATGCTATGGGGTAATTATGCAAAAATTAAAAAGAAACTAATAAATGAAGATAAGCACTTTGTTATTGAATCAGCTCATCCAAGTCCATTATCAGCATATAATGGTTTCTTCGGGTCTAAACCGTTCTCCAAAGTTAATGAAATATTAAGTTCTTTGAATGAAAAAAATATAAATTGGAAATTATAACAGAACATAATAATATTATTTCTTATTGAAAATTAAGTGGAAAAATAGTATAATATTATAAGAGGATGTATTATTTATAATATAAATATAGGTATATAGTTATGATGATATTAGTTGGCCCAAGTGCAAGTGGTAAAACGGAAGTTGCTGCTATTCTAATAAAGAAATATAATATGAAAAGAATGGTAACATACACAACAAGACCAATAAGAATAAATGAAATAAATGGTGTATCATATAATTTTGTAAGCATTAATGAGTTTAAAAAACTAAAGGAGAATAATGAACTTGTTGAAAGTGTGTGCTATAGTGGTAATTATTATGGTACAAGAAAAAAAGATGTATCATCAGAAAAGATAGTGATTTTAGAACCTAATGGCTTAAAGACTTTTAAGGAGGTAATGGGTGATAAAGTAACCTCATTTTTCCTAAATACAAGTGAAGAAGTTCGAAGAGAAAGAATGATAAAAAGACTTGATAAGGAAGAAGATATCAAGAAGAGATTAGAAAATGACAAAAAAGCTTTTGCTTGTATTGACTATAATTGTGTTGATTTTACTATTGAAAATGAAAATATAACACTAGAAGAACTAGCAGATAGAATATATAAGAAATACATAAGCGCTAATAACTAATAAATATACAGATTTAAAATAAAATATAGATATTAAAATAAAATATAGATATTAAATTAAAATATAATAAGGAGAAATTAAAATGAAAGTATTAGTTGAAACTTCAGCACGTCATGTGCATTTATCAGAAGAAACATTCAAAGTATTATTTGGGGAAGGAGCTGAACTTACAGTTAAGAAATATCTTTCTCAACCTGGACAATATGCATGCGAACAAAGAGTAAATGTTATTGGTCCAAAAAAAGCTTTAGCAAATGTATCAATTTTAGGTCCATTCCGTAAAGGTGATCAAGTGGAATTATCTGCAACAGATGCTCGTTCTATCGGTTTAGATATCGCAATTAAAGAATCTGGTGATACTGCAGGAACTCCTGGATGTGTATTAGAAGGACCTTGTGGAAAAGTAGAAATTAAAGAAGGCGTTATTGTAGCTAAAAGACATATTCATATGACTACAAAAGATGCTGAAGAATTTGGTTTAAAAGATAAACAAATCGTAAATGTTAAAGTTGAAAACGGAGTACGCTCAACAATTTTTGGAGATGTTGTTGTTCGTGTTCGTGATGATTTTGCTTTAGCAATGCACATTGATACTGATGAATCAAACGCTGCATTCGTAGCTCCTGGTACTTTAGGAGAAATTATAAAATAAAAAGTATTTAAGCATTACATTAGTTTACTAAGTGTAATGCTTTTTAAAACAATATAAAGAGAGGCAATAAATATGAATAATAGTAACGAAAATAAAGAATATAACGATAATTTAATAAATGTTACTAATACTGATTTAATAGTTTCAGTGAATATTAAGAAAAATATCAATTATGTAAGTTATCAATGTGAAGCTTACTATAAGAAGATAAATAATAACCAAAAACAAAATATGTATTCACTAATTGAATCTATTATAATAGAAAATAAATCTGACAATGATTATAAAGATATTAAAATAGCGTTTGATTGTAACAGTCCTCTTATAGAAATAAGAGATATATGGGTAAACGAAGTGTTAAAAAATTCAAAAATAAAAATTACTGAAAATATCGCTGTCGTGATAAAAGCTGTTGATGTATATAATTTATCTGAATGCACTCCTGTTTCAATTATGTCTAAAGTATATTCAAATGATCAATTTATAACAGAGACACAATATTCTGTATTTATCCATCCTATGGATGAATGCGATCAAATAGCTAATAATTTTCAAATGATTTCATGTTATGTAACTCCAAATGATTACTACGTGAATGAATTAGTAAAAGCATCATATAAAGAACTAAGAGAAATTAGGGGTGGATCTAGTCAAACAGGATATATAGGATATCAAGCAAATGATGCGGAAACTGTTATTGAAGAAATGAAAAGTATCTATAATACTTTAGCCAAAAGTGGCATATCCTATTCACTATATAAAATATCTTATGAAGCTTTTCAAAGAGTAAGAACACCAGCAGAAGTATTAAAGAATAAAATAGGAACTTGTTTAGATTTGTCAATTTTATATGCATCATGTTTGGAAAGTATAGGGTTAAATCCAATCATAGTTTTTATTAAAGAACATGCTTTTGTAGGGATTTTTTTAGAGGAAAAGAGTTTTATTAACTATGAATGTACAGATGTAGCACAAGTATATAACGCATCTGCAGAAAGTAATTTATCAATATTATTAGTGGAATGTACAATGTTTACCGGAAATGACTTAGAAGGTGGCAGAGGATGTTCTTTTGAACAAGCAGTGAGAGCTGCAAGAAAACATATTGAGTTGTATTCAGGAGTTTTCTCAGCAATTGATGTAAATAATTGTCATTCATATATTTATAGACCAATCCCAACAAAAAAACCTAATGATAAAGGAATTTTTGTAGTAGAAAATAAAGATATAGTTTTAGATAGTAATGATAAAATAGAATATAATAAAAAAGAAGCGTATGTAGGGACGATTGAACAAGAGAATAAGTTTAATTATTGGTCAAGAAAATTATTAGACTTGAGCTTAAGAAACAAACTAATAAATATGAAGTTTGGGCCATCATCTCCTGAGATAATGATAGACTCAGCTTCAAACTTAATTAAAAAAGCTCTAACAATTCCTAGTGTTCATTTATATCCATTAAATGAGGAATTAAAGATTAATAATTATTGTGATTATAATCCTAAATCAGCAGAAATAATTAATAATGCAAAAAAAGATATATATAAGATCTATACAACAGATCAAGAAATTGTTAAAATCTTTAGGAATGCAAATAGTGCAATAGAAGAAAAAGGTAGTAATATACTTTATTTAGCAGTTGGTATAGTTCATTATGTTCCAAGAAATTCAAAAAAAGCTTTTTTAGCACCTGTATTTTTGATACCTGTAAAAGGTAAATTGAAAAGAGACACAAATGGTTTCGAAGTATCATTCCTAGCTAATGATGTATCAATTAATACGACATTATTTGAATTTTTAAAAGTTGAATGTTCATTAGATTTTGATGACTTATATTCACTTGATAATAAAGGTATTACTCCTGAGATTGTTGATGGAGTGTTTAATGCAATTAGAGAAAGATCATCAAATTCATGCTCGATTTCTGTTGAAGATACCAGAGCATTTTTGGCTACTTTCTCTTTTGCTAATTATATTATTTGGGATGATATACGCAACCGAAAAGAAGAACTTTTAGAAAATAAAATTATTAAAAGTTTTGTATATAATGAATCCTTTGTTGATGAAAGTGTTGAAAATGTAAAAACATTTGATAAAGATAATAGTCCTGTAGATTTAGCTATGCCACTTGGAGCAGATAGTTCGCAAATTGAAGCGATACTAGATTGTGCTGCAGGAGAAAGCTTTGTTCTTGATGGCCCTCCAGGGACTGGTAAATCTCAAACAATTGTAAATATGATTGTTAATGCAATGTATCAACATAAAACTGTTTTGTTTGTGGCGGAGAAAAAAGCTGCTTTAGATGTTGTAAAAGATAGATTAGATAGTATTAACTTAGGTCATTTTTGTTTAGAACTACATTCTAATAAAACTAACAAAAAAGATTTCCTTGAACAATTAGATAAAGCCTTAAAGTTTTCTCATGTTAAATCACCTAATGAATTAGTAAATAATTCTAATAAATTATTTGAAGAAAGACAGAACTTAAATAAATTAATTACAAAAATTCATAAGCCTCTTTATGTGGAATCTTTATATGATTGTATTTGTAAGTATTTAGAAGTAAAAAATTTACCTTATAACAAGGAAGAATTGTTGGCGGAAAATGATGATACTAAGTACTTAACTATCTCTAAAGATAATCATACTAAAATTAATGAAATATTCAAAGAAATTTATGAATTGTCTTTAAGAACTGAGGAATTTAAAGATAATCCATTTAATATGTATGACAATCGTAGGAATAACTACCCTAATAGAGGAAGATTGTTAGAACTACTTAATAAGATTAAAAATGACATAATTGAATTAAATGCATTATTAGATTTATTTAAATCTTATGGACTAAATATGAAATTAGATTATGAAAATATTACAGGTTTAGTGGTAGTATTTAATCTTATTTTACAAGGGGATTTTTCAATTTGTGAGGTAATAACTAATAAAATACTAGATAGTGATAAAGATAATCAAGAAGTTATTAAATTAGGTATTGAGAAAGATAAAATATTTAATAAATATATAAATAGATTTAATGAAAGTGTTTTTGAAATAAATGCTTCTGAAATGTTAGTAGAACTTAAAACAAACATTAATAAAAAGATTAAATTATTTTTCTTAAAGAGAAAAATATGCAAATTGTTAAATACTCATTTATCACTTGAAGCAATAGTTTCAAAAGATTTAGTTAAGAAAGATCAGGTATGGCAAATTATTACAGATATTAAAACATATCAGGATAATTGTAATAAGATTAATAAAATTGATGGATTCTTATATGAGTTATTACCTGAAAATAATCTAAGTTTAAATAATGTTAATTATATAAAGATTAAAGAGAATCATGAATATAACAAGTTAAATAACATTTATACTAATAGTGTATTTTTAAAGAGAGCAATTGATTTTATACAATTTGAAGACACACAAAAGGTTTCATTTGTGATAGGGTTAAATAGTATCGTAAGTGAGATTAAGGTTAATGAAGTGTTAAAGAATAAATTATTATTATTTACGCAAAAACACGAAATGATTGATGTAAATTTAAATAATTTAAATGTAGAATTTGATTTTGCTCAAATGTTAGATAAAAAAACAGAATGTTTCTACCAAATACTTAATGAAAGTATTGTTAAAATGATAAATGCTCCAGATAGATTAGATATTATAGTTTTATATAACAAAATGTTTGATCGTTTAGTAGAATTAAATGTACCTAGAAAGATAATTAAAAGATACAAGAAAGGAACAATTCTTAGTGGTGAATTACCAAATCACTTTAATGGCTATTTGTATTATAATTTAATTAATCATTATTTTAATGATCCTTATTTTAGTGAGTTTAATGGAATAATTTTTGATGTGGCAATTGATAAATATAATCAACTTATCGAAAAGTACTGCGAGCTAGCAATTAAAGAAACTGCTAGCCGTGTTACTGAGGATTATCCTTCAAGAAATGTTGAATACGCTAAATCATCTAAAATTGGAGGATTATTAAAATACATTAAGAATGGTGGTCATCGCACTACAATAAGAAATATTTTGACTGAATATGAAGAAAATATAAGAAAGATATGTCCTTGTTTCTTAATGTCACCTCAAAGTGCTGCGCAGTATTTAAGTGTTAATAATAAAAAATTTGACATTGTAATATTTGATGAAGCTAGTCAGATACCAACATGTGAAGCAATTGGTGCGATTTCAAGGGGTAATAGTTTAATAGTTGCGGGGGATCCTGAACAAATGCCTCCAACATCGTTCTTTAAGAAGAATATTTCAAAAGATGAAGTTGTTGAGATTACAGATAACTATGATGACTTAGAAAGTTTGCTTGATGATTGTTTATCACTTAATATGCCACGTAATAGATTATTATGGCACTATCGTAGTCAACATGAATCATTGATATCATTTTCTAATAATACGTTCTACGATCATTTGTTATATACATTTCCATCACCAGACGATAGAGTTAGTAAGGTAAGTTACAAATATATTGCAAATGGTGTGTATGATTATGGAATAAATATTGAAGAAGCAAAAGCAATTTTTGAAGAAGTTAAAAGAAGATTTAATGATCCAGAACTATGTAAACAAAGCATTGGAATAATTACATTTAATATTAAGCAACAAGATTTAATATTGGATATGATAAATGATTATTTTGATAGTAATCCGGAGATATCTCAAATTAATAAAGCAAATAAAGAAGAATTATTTGTAAAAGATTTAGAAAATGTTCAAGGTCATGAAAGAGATGTAATTATATTCTCGATTGGTTTTGGTTATGATAAGAATAATAAGTTCTCTTTATTGTTTGGACCTTTATCTACTCTAAGAGGAGAAAGAAGACTAAATGTAGCTGTAACTAGAGCCAGAAAAGAAATGATAGTATTTGCCTCAATTCATGGTAGTGACATTAACCCTTCAAAGACTAAAAACGAAGGTCCTAAAGTATTAAAAAACTTCTTGACTTACGCAGAATTTGGCAAAGGAACATTGATTGTTGAAGGAAACCACCAAACTAACGTGGAAGAAGGTATTGAAAAATACATTAAAGAAGATTTAGAAGCAAAAGGATATCAATGTGATATAAATGTTGGAGATTCTAAGTTTAAGATTAATTTATGCGTAAAGAATAACGAAGGTAAATATATTTTAGGAATTATTTGTGATGGCGTAACGTATAAAGATACACCAACTTGTCGAGATAGAAATAGTGTTCAAACACAAATGTTAAAAAGACTTAAGTGGAAAGTAATTCATGTTTATACGTTAGATTACTTTAAAAATAGATCAGCAGTTATTAATACTATTATTAATGCTATTAATAAGGCCTATGAAGATGAAAGTAGTCTTGAAGATTTGCCTGACAAACCTAATGAGAGACCTGAAATCATTTTTGAACAAAACGAAATACAAATTCTTAAACGAGGGAAAGAATATAATCAAGTAATTCCAAAAAGAGTAGCTTATTATGACTATTTAAGCGAATATACTCCAAATCGTACTGTTATTGCTGAATTAGAAAGAATAATAAACATAGAAGGCCCTATATCCGAAGGTTTATTATTAGATAAGTTTAAAGTAATTGTTAATTTATCTAAACATTCTTCTAAATCACGAAGAATTTTTGAGTTGCATATTAGAAATACTAATTGCAATAGAATTAATGAATTAGGAGTTAATTTTTATTACTCTAAGGAAATGAGCTATAATATTGATTTTTATCGAAAATCATCTTATGATATTCGAGGGATAGACGATATACCTCTTAATGAGATAAAAGCTTTGATGAAAGACTTATTAGAGTTACATGGTAAAATTTCTTTAGATGATTTGAATCATTTAATTGCAAATATGTTTGGCGTAAGAAACTTAGTGGCTTCAATAGAAGAAAAAATTATTAATAAGGTCAAAGAAGTTGTTAATAAATCCGTTGATTTCACTATGGATGATGAGTTTATTAAGCTTAGATACTAAAAATAGTTATAAGAAAACAATCTATAAATTGTAGAGATTATGTGATCTCTACTTTTTATTTGAAATATGATCATTAATATGTTATTATAAGTATAGAAATGATAAAAAACAGATGATAAGATACTAAATATACAATTATGAGAAAAGAAAAAATTAATAATAAAAATACTTTTAAAACATTTAATGTAAATAAAGAAAAACCAAAAGTTCTTTTATTAGGTACAGGATTAGTTCAAAGTGGTGGTGTTAGTCCTAACTGGAGAAAGATTATAATTGAATTATCAAAAGATGATGCTAATAAAGAAGGGAAGGATATGCTTTTAGGCGTTCCTCACTCAATTCAAGCTACTATTGCAATTGATTCTGATGATCAAAAAAGATATAATAAATACAAATATTTTTTTGAAAATGAATATCCTTATTATCAAAATGAACTAATAAAGGAAGTATTAAAGATTCAATTTGATGCGATTCTTACTACTAATTATTCATACGACTTGGAAGATAACATTATTTTTGGATTTCCGAATTTATCGGATTCGTCGAAAAGAAAATATGCCTATTCCACAACAAATGCAGTTGATAAAAAATACTTAATTCATAATTACTATAGGATGAAAGTAAGCGATGAGGTAACTCAAGATATATGGCATATACATGGAGAGGCTAGAAAAAGAAAATCAATGGTTCTAACTCATGATGAATATGCAAAGTCAATTAATGCAATTTTAAATTATAGCAAAATGAGAAAGAAAGACTATACAAATAACAGAGAAAACTTGAAGTTTGAATCATGGGTGGATTACTTTATTTTTGGAGATATCTATATATTAGGATTAGGATATGATTTTTCTGAGTTTGACTTATGGTGGTTAATGAATAGAAGAGCAAGAGAGAAAACCGGTTTTGGTAATGTGTATTTTTTCACTCCTCAAAATAAGTTCTTTGAATATACGCCAATAGAGACAGCACTAATGAGACTTGGAGTAAATGTTGAGCATTGCGGAATGTGCTTATCAGGTGATAAAGAAGAGGATAATGATATATTTAAAGAATTTTATAAAAGAGCAATTAATAAAATTAAGAATATTATAAATTAAAGATTATTATATAGATTATTATATTATTATATATAGAAAGGAATAAATATGAGTATTAATTTAAATAATATAAAATTTGAAAAAATGACAGATTCATCACAATACAAAGCTATTAATGAGTTATGGAATGAGGTTGTAGATATTGATGGTTTTTATAAACCATTAGAATTAAATGAGCATATAAAGAAACTTGAAAGTATTAATGGATTTAGTTTTGACGGGACAATATTAGTTTATGATGGAGATATACTTATTGGTTTAGGAATAGGTATTTTGAAAAGTACTGGAGTAGGAGCTATTAATTGCATACTTGTAAAGACTGAATATCGTAACAATAAAATAGGGGAAAAAATCCTTGAAAAATTAGAAGAATATTTTAAAGAAAATGGTTGTTTAACTATTTTTGCATATGGATATTTACCTTCTTGTTATGGCTGGTATATTCCAAGGTTTGATAAACATGATCATCCTTGCGCTCCTGGTATAAGGGTTAATAGTCCAGAATATTTATTTCTACTTAAACATAGATATGAAGCAAGCGGTTTTCAAGAAGCATTCCATTTAAATTTATCTGATTATGAACTTCCTAAAGATATTAAAGATATTTTAGATAAAAATGAAAAAGATGGAATAACAATAGAATTGTATAATCCAGATAAGCACTATGGTATAGAAGAATTTTATAAAGAATTAAATATATATGATTTTGAAAAGGTAATTAGAGAAAATTTAAGCCTTGAGAATCCGTATCCATTCTTAGTTATATCTGATAATGGTAAAATTGTTGGATGGACAGGTGCTTTATGGAATGAAGAAAGTGGCAGAGGACATTTTGATGGAATAGCTAATTTATCTTCAGTAAGAGGAAGAGGTTTAGGCAAGGCGTTGTTTGCATTATTAGGATATCATTCTAAATTAAATGGAGCTAAATTTATGACATTCTATACAGGTTCTAATAATCATGCTAAATACATTTATCAAGGTGCAGGATTTAAGATTGTTCAAACTTTTGCTATAATGAAAAAAACACTTAAATAATAAATATAAATAAAAGACTAAGATTCAAATTATTAATCTTAGTCTTTTTTGTTAATTCTATTAACTATTAAAATAGAAATTAATATCTTTATTATATCAGGAATTATAAATGGTAAAACAGAAACCAATAAAACATCATAAAAATTAGATTCTAATTTATAAAGGTAATAATACCAAATAGATCCAAAAGTATAACATACAATTAGTCCTATAAACAAGGATATGAAATAAAATTTTTTTTCTTTTATTATATATTTTAAAATTGATGAAGTAATAATCATGGGAATAAACCCAATAATAAATCCACCAGTAGGGCCTAAAATAATACCTATTCCTCCTTGGAATGAACTAAAAACCGGGAATCCTAACATACCTAAAAGAATATATAAAATAATAATTACTAAACTAACTCTAATGTTTGTTAGTAAAATTATACAGAAAATGGCTAAAGTTTGTAAGGTGAATGGTATTGTGAAAGGTATTGTAATCCATGAGCAAATAATTAATATAGAGAGAAACATGGATATTAATGCTATGGATTTTGTAATTTGATTTTTGTTTTTCATGTTAATTATCCTGTAATATTTAATATCAAGTAATTATAAAAATAAAATGGTAATAAGTCAATATATTTTTGGTTATTTATTAAATTATAATAAATATGAAAGTGTTTTAATAGTGTGAAAATTTTCATTTGTATCATTGAAAAAATAGTAAAAAAATGGTATAATAATATGTTGGTAATATTTATAGATTTAAAGGTACTTAATATGAGTGTTTTAGAAGTAAGTAATTTAAAATTTGGATATTTAGATGAAACTTTACTTAATGGTGTTGAGTTTCGATTATTACTCGAAGATCATATTGGTTTAGTTGGGGCAAATGGTTCAGGTAAATCAACATTTATGAATCTTTTAGCTCATCGACTTGTTCCAGATAGTGGGGACATCGTATGGGATAAGAACGTATCTTTTAGCTATTTAGACCAATATTTGAAAGTAGATAAAGAAGTAACAATTGCTGATTATTTGTATAAAGTATATGAAGGACTTTATGAAAAAGAAGAAGAAATGAATAAATTATATGAATCTTTGGAAACAGCTAGTCCTGAAAAGTATGATAAAATATTAAATAAGGCGTATAATATTCAAGAGTACTTAGAAGAAAATAATTTCTATATGATTAAATCTAAGATTTCTAATGTGATTAACGGATTAGGAATTGACACAGATGGCAAGAGAAAACTATGTGATTTGAGTAGTGGTCAAAGAGGAAAAGTTTTCCTTGGGAAGATGTTACTTGAAGAAAGTGATGTGTTACTTTTGGATGAACCAACAAACTTTTTAGATGTTGCCCATGTTGAATGGTTATCTAAGTTTTTGGTAAATTATAAACATCCATTTATAGTTATTTCTCATAATAAGGAGTTTCTTAATAGTATTTGTAATGTGATTTGTTCTCTAGAGAATAAAGTGATCACTAGATATAAAGGTAATTATGAAGCTTTTATAAAGCAAAGAGACATGTATTTGAAAGAATATGAAAGAAAATATGAAGCACAAGTAAAATACATAAAGAAGACTGAAGATTTTATTAAGAAGAATCTAGTTAGAGCCTCAACTACAAAACAAGCTCAAAGTAGAAGGAGAGAACTAGCAAAAGTTGAGAGATTGGAAAAACCTACAACTGAAAAGAAAGTGTATTTCAATTTTCCTTTTACAAATTCTTTTAACAGTAATGCTTTAGAAACTAGAAAATTAGTTATTGGATATGATAAGCCGTTACTAGAGCCTATAAATGTTGAGATATCGTATGGAGATAAGATTGTTATAACTGGCGCCAATGGTGTTGGCAAATCTACGTTTTTAAAGACAATATTAGGTATAATACCTCCTTTATCTGGAAAGATAAAACTACCAAGTTATAATCAAGTATTGTATTATGAACAAGAATATAAAGGGAGTTTTGAATGGACACCGTTAGAATACTTCAAGGAAATATATCCTATGGTAGAAGATAGTAAAATTCGAAAAGTATTGGGTGTTGTTGGGATAACTGGAGATTTAGCAATGAAACCGATGAAGGAACTGTCTGGTGGAGAACTTGCAAAAGTTAGATTTGCAAGGTTGACAAGAGAAGCATCTAATTTGCTTATTCTTGATGAACCAACAAATCATTTGGATAAGAACGCTAAAGAGGCTTTATTTAAAGCTCTTGATGAGTTTCCAGGAACGATAATTCTAGTTTCTCATGAAAAAGAGTTTTATAAAGATTTAAAGATGAAAGAGATAAATTTTGCAAAGATAAAATATAAATTTTAAATATATAATGTTAGAAGGTTAAAATAATGAATATAAGAAATGTAGCAATAATTGCCCATGTTGACCATGGTAAAACATCACTAGTTAATCAGTTATTAAAGAAATCTGAAACTTTGAATGTTCGTGAAAATATTGAAGATAGAGTAATGGATAGTAATGATCTTGAAAGAGAAAGAGGTATTACTATTTTAGCTAAAAATACCGCAATTAAATATAAAGATTATAAAATTAATGTATTAGATACTCCAGGTCATGCTGATTTTTCAGGAGAAGTTGAAAGAATCATGAAGATGGTAGATGGTGTATTGCTTGTTGTGGATGCTTATGAAGGAGTTATGCCTCAAACAAGATTTGTTTTGAAGGAAGCATTAGATAATGATTTAATACCAATTGTAGTGGTTAATAAAATAGATAAAGAATCTGCCAGACCAGTAGAAGTAGTAGATGAAATCTTAGGTTTGTTTATTGAACTTGGAGCAACAGATGAGCAAATTGATTTCCCAGTTGTTTACTGTAGTGCAACACATGGGACATCTAGTTTAGAGGCGGATTTATCTACTCAAAAGGAAACGATGGATCCAATTTTTGAGTTGATTGTAAATCATATTCCTGCACCAAAAGCATTTTTTGAGGGAACTTTACAGTTCCAAGGAGCATTACTTGACTACAATGATTATGTAGGCAGAATGGCAATTGGTCGTATTGCTCGTGGAGTTATGAGACTAAATGAAATGGTTTCCTGTATTCGTAGGGATGGCAGTGTTGTGCAATTTAGAATTCAAAAACTTTATAGTTTTTTAGGTTTACATAAAAACGAAGTTGAATTTGCTGAAGCTGGAGATATCGTAGCTGTAGCAGGACTTCCTGATATTTTTGTTGGTGAAACAATTTGTAATATTGGTCATGAAGAAGCTCTTCCACCAATAAAAGTAAGTGAACCTACTGTTGAAATGTATTTTAGTACAAATGATTCTCCGTTTGCGGGGAAAGAAGGAAAGTTTGTTACTAGTACAAAACTAGAAGAAAGATTATATCGTGAAACACAAAGAGATGTAAGCTTAAGAGTTAAGAAAATTGGTGCTCATGACGAGTGGGTTGTTTCTGGTAGAGGAGAACTTCACTTGGGTATATTAATCGAAAATATGCGTCGTGAAGGATATGAGTTCCAAGTTGCTAAACCTAGACCAATTTTAAAGGTTATTGATGATGTAACTTATGAACCATATGAGTTTGCACAAGTTGATGTGCCAAATGAATACTCTGGTCCTGTTATAGAATTAATGGGACGTCGTGGTGGTAATTTAGTAACTATGGAGAATACCGAAACACAAACTAGAATAATTTATCATATTCCATCTCGAGGCTTAATAAGTTTATCAACAGATTTTATGACTGCCTCAAAAGGATATGGGACATTATCACATATATTCTTAGATTATCGTCCAATGGAATCAGGTAATGTAGGAAGTCGTAAATTAGGTGTATTAGTTGCCACAAATACTGGTAAGACAACGGCTTATGGTATAGGCCAAATTGAAGATCGTGGCGTGCTATTTGTAGAACCAAACCAAGATGTTTACGAAGGTGAGATTATTGGTGAATGCAATAAAGATGAGGATTTAGCTGTTAATGTTATCAAAGCTAAACAAATGACTAATCAACGTTCCGCAAATAAAGATACAACAGTGGTTCTAAAAAGGCCTAGAACAATGGGTCTAGAAGCATGTATGGAATATATAAATGATGATGAACTTGTTGAAATTACACCACGAAACATTAGATTACGTAAAAAAATTCTTAACACTGAAGAAAGAAAGAAATTCGACAGTAAAAAGAAAAAACAAGATTAGAAATTATGGTGGATATTGTAGTTGTTAGTGATACTCATGGGAACACTTCTTTTATTGATAAATTAACTAGAAAACATAATAAAGCATATATGTTTTTACATGCAGGTGATAGTGGTGTATCTAGAGAAGAGTTATTTCCTTTTGAGTCAGTAAAGGGAAATTGTGATTACTTAATTAATAATCCTATTAAATTAATAAACATTATGGGAATAAACATTTTAATGTTTCATGGCGATAAGTTTATGCTAGATGAAGATATGTTAATACATTATGCTAATAATTATAATGCTCAAATATTGATTCATGGTCATACGCACATCCCATATTATAAATATACAAATGGAGTGCATATTGTTTGCCCAGGAAGTATTTATTATCCTCGTGTTACTAAACCGACATACTGTGTTATTCATATTAATAGAGATAATAAGTATCAAGATTTAGATAATATTAATGAAGATATTAATATTGAGTTTTTAGAATATAAATAATATATAAAAATAAATATGTAAAATCTAGAAAGAGAAAAAATGAAAATTGATAATAAAAAAGTTGATATGTTTTATGATTTAGTTGATGAAGCTTGTATGACATATTATCATGATATTAAAAGAGATTATTTGGAAGGGTTTATTTCTTTTACTGAAGCTCTTTATGAAGGTGTCAATGAAAGTATTTTATCGATTGAAGCTACAGAAAAATTAGAACGAATTATTAATGATATCAATAAACATGAATTTTTAAATGAAGAGATCAGATTAGCTGTTGAACTAGTTCTTATAAAGGGCTATAAACACAAAAATATGAATTTGGACTTTTTGACTCCTGATGCTATATGTTATATCTTTTCATATTTAATCAATACAATGGTAAAAGCTAGTTATAAGGAATTAATTGGTTCAGATAAAAAACTTATAGTTTTAGATACGGTAATTGGAGCTGGAAATATGCTTCAAACAGTTATAAATAACTCTGAAGTTAATGTCCTAGGTATAGGAATTGAAAAAGATGAATTATTTGCTCGTTTAGCAACAGCGGTCTCAATGATAATAGATAATGAAGTGATTGTTAATTGTAATGATGCTAAAGAAGCAAATCCTAATCTTGCAGATATAATTATTGGAGATTTTGGTGAAAATTCTGATATTTATGATATAATAATAAGTAGATTGAATAATATTAAAGGGAATGGATATTTTGCTTATTTAATTAATAATGATTTCTTTGCAAAAGCTGATCCTAAATTTAGAGAAAAATTATTAAAAGAGGCAACTTTGATGGGACTAATTGTGTTACCTAGTGGGTTTGTTAGTAGTAATCACGTTGGTAAAAGTATCTTAGTTGGAAAGAAAGAAGTCCTTACAGATTTTCAAATGTCAGTAATTAATATTGATGATTTGTCTGAGGACAGTATGATAAAAGTGATATATAAAATAAATAAAATGTTTAATATAAATGGAGGAAATTAATATGCGTAAAATTATGGCAGTTAACGCCGGAAGTTCATCACTTAAGTTTCAATTATTAGAAATGCCTGCTGAAAAATTAATTGTTAGCGGTATCGTTGAAAACATTGGACCTAGAGAAATGGGACATGTTACATTTAAAGTTGACGGTAAAAAAATTATTAATCGTGATGAAAAAGTTGTTAATCATGAAGTTGCTGTTAAGATCGTTTTAGATGGTTTAATTGAAAAAGAATTAATTAAAGATTTAAGTGAAATCGGTGGAGTTGGTCATCGTATTGTGCAAGGTGGACCTTACTTCAAAGATTCTGTGCTAATTGATGATGATGTAATTTCTAAAATTGAAGAATTAATACCTCTTGCTCCGTTACATAATGGACCTCATCTAGTTGGTATTCGTGCTTTCCAAAGAGTATTAAAGGATGTACCAAATGTAGCTGTATTTGATACTTCATTCCATCAAACAATGCCTGAAACTTCATTCTTATATGGTGTTCCATATGAATGGTATACAAAATACAAAGTTCGTAAATATGGTGCTCATGGAACAAGTCATCAATATGTTGCAAATCGTTGTGCAGAATTAATGGAAAAACCAATTGAAGATTTAAAGATTATTACTTGTCATTTAGGTAATGGTGCATCTTTAACAGCTGTAGATGGTGGTAAATGCGTTGATACAACAATGGGACTTACACCGCTTGATGGTTTCCCAATGGGAACTAGATCTGGAAACTTAGACCCAACTGTAATTCAATACATTTATAACCAAACTGGTTACAATGTAAATAAAATTCTTAATATTTTAAATAAAGAATCTGGTTATTTAGGTATTTCTGGTCTTTCTCATGACTCAAGAGTTTTAGAAGAAAGATTAGAATGTGCCGAAGATGCTAGCCCAGAAGAAAAAGAACTTGTTAGAAAATGTAATATTGCTTTTGATTTACAATTTAAACGTATTTGCGACTATGTTGGAAGTTATTATGTGTTAATGAGTGGAGTAGATGCAATTGTGTTTACAGCTGGTATTGGTGAAAACTGTGTTGTTGGTAGAGAAAGAATTTGTGATAGATTAAAAGTTTTAGGTGTTGAAATTGACAAAGAACTTAATGCTGCACCTTCAACAAGAGGTAAAGAAATTTTAATTTCTACACCTAAGTCTAAAGTAAAAGTATATATCATCCCAACAAATGAAGAATTATGTATTGCTAGAGATGTAATTAGATTAACTAAATAATAAGAAGAATAATTAATGACCTTGCAGAGCAAGGTCTTTTGTTTTTTAGAATAAATAACCTAAATTTAACCTAATATATAGTTACTAGGAGGTTAGTTATGAATAAGGAAGTAAAGAAATATTTATTTAAAATAACTATTGTAATTAGTTTATTAATTTCTTTTTTTGTAATATCAGCATCAAATAATACAACAAAGTTAAATGCCTTAAGTGCGGGTAATAACTATACTAATAGTACATACACAAATAGTGCATACACAAAAGAAGAACTTAATAAAGGAGTCATTTATACTGATGAATTGGAGGTTATAAATGAAGGTATAAATTATTATACAGATAAGATTATATTTGATAATAATGAAAATAATTATTTTATATTAGGTAAAGTGGTTTATGGTGAAAATTCAGAAGAAAAAAGATATCCGTATGTTGCGTTTTATCAAAATGACACTTTACTTTGGAGTGCAGTTAATGAAAATTATGATTATGGTGAATATGTTGATGGAATATTCAAAGAAAATACTATCTTGCTTTACGGTAATTATGGAATAGAACAAAGTATGTTATTTTTATCTGAATATGATATTTCGGGTAAACTAGTTAGAGGGACTCATTATTATAATGATGGGGATAGTTTTGCAAAAAAAATATTTAGAAAAAATAATTTTTATTATTTAATAGGAGAAACTAATTGTAAAAAATTTATTTATGAAAATATGGGAGAAAATAGTCTATTTATAGCTCAAATAGATTCTAAATATGAAATATGTGATATTTGTTTTTTGGGAAATGATGGAAAAAACACTTATTTAGATTGTTTAGATATTGATGATCATTTAAAAGTTTTAGTGAAAGTTGGTGGTAATGGATATTATGATTATAATATATTCAATCCATATATTATTATTAATTTTAGTTTTAGAATGGAGGTTGCTGGTTATGAGAAAATCTCTGAGGGAATTAATGATACTAGCTGTTTAAAAAGTGATGGAGAAAAATTATATATATTTACAAATATAGATAATGAAATCAGAAGAAAAACTTACTCATTTAATTTAACTTTTCTATTAGAGGAAACGTTTTATAAATTAGAAAATAATGCCTATATATTATATCAAAGCATTTGTTATG
>JAZNJG010000109.1:0-4331 GCA_045577945.1 Bacilli bacterium | reverse complement strand
AACAATATTAATATTTTTAATAGCTATATTATATTATTTAATGATAATATTAATGTATGTCATTTATAATTAAATCTTAACATTCATTACAAGATTTATTAATATATTGAATATGTTATAAACCCAAAAGTTCAATCTTGTAGTGAATGTTATTTAATATTATCTAACTTCCTCAGACTAACAAAATAAATTTCGGATAGAATATTATTAAGCATTTAATTATTCTATTCATTATAATTATAATTATTAACTTTTATAAAATTATTGTACAATGGAAACTACTAATGCTACAACTCAAGAACAAGTAAGTGTTCAAGTTGAAAATTCAAATGTTAGCACATTTCAAACTGCTATTAAATCTCTTTTAGCAAATGGTGCTAAAAAAGTAAACAACCTTAAAATTAAAAATGTTAATTATTCTGAAAAGGATAATTATACAATGGTGTCATTTACTCTTACAACTCCTATTCGTGGTTATGTAAGTAATGATAATGGTAATACATTTGAAGAAGGTATGACTAATACTTTATTTACTTCTTTGTATGCTATTGTTGGTGCTATGAAAGAAGATGAAGAACTTGCTTGGATGGGCAATGTTCTGTTAGAACAACCTAAAGTTCTTAATCTTATTCTAAATGGAGGTTCTGTTGATATTATTCAACAAGATATACCTACTGGTATAGAATTTACTAATCCATTTAGTACAAGAAGTGATGTATCTTCTCAAGTTTATGACCATGATATTATTATTAATCATCTTATCAAATTTAAACTTGGTAAGACTGGTGAAAGAATGGCTGATAAACTTGCTGATAAACTAATGGATTTCTAGATTGAATATAATACTATCAGTGCTAATTATAGTGCTGATAGTATTTGATTTTATTTAACTATTTATATTTGAAATATATTATTAATACTGTTAAGAGTTCTTATTTAATTTTATCATCATTATTATACTCAATAAGAGCCTGTCGGTAAATAAAAATTTAAAATATTTTTGGTTATTTAAAAACTATTATTATCTTTGCTTTTACAAATAAGTTACTAAATATTTTAATACTATTATAATAATGGAAACTAATAAAACTAATGTTGCAGTTGAAACTGCTGAAATTAAACCTGAAATTAAAAGTAAAAAAACATTTAAGAAAAAGACAAGAGAGGATATGATTCCTCCATTTGCTCGTAAATTCCCTAAGCATATTATTGATATTGCTTTATTGCTTCATAATAATGCTGAAATTAAGCGTTTCACTGCACTTGGTATTATTAATTATCTTCAACAGAAAGGTGAAATCAAAGGAGATAAAAAATATGTTGTATTTAGATGGAATAAATTTGCAGTTAGATATGACGGTTTAACTAGAGAGTATTTTTATACTGAGCCTTTCTTCCTTAATGCTCTTGTTGCTAGTTTTACTAGTTTTTCTGCATCTGCTCAGAATATAATTGATGAGTTTGCCCGTAGAGAAATGAGTGTTGGTATTGATAAGGCTGTTGATGCTGAAGAAGTAAATGAAATAGCCTCTCTTAATGAGAAAAATACAAAAGTTGAAGTAATAGAAGAATAATATAATTTAACACCTATTTATAAACCTGGCACATCCACACTATTTCTACATTTACTTTGCTTTCTTATTAATATATTATAAATAGGTGTTATTTTAATTTATATTATTATGGATGATTATTCTGTTAATATTAATGCTGAAGTATTTAATCAAGATTTAGATGATGCTGGATGGGATCCAGTTAAAGTTGATGATAGTGATGCTGATGCTGCTGAAATGTTTGATTATTAAGGTTTTATTCCTATCAATACATTACTCTGACTTTTCCTTGTAGTTTATCTGGTTAAAACAATTTATTATGGTAATATATTAAACAATGTAAAACAATTTTTTGCCAAAAAAAATCCCAACTACTGTTACTAATAATAAAAAGAATTAAAGTTCGAGACTTTAACAAGGAACAGCGTTGAGAAACGCCATTTAAAAAATTAGTGTTAAATGTTGTTTTGTTAATTAAAGTTCTTATTTATAATAATATTTATAGATAAGAACTTGCTCGCTCTCATCGTCTAACGGTTAGGACACAAGATTTTCATTCTTGTAATACGGGTTCGATTCCCGTTGAGAGTACAAATAATATTATGAATACATTTAATTGTGGTGATTAAATGAGTGAAAAATATCGCATTTATTGTAGCGGTAATAATTGATTAACCATCAGTCCATAATATTATTTATTATATTAGCCTCAATGATGAAATAGGTAGACATGCAGGACTTTATTCTAAAACTTATACTATTATGGTATATGAAAATTGTAAAATGTATGGACCGTATAATAATAGTAAAGATGGTAGATTAAGATGTGTTATAGTTTTTCCTAATAATAAAAAGAAAACTATTTCATATCCTAAATATCTAATGGAGGTTCATATTGGTAGATATCTGGATGTTGATGAAACTATTGACCATATTGATGGTAATTTTCTTAATAATAATATTGACAATTTAAGAATAATTAATCGTAAACAACACGTTATTGAAGATGTTGTAAGAAATAAAAATGTTATTGTTAAATGTCAATATTGTGGTAAAGAATTTACTATTAAAGGTTCTACATTACATGGAAGAAATAGAAAAGATAGACAACAATCTGGCTATTTTTGTTCTAAAAAATGTAGTGGTAAATATGGTGCAGATATTCAACATGGTTTAATAAACCCTACTATTGTTGATAGAATAGTAGCTGATAAATACACGGTAAAGAGTGCTAATGAAGAAATTCATTAGTATAATTGGGCTAATTCGGTGAATGTTTCAGCCGTTAAATGAAAAGAACGCCGAGCTAAATTTATTAATATTATTTTTAATATTAATGATAAATGTGTAGAGACTATATACCCAACTCCTAAGTTTATTTAATATGGAGATAACATAGTCCAAGTGACAGAAATTATCAATCTGTCATAAGAAAATCCTGTGAACAGAAATGTTCGTGTGGGTTCAAATCCCACTTGAGGTACAACTACTGGTTATAGTGGTTATTTTAAGTCGTTTTATGTTTGAGGTGGTAACACAAGTGATAGTCATAATATTACTTGTGTTACTTTTTATATTCTAACTATAAGAATGTAATCATTAATCCTGATTTTGCATAAAATAAGCCTTAAAATTAAAATAACAGCCAGTTTTAGGCTATTTAATCAAATAATATACCTAAACTGAACAACTATATCATTTTTAAAATGACTACTTAAAATCAAATTTCAAAATATTAATTATTCAAACATAATACGCCTATGGAAAATAAAACAACTATTGTTATTGAAGTTATTAATAATGCAGTTTCTGTTGGATTATCTATTGATGATAAGAAAATAGATATTAATAATTTAAATGAAAAAGAAAAATTTAATTTATTTAGTATTCTTAACTTTACTCAATTACATCTTGTTGAAGATTTCTTTAAGAATATGATTAATGTTCCTATTAATACTACTTTTAAAAATTAAGATTATGTGGATAGAAGATGATAGAAAATTATTAACTAATACTCATGTATCTGTATTTAAAGAAAATCCTAATGATACTATTTTAGGGTTTAATGATAATTATCTTGGGTGTATTAATGTTCAGATAATACCAATACTTATTGATAAATATACCGAAATAGATATTATTAAATCTAAAGATGTTAATTATTTATCTAATTATACAGATGAACAATTAAAAGCAGAATTAGATAAACGAAAACTTGCCCGTAAAGAAGAACGGGAAAAGATTATGCGTTGTAGACATTGTGCTAATTTTGATTTTGATAATAGTCGTCCTGCTGATCAAAATGGTTATTGTACAAAACAACCTATAATTAAAAAAGGTAAAACTTGTTATAGAGTTATGAGTAAATCAACTTTAGCTTGTGAAAAGTTTATAAAGAAATAATTATGAAAAAGTTAAGTAATAAAGAAATAGTTAAAATATTAGAAAGAGCTAAAACTCTTTATATTCATGATTTTATTCTTACTTATAAACATGGTATATGTCATTATATAATAAGTGCTTATTGTCAATTACATGGTAAACATATTATAGCATGTCAAATTCCAATTATAATACCTAAATTTAAATTTAAATTTTGTAAAGGGAATAATAGTATATATTGGTGGGAGTTAGATGATACTGAATCTCGTATTAATGCATTTAATAAACTTATAGAATACTATTCTTGTAATAATATTATAGATAAAATTGAATTTTATATTAAATGGTATGTTAAAAATTATGAAACTAACAAATAAAGAAATAATATATCTTTTA
>JAZNJG010000108.1:0-6491 GCA_045577945.1 Bacilli bacterium | reverse complement strand
GGCAACTAAATTATAGCATAAAGGATTTTTTAATAAATATTATTAATTTTTATAAAATATAAAAAGGCGCTGTCAAAAATCTTTGTGACATCACAAGAGTTTTTGACAGACGGCAAAATCACAAGAATTTTCGCTAGAGCTGATTTTCAAGGTGTTTTTATTTTTTTAAATATATTTTTATTCTCAACAATAGTTGATATTGATTTGATATTTAATTTATATAAAATTGATAAAATAGACATGTAAAATGTCGATTTCTGTAAATTAAAAGATATGAATAAAATATAATATAAATGTACATTAATTTGAGAGGTATTATTATGTCTAAGGGAATAATTTTGAGTGGTAACTTGTTTTTGAAAATGATAATTAATGGTGTTGCTAATTTTAAGGCACATATTAAGGAAATAAATGATTTGAACGTCTTTCCAATTCCAGATGGCGATACTGGTGAAAATATGTTTATGACTTTAAAAGGAGGACTTCAAGAAGTTTTAAAACTTAAAAGTAACTCAATAAATACAATAGCTAATACATTATCAAATGGTATGCTTTTGAAAGCAAGGGGAAATTCTGGTGTGATTTTATCTCAATTGTTTGCGGGGTTTTCAAAAGGTCTATGTGAAAAGGAAGATGCAACGTTAGATGAAATATGTATAGCGATGGAAAGTGCTGTTAAACAAGCTTATTTAGCTGTATCACAACCTGTTGAAGGGACTATGTTAACTGTTGCAAGAGAAACTTGCGAAAAGGCTAAAAATATTTGCAATCAAGTTAAAAATATTGATGAATTTTTTGGGTGCTGTTTAGAAGAGTTGAAAAGATCGCTAGACAATACACCTGATATGTTGCCAGTTTTAAAAGAAGCTGGAGTAGTAGATAGCGGTGGGGCTGGATTGTATTATTTATGGCAAGGAATGTTATTTGTTCTTGAAAATAAAATTATTGAAGAATCTGAAGAAGAAATAAATAATTTAAATAGTCAAAACAATTCAAATAACGATATAGATTATTCTAAATTTAATCAAGATAGTATAATGAAGTATGGTTATTGCACAGAATGCTTGCTACAATTACAAACGATAAAAGTTAATGTAAATGACTTTGATGTTAATACTATAATTGAGTACTTGGAAACTATAGGTGACTCAGTAGTTGCTTTTAAAACAGGTAGTATTGTAAAAGTACATGTTCACACTTTGGCACCTTATAAAGTTTTGGAATTCTGCCAAAGATTTGGAGAATTTTTAAATGTTAAAATAGAAAATATGACACTTCAACATAATGGGATAAAGAAGGAAACAAATGTAACTTTTAAAAAAGATGATGAAGTATTTGCTAAAAAAAGACCTCATAAAAAATATGGACTAATTACTGTTGCTATGGGAAAAGGGTTAATTGATGCTTTCTATGAAATGGGAGCTGATATTGTAATTGATGGTGGACAGACAAAAAATCCTTCCGTTGAAGAGTTTTTAAAGGCGTTTAATGAGGTGAATGCTGATGAAATATTTGTTTTGCCAAATAATTCTAATATTATATTGGCAGCTAAAAATGCAATAGATGTATATTATAATGATACATCTGATAAAGAAATAGACAAAAATGATGAAAAGAAATCAATAATACACTTGATAGAGACAAAAAATCTAGGACAAGCTTATTCTATTCTTTCAATGCTAGATTATTCGGTTGATGACGGAAAAGTTATTGCGGAAAATATGAAGGGGGAAATGGTAGGTTCAATAACTGCTCAAATCACAACATCAGTTAGAGATGCGAGTTTAAATGGAGTTTCAATAAAAAGTGGAGAATATATAGGTTTCACTAATAAAGAAATGAAAGTTAGTGGTCAAAACAAATTGAAAGTCTTCGAGGAAATGTTAGAAACTCTAGAATTAGATGATAAAGGATTTATTGTTGTTGTATATGGTATGGACATTACTAAAGAAGAAAAACTAAAAACTAAAGATTTGGTTGTTAATAAGTACAAAGATATAGAATTCTATGAATTAGATGGTGGTCAAGAAGTATATGATTATATCTTGATTGTTGAATAAAGTCAAATGATATAAAGATATGGTATAAATATTAAAATATTGTGAATAGGAGACGAAAATGAGAAAGTATATAATAGTTACAGATTCATGTGGAGATTTGAGTAAAGAGTTGCGAAAAGAATATAATATTGAATATGTTCCAATGCATATGTCTTATGATGGAAAGGATATGGTTGCCAGTTTAGACTTTGAAGAAATTAGCGTTACTGATTTTTATAATATGATGAGAGAAGGTACAAGGTTTATTACTTCTCAAGTGTCTGCTTTTGACTTTAGAAGTTATTTTGAAAACTATATAAATGAAGGATATGATGTGTTATATGTTTCTTGTTCATCAGCATTATCATCTTCCATTAAAACAAGTTATGTTGTTAGAGATGAACTGCTAAAAAAATATCCAAATAGTAAAATAATATGTGTTGATAGTTTGAATTCTTCTCAAGGATTAGGATTAATTTGCAAAATTGCTTCGAGATTAAGAGGTGAAGGAAAAACTATAGAAGAAGTTGCTAACTGGATTGAAAATAATAAATTAAAAGTTAACCAAGAATGTACTGTAGATAAACTAACATATTTGAAAAGGGCTGGAAGAGTATCAGCAGTAAGTGCTTTCTTTGGAGGGATATTAAATGTAAAACCAATAATTATTTCTGATGTGAGAGGTAATAATGCTGCTATAGAAAAAGTAAAAGGAAGAAAAGTATCTTACGAAAGACTAGTAGAGAGAATGATGGATGAATATGAACCTGGTGATTACAAAGATATCGTGATTGCACATGCTGATTGTATGGAAGATGCGTTAGAGGTTAAGGAATTAATTATAAGCAAACTTCCTGATGCTGAGCAATATATATCTATTGAATATATAGGACCTATTGTTGGGGCATCTGCTGGTCCAGGAACTTTAGCTATTTTCTTTGTTGGTAAAGAAGTTACTTTTGACAGTACGAAAGCCTAAATATATATAAAATAAACCTAAAATATTGGCGAAAAATTCCTAATTATTTTGTTATATGTTTTAGGTTTATTTATTTTTTATTTTTATAAAAAAACATTTGACTTTTATAGCAAAATATTATATAATATATGAGTGCGAAATCACATTACTATTTTATTATTAGTGGGAGAGTAAATTATTAAATTAAAAGCTCAAATACCACATCACGGACAAAAAGGAGGTGCGTCTCGTGGCTGCGAAAAAAATTACGAAAGTTGTGAAACTACAACTAAATGCAGGTAAAGCAACACCAGCTCCACCAGTTGGACCAGTATTATCACCTACAGGTATTAATACACAACAATTTTGTTTGAAATTCAATGATCAAACAAAAGATATGGCTGGATACATGATTCCTGTTATTGTTACGGTTTATGATGATCGTTCATTTTCTTTCATCACAAAGACTCCACCAGCATCTGATTTATTAAAGAAAGCTGCTGGCATTGAAAGCGGTTCTTCAAACGCTAAAAAGATTAAGGTTGCTACTATTTCTCGTGAAAAAATTAGAGAAATCGCTACTACAAAGCTACCTGACTTAAGCGCATACACAGTTGAAGCTGGTATGAAGATTATTGAAGGAACAGCAAGAAACATGGGAATTGTTGTTGAAGATTAATTAAGAATTAAACAATTGAAGTTTCAAAACCCAAATAAGTTGATAATTCAACTTAAACTGTGGGAGGAATTTCCGTTAGACCACATTTAAGGAGGTAAAAAATATGGCTAAAAAAGGTAAGAAATATCAAGACGCGTTAAAATTAGTTGACCGTTCTAAAAGATATGCTCTTGTAGAAGCTGTAGAATTAGCAAAGCAAACTAGTGTTGCTAAATTTGATGCAACTGTAGAACTTGCATTTAAGATGAACTTAGACTCACGTAAAGCTGATCAAAACTTACGTGGTGCAATCGTTCTTCCTTATGGAACAGGTAAAACTCGTTCTGTTTTAGTATTAACTAAATCACCTGAAAAACAAAAGAATGCTACTGATGCTGGCGCTGATTATGTAGGCGATTCAGAATACATCGAAAAAATCAAGAGTGGTTGGTTTGAATTTGATGTTATCGTTGCTACACCTGATATGATGGGTGAATTAGGACGTTTAGGTAAAATTTTAGGTCCTAAAGGCTTAATGCCAAATGCAAAAACTGGTACTGTTACAATGGATATCACTAAAGCTGTTAATGAAATTAAAGCTGGTAAAGTTGAATACCGTGTTGACAAAACTGGTAACATTCAATGTTTAGTTGGTAAAGTAAGTTTTGGTACAGATAAATTAGTTGAAAATATTAAAACTGTTTATAATGTAATTCTTAAACTTAAACCATCAACTGTTAAAGGTGTTTATATGAAGAATATGGCTATTTCTACTACTATGGGCCCTGGCATCAAAGTTGACCAAGACTCAGTAAACGCTAAATAATTGATACAAATATTTAGATAGAATCCTAGATTATTGTGTTCTAGGCACAAAAAATAAAATAAGAAAATATAATAATAAATAATCCATAAAAATAAAATAGTTTGATTATTCGCCGTAGACAGTAGGTGCAAAAAAATGCTTAATTTCCTACCGAGGTTTAAAAAGTTCTCTTTACCTCTTTTTGTCTAACAGAAAGAGGTTTATTTTTTAAGGAGGTAAAAATGAAGAAAGCGACTTTAAACAAAAAAGTTGAAGACGTTAATGCAATTGCTGCCAAATTTGAAGATGCATCAATCGCTGTTGTTGTTAACACTATTGGTTTAACAGTTACTGAAGTTTCTGAATTCCGTAAGAATTTATTCAAAGCTAATTGTGAATTAAAAGTTGTTAAAAACAATATTTTACGTCGTGCTGCTGATAAAATGGGATATGAAGGTATCCAAGAATCATTCGCTGGACCAAGTGCTGTTGTTTTTTCTAAAGATGCAGGATCTGCTACAAAAGTTATCTTTGATTATGCTAAAGTTAATAACAAATTATCTGTTAAAGCTGGTTTAATCGATGGTAAATTTACTAAGAAAGAAGAATTAAAAGCCCTTGCAGGTTTACCAAACAAGGAAGGTATGATTGCAATGTTACTAAGTGTAATGCAAGCTCCAATCCGCAATTTGGGATGTGCTATAAAAGCTATAGCAGAAAAAGAAGCATAATTTTAAGGAGGATAATATTATTATGGCTAAAATCGATACACAAAAATTTATTGAAGATTTAAAAGAAATGACAGTTTTAGAACTTAACGAATTAGTTAAGGCTATAGAAGAAGCATTCGGCGTTACTGCTGCTGCAGTTGTTGCTGGTGGAAATAATACTGCTGAAGAAAAAGAAGAAGGACCACAATTAGTAAGTGTTATTCTTAAAGACGCTAATGCTAACAAAGTTGGTATTATCAAAGCTGTTAAAGATATGTTAGGATTATCATTAATGGAAGCTAAGAAATTAGTTGAAACTCCAGATGCAAAAATCAAAGAAAACATTTCTAAAGAAGAAGCTGATACAGTTGCAGCTAAATTAAAAGAATTAAAAGCTGAAGTTGAAGTTAAATAGTTAATCTTAAAAGATATAGTCAAAGTATTTAATACTTTGACTTTTTTTCTAGATGTAGTATAATTAGTTGTATAAAAATTTTTTATTTTTTATAGATTAAATTTAAAGGAGAAGGTATGAGCCATTACTATGAAAATGATCCAAGTTTAAAATCAAATATTAAAAACATTGATTACACATATTATGGGAATGTAATAAATTATCAAGTGGATTCAGGAGTATTTAGTAAAGATAGAGTTGATTTTGGAACAAATGTTTTGCTTCAAAGTTTACCTACTTTCACAAACGAGAAAGTTTTGGATGTAGGATGCGGCTATGGGGCGATCGGTATAGCTATTGCTAAAGTTTACTTGAATTGCGATGTAATGATGTGTGATGTTAACTTAAGGGCTATATCGTTAACTGAAAAAAATATAAAATTAAATAATGTAAAAAATGCCAAAGTTATAGAAAGTAATACATATGAAAATATAAATGACAAATATGATATTATTATTACAAATCCACCTATTAGGGCTGGAAAAAAAGTGGTAATGGACATTTGTTTAAATGCTATAGATCATCTAAAAGAAGACGGAAAAATCTATATTGTGATTAATAAAAAACATGGTGCAGAATCTTTACTTAAAAATATGAAAGAAAGATATAAAAATGTAGATATTCTAAATAAAAAGAACGGATATTTTGTTATTGAAGGTAGGAAATAATTATTAAAATATAAAAATAAAAATTGAATAAAAAATACAATTATCCATCTATTAATTTGAAAAGAATTAATAGATTTTTTTAATTTTTATTTTAGATTAAAAAATTATTATGGAAAAATATAAAAAAAAGATAAATTTTATATTGACTTATTGAAAATAATATGTTAATATTATATAATGCAATAGAATGTGTAAAAAA
>JAZNJG010000107.1:0-11153 GCA_045577945.1 Bacilli bacterium | reverse complement strand
AAGACAAGATGACAAGTAAAGAATACCAAGACCCCTTTAAGGGGTAAGCCATAGTGTGAAACACGGTTGTCAGACTGTCACAAGACTCTTGAGAGTCGCCGTGAGGTAACAGGCCCTTATAGGGTAGCCGAAAAACCGCACTTTTTACGTGCGGTTATTATTATTTTTGTTAATTATTTAATGATTGAAAAAATCATAAAAATAGTGTATAATATTATTATAAGAGTATCGAGGTTTAAACTATGAATGTTGTTATTTTAGGAGGAGGAGCATCTGGAGTTTTTTGTGCTCTAAGTATTAAAAAACATAATCCAATGATAGATGTTACTATCCTTGAACAAAATGATCGTTTACTAAAGAAGGTTTTAAAAACTGGTAATGGTAGATGTAATATTTGTAATAGAATGATTAGTTCTGAATATTATAATGATTTTTCATTGTTTGAAGCTAATAATATTGATATTGTTAAGATACTTGAGGAGTTTGGCTTTTTATTGCGTGAAGAGGATTTAGGTCGTATGTATCCTTATTCGGAATCAGCTAATGTTGTTGTTAATTATTTAGTTTCAAAAGTTAAGAGCATGAACATTAATGTATTAACAAATTATAAAGTAGTTGATATTAAAAAATGTAATAAAGGGTTTGTTGTTAATGATGATTTGGTTTGTGATAAGTTAGTTATTGCGAGTGGATCACATGCGCAGAGTCAAACAAATGGATATGATTTACTGAAAAAATTAGGCCATAGTATATCTAAATTAAGACCTGGTTTGGTTCCTTTATTAACAAAAGAGGAAACAAGTCATCTGAAAGGTATTAGATGGAAGTGTGATGCAAGGGTACTTAATAAGCCTAATGTGAGAAGGATTAGTGGGGAAGTATTATTTAAAGATCACGGATTATCTGGAATAATGACTTTGGATTTATCTAATTATGTTGATGTAAATGATATTATTTCGTTTGATTTGATGCCTGGTTATGAAGAATCTGAATTGTATGAAATATTATCTGAAAAAGGTAATGAGTATTTTGAGTATTCTTTTCCTAAGATGCTTTATTATGATATTGAGAAAAGAGCTAAAAGAGATAATATTGATATAATTAAGGTTATTAAAAACTATTGTTTCACTGTAACTGGTAAAAAAGGATTTAATGATGCACAAATTACTTTGGGAGGATTAAGTGTAAAAGAAATCAACGGGGATTTTTCAAGTAATGTGTGTAAAGATTTATTTATTATTGGGGAAGTGTTAGATGTTGATGGTGCAAGTGGAGGGTATAACTTATCATTTGCATGGTTAGGTGGATATGTTGCTGGTAAGGCGATATCGAAATTGATTTAGATTTGATAACTTAATAATTTAATAACAGAATATTAAATTAAATAATAAATTTATTTTTTGTAAATTTATTATAATGGGAGCTTATTTGCTGAGAGGTCAATTTATATTGACGACCATCAAACCTGATCTAGGTAATGCTAGCGTAGGAATATAATGTTCTATATGTTATGCATTCAAATTAATTTTTATTTGGAGGCTTAAAAAATGGAAAGAAAATTTATGAAAAAGAAAACTGTATTTAACATTGCTTTTTCCGCAATGATGATAGCTTTGGCTATTTGCTTTGATTTGCTTGGAAAGTTTGTAATCGTGTTACAAATGCCAAATGGTGGTGGGGTATCACTAACAATGTTACCACTTATAATGATAACAATAATTTGTAATTATAAGTATGGTTTAGTTAGTGGTATTGCCTTTGGAGTTATTAACTGTTTTTTAATTGATGGTTATTCATTTAATTTAGCATCATTTATACTTGATTATATAATTGCCTTTTCTGGACTAGCAATTATTGGAATATTTGCTAAGCAAATAAAAGAAGGAAAGAAAAAATATTTTATATTAGGTGTTATTTTAGGTTTAGTAATTAGATTAATTGCTAGTGGATTCAGTGGTGTCATCAACGCTGGAGTATGGGGATATGATGCTGAATTTTTAAGTGGTGTATTTAATGGTGGTGTAGATAACAATAATTATATGATTTATTTATATATATATTCGTTTTTAATATATAATCTACCTTATATTGCAATTTCAGGTATAATTTCTATATTAATTGGATTATTTACATACCCTAAACTATTATCTTTTATTGAAATTGATAAAGAAGATAAATAATATTATTAAGAAAAAATATTATTTTTAAAAGTTAAAAAGTGCTATTAATTTTATTTACTAACAAGATAATTTAATGTATAATTATATTAGTTTTATATGAAAGGAATATAGAAATATGAATCTACCAAATAAATTGACTATTGCTAGAATGTTTGCAATACCAATTATTATTATTGTTTATTTAATTGATGGATTGAGAGAAATATCAAGTTCATTTAATGTACAATTATTAATAATTTTAATAATATTTGCATTAGCATCATTTACAGATTTTCTTGATGGGAAAATTGCTCGTAAATATGGACTTGTAACAAATTTTGGAAAATTCATGGATCCTCTTGCAGATAAGTTATTAGTAATTACTACATTAGTAGCTATGTCTGAATTAGGAATCTTTAAGGCGTTTGGTGTAAGCATGGGCTTTGTAACAATAATTATTATTGCTAGGGAGCTTGCTGTTACAGGACTAAGAACTTTGGCAGCTGATGATGGAATAGTAATCGCCGCAAAAGGTTTAGGTAAGTTTAAAACCGTTACCCAAATGACAATGATAATCTATGTACTAGCTATTAATATGTTTATTCCTGGAATTGATGAAACAATTAAAGATATAATAACTTTAGTATTAGTTTCCCTTGCTACAATTATGACAATAATTTCAGGTGTTGATTATTTCGTATCATATCTTAAAGAAATAAAATCTAGAAAACAAAATTAAGTTTAATTATTCATTAAATAGATACTTATTAGGAGAAAAATAATGGCAGAGAAAAAAACAACAAAACTTGATAAACAATTAGAAAAAGATCTTGAAAAACAAGATGAACTAGATAAGGAAAAAAATAAAGCTTTAGAGGATGCCTTTAAACAAATTGAAAAGCAATTTGGAAAAGGTTCGATTATGAGACTTGGTGATAAAGTTAATGAGAAGTTTGATGTTATCCCAAGTGGATCAATTTCATTAGATATGGCCTTAGGAGTAGGTGGATATCCAAAAGGAAGAATTATTGAAATATATGGCCCTGAAAGTAGTGGTAAAACAACTTTTGCACTACATGCAATTGCGGAGGCGCAAAAGCAAGGAGGGATTGCTGCATTCATTGATGCTGAACATGCATTAGATCCTCGTTATGCACATTCATTAGGTGTTGATGTAGATAATTTATTAGTTTCTCAACCTGACACAGGTGAACAAGCTTTAGAAATAGCTGATAGATTAATTACTAGTGGTGCTATATCTATTATCGTTATTGACTCAGTTGCTGCTTTAGTACCAAAGGTTGAAATTGATGGTGATATGGGTGACTCTCATATTGGTATTCAAGCTAGACTAATGTCTCAAGCAATGAGAAAATTGAGTGGTGTAATTAATAAGAGTAATACAGTTGCGATATTTATAAATCAAATAAGAGAAAAAGTTGGTGTAATGTTTGGTAGCCCAGAAACTACTTCAGGTGGAAGAGCATTAAAATTCTATTCAACAATTCGTTTGGATATTAGAAGAGTTGAACAAATCAAGCAAGGTGATACCGCAATTGGTAATTTGACTAGAATTAAAGTTGTTAAGAACAAGGTAGCTCCACCATTTAAAGTATGTGATGTTGATTTGATTTATGGTAAAGGTGTTTCAAAAGAAGCTGAAATAATTGACCTTGGAGTTAAATATGACATTGTTGAAAAGAGTGGTTCTTGGTTCGCATATAATGGAGAAAAACTTGGACAAGGAAGAGAAAACGTAAAAGAATATTTAAGAAATAATCCAAATTTATCTGAAGAAATTCTTCAAAAAATAAAAGAAAAATATTTCTTGAATTAAGTATAAACTAAGGCTTAAGATATAACTCATATCTTAAGCTTTTTTATTTATATAATTAATGTTATTGATTAAATATTTCTTTTTTGGTATAATATAAAAAATGTAAAAAAAGGAGTTTATATGAGCAAAAAGGTAATATTAAAGATAGTAGTACGTGATGACTTTTTTAATCAAGAAGAGGAAGACGATTTCTTTGGTGATCTTTTTGAAGATTCTGACGAGTCAAGTAATGAAGAAGATTCCGAAAAATCTGAAAAAAAACAAATTACAGGTTTATCATTGTATGAACAAATCAAATCTCGTTTAAAACATGAGAACCATAGTTTAAAGATAATTTATACTTGTGAAGATTATTGTTTGGGGATTGCAGATGATTCTCCAGCAGTAGGGATTTTAGCTCAAAGACAATTAATAAATGCCTCTAGATATTTATACTACGATATTTCATTTGATGTTAAAATAATTTCATTAGATGCAGTTACAAATTCAGTGAAGAAATCTGTAAGAGAAGAGATTGATGCACTTACTAATGCTTCTAGATTTAAAGAATATGTTGATGAAATAGAGAGTATGTATAAGGCGTTAAAGAGCCATAATGCCCAAGATACATTGAAATCTCGTATCCTATTAATGGCAATAAATGATGGGTTCGGTTTAACATCATACCTTGAATTATTAGGAAAAGTATACAGTGATTTAGATCTATATAAGTTTGGTGGAAGAGATGCTGGAAGAATAACTGAGATTACTATAGATGTGTCTTCGGATAAGCGTGATGAAGTTTTAAGCGTTGCTGATTCTATTGCTCATTATAACGGTATTGTTTGTATTGATATTTCAAATTATATTGAAGGCATATATACGTTATCATTTAGAAAGTTATTGCATAATATATCATTATTAAGTCATAGAAGTTTGTTTGTTTTAAGACTTCCTTATATTGAAAAAAATATTTTAGATAATGTTTGTGAAGGATTATCAGATATAATAAATGTTAGATTACTTACAATTCCTCCATTTACTAATGATGAAACATTGATGGCTGCTAAAAAAATATTCAAAAAATATAATTATGAATTAGATGCAGAATCTGAGAAAATCTTTATGGAGAAGATTATTCAAGAAAAGAATGATGGTAGGTATTATGGAGTTCATACAATTGAAAAAGTTGTTAATGAATCAATTTATTTAAAAGCATTAAATAATTCTCCACTTGATGAGAGTAAAAATGAAAATATTATTTCTTCATCAGACATTAATGCGCTTGTAAATCCATCATTGGACGATGCTAAAAATGGATTTGACCTACTTGACGAATTAGTTGGTATGGAAGATGTAAAAGAACAAATTAAAGATATTGTTTTACAAATTAAAGCTTCTTTAAGATTTGGAAAAGAAGCAAGACCATGCATTCACATGAAGTTTGTTGGGGCTCCAGGCACTGGTAAAACAACAATTGCTCGTATTTTAGGTAAAATACTGAAAGAACAAGGTGTTCTTGAAATTGGACAATTCTATGAAGTTGGTGGTAGAGACTTAGTCGGTAAATTCATTGGTCATACTGCTCCTAAAACTATTGAAATTTGTAAGAATGCATATGGCTCAGTCTTATTTATTGATGAAGCATATACATTATATCGAAATAAAGACAATGGTAAAGACTTTGGATTAGAAGCAATTGATACTTTAATTGCCCAAATGGAAAACCATAGATCTGACATGGTTATAATATTTGCGGGATATCAAGATGAAATGGATTTAATGATGGATTCTAATCCTGGATTAGCAAGTAGAGTACCATATGAAATAGTCTTCTCTAATTATGATAGAAAAACTCTTGCAAGTATTTTTATGAGTATGGTAGCTAAGAGTAAAATTAAATACGATGATTCATTTAAAGCTGCTGTGGAAGAATATTTTGAAAATCTATCTGATGATATTGTTAATTCTCACAATTTTGGTAATGGACGTTTTGTAAGAAATGTCTATGAAAGAGTTATGGGAAAAGCAATTTCTAGATGTGATTTAACAGGAGAAGAAGTTGTATTTATTCCAGAAGACTTAAAGAAAGTTTCATTAGATGGATTATATAAGAACATTAAAAAGAAAGCTATCAAAGTAGGATTCTAATAAAACTAGATATTTTTACCAGTATATTTATTTAGGAAGTTTTTGCTTAGAAAATATTTTGCCAATGTTGCAAAAATCGACAAATATAAAGATATTAAAGTTGTTAATAGAAATATTAGCAACTTTTTTAAATTGTTATTGTGTAAAATATAATATAGATTTTTTTGAATATTTTTATATAACTAAAGTGATAAAAAAAATAAATAAGAAAAAAATGGTAGTGTTTTAATTGACTAAAGTGAATTTTTGATGTATAATACATTAGATATGTAAAATTTAATATTAAATACAAATATTTGTTTTATATAAATTTTAAAGGAGGGAAGAAAATGTTTAAGTTATTTATTGGTGCAAGTGTACCTCTAGGCGTTTTTATTCCTGTTCTAATAGTTTGCTTAGTAGTTGGAGCGATTGGAGCTTATTTCTTATTAAGTTATCTTTATAAGAAATCTGGTAAAGACGCTAATCGTCTTATTGAAGATGCTAAAAAAGTTGCAGAAGACAATCGTAAAAAAGTTGTTTTAGAAACTAAACAAGAAATTTACAATTTGAAACAAGAATGCGAAAAAGAAATCAAACACTCTAAAGCTGAAGCTGAAAAAGATATTAAAGAACGTAAGAAATCAGCTAATGATTTAGAACAAAAATTATTACAACGTGAAGAACGTTTAGATAACCGTAGTAACAATCTTGACAAACGTGAAGAAAGTTTAAATGCTAAAGAACAAAAAGCTGAAGCATATAAACAACAACTTGAAAAACAACATGCCAAAGTAAATGAATTAATCGAAGAACAGAATAAGAAATTAATCGAAATTTCTGGTTTAAAAGTTGAAGAAGCTAAAAAGATTATTTTAGCTCGTATTGAAGATGAAATGGCTAATGAAATAGCAATAGTTATTAAAGAAGCCGAAGACAAAGCAAAAGTTGAATCAAACAAAAAAGCACAAATTTTACTTGCTAATGCAATTCAACAATATGCAAATGAAACTGTAAGTGAAAAAACTGTTTCTGTTGTACCATTACCTAATGATGAAATGAAAGGTCGTATTATTGGTCGTGAAGGTCGTAACATAAGATCAATTGAAGCATCAACAGGTGTAGATTTAATAATTGATGATACTCCAGAAGCTGTAGTTATTTCTTGCTTTGATCCTATTCGTAGAGAAATTGCAAGAAGAACATTAGAGGCTTTAATTAGTGATGGCAGAATCCAACCTTCTAGAATAGAAGAATTAGTTAATAAGTTTAAGAAAGAATTAGATACTGAACTTCGTGAAGCTGGTGAAAAAGCTGTATTTGAAGTTGGTATTGGAAAAATGCATCCTGAACTAATTAAATTAATTGGTCGTCTAAAATACCGTACAAGTTATGGTCAAAATGCATTAGATCACTCAAAAGAAGTTGCATTCTTAACAGGTAAACTTGCAGCAGAAGTTGGATTAAATGAAACTTTAGCTCGTCGTGCTGGTTTACTACATGATATTGGTAAATCTTCAGACCATGAAATGGAAGGAAGCCATGTTGATATCGGTGTAGAATTAGCTACAAGATATCGTGAAAATCCAGTTGTTATTAATGCGATAGCTTCTCATCATGGTGATAAAGAACCTACTGATTTAATTTCAACATTAGTTGCGGCTGCAGATACATTATCTGCTGCACGTCCTGGAGCAAGAAGTGAATCAATTGAAAATTATATTAAGAGATTAACTCAACTTGAAGGAATTTGTAATGAATTCAAAGGTGTTGATAAATCATATGCATTACAAGCTGGTCGTGAAATAAGAGTTGTTGTTAAACCTAATGAAGTAGATGATACATTAGCTCATAAACTAGCAAGAGATATTCGTTTGAAGATTGAAAGTACTCTAACTTACCCTGGAACTATTAAGGTTACTGTAATTAGAGAAACAAGAGTCCAAGAAACGGCAAAATAACAAATAAATAGTTTCTAGGCATTTGCTTAGAAACTTTTTAAATACATAAACTTTTAAATGATAAGTTTTAAATCGAGGTGATAACATGAGAATATTATTTGTGGGGGATGTCTTTTCTAAACTCGGAAGGAAAGCATTAGAAACAAATCTAAAAAGACTTAGAGAAAATGATAGAATCAATTTTGTAATAGTAAACGGAGAAAATATTTCTCATGGAAAAGGAATTAATGAAGGTCATTATTTGTGGCTATTAAACCAAGGAGTAAATGTGATAACTTTAGGAAACCATTCTTTCCAACAAAAATCATTATTTAATATAATTGATAAGGCTAAATGTTTAGTAAGACCATATAATTATATAGAAGAAAAACCAGGTGTTGGATATCTAACAGTAAATTATAACGGTACTAAAATTACGGTTATGCAAATGTTGGGAAATGTATTTATGAATGAGGAAGTTAAGAATCCATTTTTAGAAACTGAAGAGCTTTTAAAGAATATTGATTCAGAAGTAATTATCATTGATTTTCATGCAGAATCAACTAGTGAAAAAATAGCCTTTGGTTACGCTTTTGATGGTAAAGTTACTGCGGTTCTTGGAACACATACTCATGTACAAACCGCAGATAATCGAATATTAGATAATGGAACAGCTTATATATCTGATGTAGGAATGACAGGACCGTTAGAAGGGGTAATTGGCGTAAAGAAAGATATTATTGTTGAGAGATATATGCATGATAATAAACATAGATTTGATCCAGAAGATGAAGGTAAAATGCAATTTTGTGCAGTTATTTTAGAAATTAATGATTTAACGCATAAAGTGACAAAAATCGAACGCTTGAATGTGATAGAATAAAACCTACAGGTAGTTATATTATATTAGTATATTTTAGTTATAAAATTTAATATATATGAATATAATTTAATACCAAATAACAAGTAGGAGGAAAAACAATGGATGTTTTAAAAGTTTCATCAAAATCAAAACCAAGTTCTGTAGCAGGTGCTTTGGCAAATGCATTTAAAAATCAATCAGAAGTAGAAATTCAAGCAATCGGAGCAGGTGCTCTAAATCAAGCTATTAAGTCAATTGCAATTGCAAGAGGATATGTAGCTCCAATAGGAAAGGACTTAATTTGCGTTCCTGCTTTTAGTGATATTGAGATCGATGGTGAAGAACGTACAGCAATTAAGCTTATTGTGGCCGAAAGATAATATGTTTAAAATGATATTATTAAGAAAATAATTAATGTAATAATCAGTGTATAGAAATAGTCACAAAGAATATCCTTTCTTTGTGACTTTTATTATATAAAGATATTTAGGTACATTCATCCTTACAATAAATATTGAAAAAAATAAGAAAATGTATTAAAATATAATCAATATAAAAATAATTATCATATTTTATATTGCTAGTATTAATATAATACTAAGTAAATAAAAAAATCGTATAAGATATTTTTATAGGAAGGATGATTATTATGCGTAGCAATTTGCCTGTTTTAGAGACATCAAGACTAATACTAAGAGAAATATGTGAAAAAGATATTAATGATATGTTTGAATATGCACAGTTACCTTATGTTGGACCAGATGCAGGCTGGGAACCTCATAGAAGCACGTCAGATACAAAAGATGTTATTAGAGCCTATAATAGAAAACCTTACTATGGGCAATTAGGTGTATACGCTATAATACTAAAGGGAATAAATAAAATGATTGGAACATGTGAGTTACACTCATATATATCAAATTTTAAAGCTGAACTAGGATACACAATTAATCCGAGTTATTGGGGAAAAGGATATGCTGTTGAAGCATCCAAAAAGATAATAACATATGGTTTTGAAAAATTAAATCTAAAACGAATAGAATGTATGTGCTTTCCTAATAATTCACAATCCAAAAGAGTTTGTGAAAAATTAAAGTTGAGATATGAAGGATATCGAAAAAAAGGCTATCAATTATATGACGGAAGCATTCATGATTTAGAATGCTATGCGATAACTGACGATGAATATAAATTAATGATATTAAATGGTACTTGGGAATATTAAAATTATAAAATGCAATAATTAAAAATAGATTTTAAAGATAGAATTATTAGATTAAAATAGAGCTATTAAATTTAGAAAGTAAGGAAATATGAAAGATTTAAGTGTAGTGTCATATGTAAAAAGAGAGATAAAGAAATATCCATTTATCGAAACAATGGATATATATAAAATGCTTTATCAATCTGTTTATTTAACAGGCCATTTAGTTAATAATAAACTAAATAAAGTAAAAGATTATCTTGTAAATGAATCAAAGCAATTGGTTAAATATAATAATGGATTATTGTATGAGTATATATCAAATGATGTTGTAAGAATCAACCTACAAGAATATCTAGAGTTTGATGAACTAGAAAAACTATTTGATAAATTTGTAAAATCAAGTGATCAATCACAAATTATTAAAATTAACAAAAGTTTAGATGAGGTTGTTGGTATAATAAGTGATGCTAGTTTTGTGGAGAATAAAGTACTAAATAAACTTATTTCTATGCAAAGTGAAAGGAATATTTTACCTCGTCATAGTAATATTTATAATAAATATTATAATCCGCATTATCGAGTTTGTTCAGTTGATTATTTAGATATTGATATGAGGGTTGCTAAATTAAAAAAATATTTAAATAATTTGAAAAGTGATAAAAAATCTATTATTGCTTGTGAAGGAAGATGTACCTCTGGCAAAACAACAATAACAAAAAATATATTAGATGAAGATATAAGTATTATTGAGGTTGATGATTTCTTTCCAAATATAGCAAAGAATCCAGGTCAAACAAGGTTGGATTTTGATTTATTAAGAGAGTTACTTATAGAAGTAAAGAGAGCTAATATCGGTGATGTAATAACATATAAGGCTTTCAATTGTTCACAAGGGAAGTATTATAAAAAAGAGCTTATTGTGAAAAAAGTGGTTATTGTAGAAGGAGTATATAGTTACGATAAATATGTAAGAGATTTTTATGATGGTTTAGTATTTTTTGTGGTTAATAAATATACTCAAGAAGAAAGATTAAAGAAA
>JAZNJG010000106.1:0-14999 GCA_045577945.1 Bacilli bacterium | reverse complement strand
CCAGCTAATTCATCAAATTGAATTGCATCTCTGTAATGATTCTTATTAATAAAATTATTGTCTTTTAAAACTATTTATATAAAATAAGAAAGTCTATTTTCTATATTTTGATAAAATAAACAATCTGAATAAAAAAATAAGCCTTTTTCGAAGAAGACTTATTGACCTATCTTAATGGTGGACTAGAGGCGTACCTTACGATACCCGTGTCCGCAAGCTTAAAAAATCAATAAAATCCCGTAATTTTTAAATTTTACGGGATTTTTAAACTATTGAAACGGGATTGTTTTAGTATTGTACGGAAAATTGGAAATTTTAATTCCAAACTTTGAAGTTCCAACAAATCAATCAGAAAATGTATATATGCTCATAATGTATATCTCTTTAACAATAATTAATTGATTTTAAACCCGTAAATCTCTCCGGTTGATTCAATACTAGCTTTTATATAAGTTGCAAATAAACCAATGTTATAAGCGTATTCGCCTTCTACTGATACTCCTTTACGAATATAAGTTTGATCATCTGATTTATTCTTAGTTATATAAATATTATAATCTTGTCTTTGAAACAAATTCAAAATATTTATACATACATTATCATTATAAATATAATAGCAATATACAGGTCCATAGAAAAAGAATTTACCATTTTCATCTATGGCGTTACCTAAATCAATTTTTTCAAGTTTAAAACCATAATCCTTAAATAAAAAATCAAATCTTTCTAATAGGTTTTCAGCAAATGATTGTCTAACAACTACAGTTTTCTTTTTATCATTTTTGTGTGTATCAAATCCCTTTTTATAAAAAATAATATCTAAATAATTGGGTTTAAATAATCTATGTATTTTAACAATTTTGAATCCATCTGATGTTTGTCTAAACCCTATTTCCTTTTTTAGTTTATTAACTGCATCTTCTGCCAGTTCTAATGTTGTGAAAATACCAATTCGTCTCTTTTCTATTTTATCAAATAAATTATGTTTATGGATAACTTTATAATAAACCATTTAACTTACCCCATCTATTTTTCAAATATTCTTTTATTTTTTTTAAGTTTTGCACTTTCAACATCAATAAAACACTCAACAAATTTATTAGTTTTATAATCTTCTTTATAATAGTTATACATCATTGTTATTTTAAATCTATCGATATCTTTTTTCAAAACTAATTTTTTAAATTCATATTGTTTGGCATTTATGGGTTTAATGCCATCAATAGTAGAATCAAATATTTTAATTATTTCCTTACAATTTACACATTGTGCATTAATAACAACTTGCTTTTTATGTTTAACAATATCAGAAAACAATATTCCTTTAGTTTGTTTTCCTGTATGATATATATAAAATTCATTACATCCGCAGTTACATTTTAATTTTCCCTTTAAAGCAACATTATCTATTTCATCGATGATTTCTAAATTATTAATAATTCTTAAATAATTAATTTGATTATGATATTGTGGATTAATTCTTAAATCAAATATTTTATTATTTTTATTTATTTGATTGTTTATAACTTCATGAACCATATCATAAAACATTGTGGATTTCTTTTTACTAATTTGAACGAATTCTTTATCTATATCTATTACTTTTTTCCAATAATTAATTTCAATACAAATTTGTGGAACATAATAATTGGGATCTAGTTGTTTATATCTTAATACAATCTCGCCATATTCATTTTTATAACATTTATGTCGTCCTGTTGCTGAATCATTACAAAACTCAAATCCATAATCTAACAGAAATTCCAATGCAGATTCAAAATCATTGTACTTTTTCAATTATAATCACTTCCTTATTTTTAAAATAAAGTTTATATAAACCTATGAACATTCATAGTCTCATTTCTATTTTTAGTTTTCTATCTCACTAAGTCCTATGATTAATTATACCATACTATACAAAAATTTACTACAAAATTAAAAACTGGCTTGTTTTTTCAACAAACCAGACTAACATATTATTGGTGGACTAGGGGCGTACCCTACGATACCCGTGTCCTCAATATTAAAAAATCAATAAAATCCCTTAATTTTAAATTTTACGGGATTTTTAAACTATTGAAACGGGATTACTTTAGAAATGTACGGAAAATCAGAAAATTAAAATCCGCATTCTGAAGTTTCATTTTAAACAACAATAAACATTTTATTCTTCAGCACTCTCACTCGCTAACCTGTATTTTTCCAAATGTTCTTTAAGTACTTTATATATTTCTTTCTCATTTTTCTTCCCTAATCGAGACAATCCACACTCTATTTCAGTATTATCATTAAGAATAATATAATAAAATGTTGTATCTGCAGAATAAAAATCTCTTTTATGAAATTCGGTAAAAAGTTTCTTTATATTATCAAATTTTATAGTTAATCCTTCTTTTGAACTATATTTAATTTTAGGTTTTGTAAAAACAAAATAATGGAATGTTATGGATTCATCATCAATTGCAACAGTACCACTTTTTTCTACATAGTAGCCAAACCAAAATATTAAACTCAATATTGGAAAAATTATTATCGAACCATATATTGCAACAGGATCTTTATGAAGTATTATTGCTGATATATGTAATACAATTCCTAATAAAATAAATCCTATTGCAACAGATAAGAAAATCAGCTGTGAAATTTTATTACTATATACTTTTTTCACTTTCTTCACCTTCTTTATTTTAGTTTAGCTATGAACTTTCATAGTTTCAATTCTATTTCTTGTTTTTCATCTCACTAAGTCCTATGACTAATTATACCATACTATACATAAATATACTACAAAATTAAAAACTGGCTTGTTTTTTCAACAAACCAGATAGGGATCTATTGGTGGACTAGGGGCGACACAAATCCCTGTCAGAAAATAAAATAACTGAAAATCTTTTATTTATTAATGGTTTTACAGTTAATATTTTTATTATTTTAATAATTCAGTTATTCTTATTTGAATAAATTTTTCAATTAATTTTAGTCTTTTATCATTTAAATTATATTTTGAATGTTTTTTAAATTTAAAGTTAATTAATTTTTTTATTTTTTCTATTTGATTTTTAGTCATATATGCTTTTGCCGTTTCTACAAAATCAGAATACATTATTGCTGTTCTTGTATTAGCATATTGTACTAACGAATCAATTGATTGAAATTCATCATTGTCCATTGCATATACAAATAATGAAGCACCATGATCAAATAATGGTGCAAATGATATTGGTTTATTTGTTTTATTGTCAATAATCAAACCAAAATTACCATAGTGTCTATCTGTATTAAGTATGATTGCATCAAATACTATCATATCTAGTAATTCTTGATAGAAATTTTCACCAAGATTTTTTACGTATTCAAAAACAGCTTTTAGACCACCTTTTTCTACTAAATGACCTATTGGCATATATGAATGGTCTATATCTGTAAAAATTTCACATGTAGAACATAGCTTATCCTTCCATTTTTTGATATTATAATTAATATGATTAATTTCCATTTTTTCAGCTATTTGTGATGCATAATATTCTGAATATGGTTCTTTTCCTGTATTTACAAATCCAGTTGTTCCTGCTTTATATAGATATATACTATTATCTACTCTTCTCCAACATTTAGCAAGCATTCCGTTTGTTGTTAGCTCAGGGGAAGACATAAATGCAGATTTTATACTTGATCCATATCCTGTAAAAGCTATTAATGCTAATATATTATTAAATCTATTTTCATATAAATTGCATTCTTTAAAGGTTTTATTGAACGTATTCTCTACTACCCAGTAGGAATCATTTAAAGATAAACCTTTACAAATATCAATTATTCCTTTTGTATTATTATGGTTAAGCCCAATTTTACTTAGAAACTTATCCACAAATTCTCTGTTCTTTGGTATACTTCTATTCTTCAACCATTTAGCCATACCTTCATTGCTTGGGTTTAAATTTAAAGGTAATAGATGTTTATTTGATTCATTAATTTTAAAATTTTCAACTCTAAAGCCATCAATATCATAATATATATCAAAGTATGCTAAATGGTAATCATATTGTTTTAATATATATGACATCTTATTACCTCCTTATATTATATTAAATGTCTGAATTTTGGTACTCAGACTTAAAATCTAATGGTGGACTAGGGGAGATTCGAACTCCCGTCTTAACTAAAATCTTTTCAGACTTCTACATGTTTAGTTTATTATCTTTAGTTCATACATTTATTAGCAATAAACAAGTAATAAATGACTAACCTTTAAATTTCACATAATTGGTCAAGGTAATCCTATTATGCAACCCGCAGTATCTAAAGTACGCCAGGACACCCTGAGGGTCGGTCTCCTATTGTACGCCGCTAGTTAATTAAGCAGCAAAAGATAAATTTTGATTTGCGTTTATTTTATAAACCTAGCTAATGTTTTAACGTGCACGACCACGACATGCTTACCAAACTCCAATTAGCCAATCGAATCCGGAACTAGCCCATTTATTTAATTATATATTATTATATCCATTTTTACAATATTTTATAAACACTTTTAAACTATAAGTTTACTTATAGAAATAAAAGGGTCCACATATGTAGACCCTAAAATCATCTTTAAATAACTCCAATAACAATTAACGTTTAGAGAATTGTGGAGCACGACGAGCACCCTTAAGACCATATTTCTTACGTTCTTTAGCACGAGGGTCACGCATAAGCATGCCAGCTTTTTTAAGAACTGCTCTGAACTCTGGATTTACTTCAAGTAATGCACGGCTAATACCATGGCGGATTGCACCAGCTTGACCAACGATTCCACCACCGCAAACATTAACTAATACATCATAACTAGTTTGAGTGTTAGTCATATTTAATGGTTGTAAAACGTCTAATCTAACAGCTGCAGATGGGATATAATCAACAAATGTACGGTCGTTAATAATAATTTTTCCACTTCCTGGAACTAAACGAACTCGTGCAACAGAACTTTTACGTCTTCCTGTTCCGTAATATTGAACTTGTGCCATATTTTTGCCTCCTATCCTCTAACTGTATAAGCTTCTGGTTTTTGTCCTTGATGTGGATGTTCTGGTCCAACATAAACATAAAGCTTTCTATACATATCATTACCTAATCTATTTTTAGGTAACATACCTCTAATTGATTTTTCTAAAACCTTTTGTGGTTGAAGTTCTAACATTCTCTTAGCTGTTCTAGTTTTTAAACCACCAGCATATCCTGAATGACGATAATAGATCTTATCATCTAATTTTGTTCCTGTTAAAGCAACTTTTTCAGCGTTAACGATAATTACATAGTCACCACAATCAACATGTGGAGTAAATGTAGGTTTATGTTTACCTCTTAAAAGTACAGCAGCTTCAGTTGATAAACGACCTAATACTAAATCAGTAGCATCAATAACATACCACTTACGTTCGATGTTTTGAGCATTAGCCATAAAACTTTTATTCATTTTTAATATTATCCTCCGAAATTATTATCTTATAATTTTTAAATTGGTCAAATTTTGTGGATTAATTTGACATTTAATAGAGGGCTTTTTTATTGTGGGTTAATAAAAATGTACCTCATATATTATACCATATTTTAGGAATTTGTCAATGCTTTTTTACTTTATTTATTATTATATTTTTAAGCAATTGTATTTACATTATAATAACCTGAAACTTTAGTTACTGCTGTACAAACAATGAAACAATCTGGGTCGATTTCTTTTGCTACTCTAATGTAATCAATTGATTCGAAACTCCAAACGATGGCTTCTAAAGTGTACTTTGTCTTATTAGAAAATGCACCAACTGCTTGATAGATTGTTACGCCATGATTAAAGTTCTTTATTAAAGCATCTCTCATTCTTTGTTTTTCTTCTGTTATTATTGTTACCTTTTCATACTTATAAATCGTATGTATTTTACCCAATACTAAATTACTAATAATCATACTAATAACTGTATAAACAGCAATATCTACTCTAATTTCTCCACCACTTCCAAAAAAGACAGAAGCAGCTACTATTACTAAATTAATTATAAGTGAAAACTTAGTAAAAGAAATTTGTTTATTTAAAGATAAATATTGACTCAATACATCAGTTCCCCCTGTAGATGTTCCATATCTTAATGTAAATCCACAACTCAATCCTGAAAGCAATCCTCCAAGTAATGCAAATGTTAACATATGGTCTTCCGCTTTCATTGATTCAAATGGATCTAATCCATTCTCCCTCATCCATACAAAAGCAGTTGTACATACAAATTGAAGGATTACAGACAAAAGCGATAATGAGGCAAATCTCTTACTAACACCTTTCCAAGAAATTATGAATAAAGGTATATTAAAGACAACAATCATAATACTTAAGAAAACAGTACCAAACCCTTGACTTGGGTCAATCCCTAAAATTCTTTGAATCAACTGGGCAACACCGGTAATTCCAGCAGCATATAAATTGCATTTATCAAGAATAAATACAACCCCAAAAATATAAAGTATTGTGCCGAAAATAGTGGCCATCAATGCCATATTATTTCGGTTATTTAAAAATTTAATTACCTTTTTCATTATTGTACTTTTGAATACTCATCTTTCTTGTTAATTTGTATTACTTCTAATGATTTCTTATCTACAGCACATAAAATCATACCATTAGACATTGTCCCTCTTAACTTAACCGGTTTCAAGTTCGCTACAACTACTACCTTCATTCCTATAATTTCTTCTGGTTTATAATTAGCCGCAATTCCTGAAACTATTTGACGAACTTCATCTTCAATCTTAACTTGTAGAACCAAAAGTTTATCTGAGTTTTCCATCTTCTTAGCTTCTAGTATTTTACCTACTCTTAAATCCAATTTATTAAAATCATCAATTGTAACTTCAGGTTTTAATTCTAATTTCTTAGTTTGCATTTTAGCGGCTTTTCTTTCTTCTTGATATTTAAGCTCTGCTTCAACATCTAATCGTTTAAATAGAATTGATACTTTTTCACAAACTTTTACTTCTTCATTCAATCCAAATTGTAGGAAACTATAATTCCATTTTGATTCTTCTACACATAACTCTTTTAACATATGCGCTGCTGAATCTGGTAGAATTGCTAAAAGAATTGTGTTAGCATATCTTAATGATTCATATAGCATATACATTACTTCGTTTAATTCTTCTTTCTTGTTTTCGTCTTTAGCAAGAATCCATGGTGCAGTTTCATCAATATACTTATTAGCTCTTCTTACTATATTCCATGTTTCAATTAAACCATTTTGGAAGCGGAAATTAGCAAAAGATTCACTTGCTAGTTTACTGCCTTCAGATAAAGTGTTAAGTAATTCTTTACTATATTCAAATTTTAATTCTTTTGGTTTATTTACTTTCCCGCCAAAATATTTATTAATCATTGAAACAGTTCGGCTTTGTAAATTACCTAAATCGTTAGCTAAATCAGAGTTATATCTCTCCACAAATCTATCATAAGAGAAAATCGCATCATTACCAAGTGGCATTTCTCTTAATAAATAATATCTCAATGAGTCTAAGCCATAACGTTCGATTACTTCTCTTGGATATACTACATTTCCGACTGACTTGCTCATCTTACCTTCTTTCATTAAAACCCATCCATGAACATATAATTTATAATTAACAGGAATATTTAATGCCATTAACATAATTGGCCAGTAAATTGCGTGGAATCTTAAGATGTCTTTTCCAACAACATGGCAAACTTTATCACAATTCATCCAATATTTTTGGAAATCTTCATCATTTTCCCCATAATTCAATGCAGTAATATAATTTGCTAAGGCATCTATCCAAACATAAATTACATGTTTTGGATTTGACAATACAGGAACTCCCCATTTAAAAGATGTACGAGAAACACATAAATCTTCTAAACCACTCTCTATAAATGAAATCACTTCATTTCTTCTTGTGGCTGGTTCTATAAAAGTTGGATTATCTTTAATAAATTGTAAAAGTTTATCTTGATATTTACTCAACCTTAAGAAATAACATTCTTCTTTAACTTTTCTTGTTGGCTTTCCACAGTCAGGGCATGTATTATTTTCACCTAATTGTGTTTTTGTGAAATAAGCTTCACAAGCTACACAGTAATCACCCTCATAGCTTCCTAGATATATATCATCATTTTTTAACATTGTTTCAAATAGTTTTTGAACTATTTTCATATGTTTTTCATCAGATGTTCTAATAAAATAATCATTAGTAATATTTAATTCTTTCCATAGTTTTTTAGTGTCTTCAGCAATTTCATCAGTTAATGCTTGAGGAGTTAAGCCTTTTTTCTTTGCAGCTTCTTCAATCTTCAATCCATGTTCATCCATACCTGTTAAGAAAAATGTATCAAAGTTATTTAATCTATGATATCTAGCAAAAGCATCGCAAGCAATTGTTGTATATGAATTACCCACATGTACACTACCACTAGCGTAGTATATAGGCGTAGTTATATAGCACGTTTTATCATTTTTATTTATATCTATTTTATTTAATTCATTCATATTCTTCTCCAAATTATATTTTTACCAAAGTCTTTTGAATACTTTGTACTTATCATCAAGAACTTGATCATTATGACCTAATACTTCTTTAATTGGTTTAGTAATCATTTTTTCATTATTAATGCACACACATGTGCCCGATTCACCAGCTAGCAATGCTTCAACAGCTTTTACTCCCATTTGTGAAGCCATAACACGATCTCTTGCTGATGGTTTTCCTCCTCTTTGTACATAGCCTAAAACAGTTGTACGGGCTTGGAATGATGTTCTAGCAGAAACTTCATGAGCTAACTCATTAATATCAATCATATTCTCTGCCACGATAATAATCGCATGATTTTTAGTTTCAGAAGCTTTTGATATTGTTTCTATTAAATGTTCCATATTAAATCCTGTTTCTTTACACACTACATATTCAGCTCCAACAGCAATAGCAGTATGCACGGCAATATCTCCGCAATGTCTACCCATCACCTCAACAATACTGCATCTATGATGTGAAGCGGATGTATCACGCAGCTTATCGACACCTTCTACAGCTGTATTTAAAGCCGTGTCAAACCCAATTGTGTACTCAGTCCCCGCAATATCATTATCTATAGTTCCTGGAACTCCAATAGTAGGAATGCCCATTTCACTTAATGATAGCGCACCCCTATACGTGCCATCTCCACCGATACAAACTAATGCATCTAAGCCCATTAGTTTCATATTTTCAACAGCTTTTTCTCTAACTGCTTTTTCAGTAAATTCAGGAAGTCTAGCAGTTCCTAAGAATGTTCCTCCTAAACGAAGTTTATCAGAAACGCTTTTACGATATAATCTTTCAATTTGGCCATTACATAAACCTAAATATCCATTATAAACTCCATATACTTCTAGTCCATAATCAATACCAGCTCTAACAACAGCTCTTACAGCTGCATTCATTCCTGGGGCATCTCCACCAGATGTAAGTACACCTATTCTTTTAATAATCATAATCCTCTGAAAACTCCTTATTTTATTTTTATATTAAATATTTATTTTTCTATTTTACTATATCAAATTATTATACTATTTATTTCCTTATTTTTCAAGAGCTTTTCATAATATAAACATTAAAAAAGGTTGTAAAGTAAACTTTCTTTAAGTTAAGTTACAACCTTTAGTTATTATTATAATAGTCCTATTCGATTATTCTTTGATACTAATCTTCAATTTTTTTAATTTTAATTAATTCACCTTGAAGAGCTTCATTTCTAATATCTATTTTCAATTGACCAAAGTAAACGAAATCTTTTGTTATTACACCTTTACATAAATTATATGTTTGAGGAAAAACAACAACGTCCAAGTCACCAGTCTCATCAAAAACAGTCAATAGTGCCATTTTATCACCTTTTTTTGTTGTGATTTCCTTTATACTTTTAATTGCAAAAATGACAATTGATGTAGTTTTTTTGACTAACTTGTTTATTTCTTTAGTTCTATATTTACTCTTAAGATGACCATATTGTTTAAAGATATCAAACTTCAAATTGAATCCCAAAGCGAATGCTTCATAACGAGATATTTCAGAGAAACTAAATTCATCTTCGCCAAAAATATGAGTTGATAAATTATCTTTAAACATATCTCCGTAATTAGCCAGTTCTAGACTTTGAACATACTCTTCAATCATTGACTTTCTTGTAATCTTAAAATCATCTAATGCTCCACTATATATTAGTGACTCTATATGTTTTTTTGATAAGAAGGTCTTTGTTCGTCCGATAAACTCATCAAAACTTTTATATAAACCATTCTCATTTCTATCTTTTATTATATTTTTACAAACAACTTCACCTAGACCATTGATTCCTAATAATGAGTAATATATACATCCATCATATGTAACAAAGTCTAACCCACTTATATTTATAGATGGTAACTTTACTTCTATTTTACCTTTATTGCACTCAAATATATAATTTCTTATTAATTCTGTATTACCAATTTTATCTGACATTAATGAAGCCATAAATTCTTTAAAATAGTGCCTTTTTAGATAAGCCATTTGATAACTAACCAATGCATAAGCTACTGAATGACTTTTATTAAAACCATAGTTAGCAAACTTCAAAATATAATCAAAAATAGTGTTTGCTAATTCTCTAGTATAACCTTTTTTAATTGAACCCTTAATGAATTTATCTCTTTCTTTTTCCAACATTTCAAATTTTTTCTTTGAAACTGCTCTTCTAAGAACATCTGCTTCACCTAAACTATACCCCGCAAATTTTGAAGCAATTAACAAAATTTGTTCTTGATAAACGATTATCCCGTAAGTAGGTTTTAATATATCTATTAAGTCAGGATGCAGATAATCTATTTTTTCTTTTCCAAACTTTCTATTAACGAAACTAGGAATCATCTCCATTGGTCCAGGACGGTAAAGCGCTAAAGCATTTACTATATCATCAAATGAACTGCATTTCAGTTCTTTCAATGTATTTCTCATTCCGGTTGATTCCAATTGGAAAACACCAAAAGTATTACCACTAGCAATCATCTTATATGTTTCTTTATCGTCAAGAGGTAATTTATAGATATTAAAATCTTTATCATGAATACTATTTATAGTTTTATTTATTATTGTCAAGTTTTTCAAACCTAAAAAGTCTATCTTAACTAATCCCAATTGTTCCAAATCAGATGCTTCATATTGTGTTGAATATAAACCATCAATACCTTCTTCAAGTGGTGTATAACAATTTAAATCTCTGTCAGCCATAATTATCCCAGCCGCATGAATTGAAGTGTTTCGAGGAAGGTTTTCCATCTTCTTAACTAAATTAGTGATAAATCTTGTTTGATCATCTTCATTGTACATTCTCAAGAAAGTTTCAGATGTTTTTAGAACATCAATTATTGAATTAGCATCACCAATATATCTTAATATTTCGTCTAAATACCATTCATTTAAACTCATTACTCTAGCAATGTCTCTGATAGCTGATCTTGGGCCATATGTTCCGAATGTACATATATGGGCAACCCTCATCTTGGAATATCTAGTACCCATGTAGTTAATAACATCACTTCTCATGTTATCTGGAAAATCAGTATCAATATCTGGCATTGAAATTCGTTCGGGATTTAAAAATCTTTCAAACAGTAAATTATATTCTAAAGGATCTAGTTCTGTTATACCAAGTGAGTATGCAACTATAGAACTTGGTCCTGAACCTCTTCCAGGCCCCACAAGAATATTACTCTTTTTAGCATATTTTATAAAATCATATACTATTAAGAAATAATCACAAAATCCCATTTTTTCTATTATTTCTAATTCATACATCAATCTATCCAAATACTTTTGGTATTTGTCTATACTAATATTGTTACTTTGTAATCTTTTTTTTAAACCTTTTATAGATAAATCTTTTAAATATTCTACCGAGTTATTATAAAGACGAGTATCATATTTATCATACATTGGCATCTTGTATTTACCAAAATCTATCTTTACATTACATAATTCTGAAATTTTTTGAGTTTCCTTTATTAATTCAGGATATTTCCTAAAATTATCGAACGCTTTTTGAGGTTTTATAAAGAATAGTTTTCTTTCGCTTTCAGTTTCGTCATATTTTTTGATATTTAACTTGACACATTTTAGAATTTTATATACATCAAAATCATCTTCATGCAAATAATTAGTTTTATTTATTGCTACAGATTTAATTTGATAAGCTAAAAAGAAGTCAACCATTTCATTTATATTATACTTAGATTTATCTATCTGAATATCTATTCCTAAATATAAATCTTTAATAAATCTATATTTATTATATAAAGAACTAAATAAAGTTCTATCACCAATAAAATATGCCTCCACAAGCTCATTTTCTCTATTCGGAAGTATCACTACTATATCTTTTAAAAAATCAATTATGTCATCTAAATATAGTATTTTATTCAAATTTCTTAAAGTACAAATTTTTATTAGATTTTCATATCCATTATTATTCTTCGCATATAATAATAAAGAATTATCCTTAATATTATTATCTTGAATACTACTATTTAATGTAAGGTGAAGCCCTATAATTGGTTTTATGCCTTTATTTATACATTTTTGGTAAAACTTAATTACTCCATGCATATTATTCAAATCAGTGATAGCTAATGAAGTAATATTATTCTCCTTTGCAAAATCAACTAATTCATCTAATTTAACACAAGATCCTAACATTGTGTATTCTGTCTCTATGTATAAATTAACAAAGTTTAAATTATAATTTATTTCATTGTTTTGCATGTTTTCACCTTCTTTTTTATAAGGTCATTATAACATAAGGATTTGTTTTTATCAATAATAAATAAAACTAAACTTCATAATCATATTACTAAAATAATTATTTGTTATATAAATTCTTTTTTTGCTTTTTTTGAAAAAATCTTCTTCAATAAAAGCCCTAAAAACAGAAACACTCCAAAAGAAACCACTACGTACACTATTATTTCTTGTATGTTTATATTTTCCACTTCATAAGTGATTTGATTATCTAGCTTTACTCTATAAACATTATTTATGTTTTCACCACCTTCTCCTGATAAATTTATCCTAAGCATTTCTATTTTATTATCACTTTTTATTATAAATAATTCCCCAACGTTTACATCATTAGTAATTTTCATATCACAAACTAATAAGTTTTCTTTTTTATATTCTCCGTTATTATCATAATATAGATTATAATAAACTTTATATACTCCTGGTTCTACAATACTATCATAAAATATTTTATTTATATCCAAATTCATATTTGATAACGGAAATATAAATGATTTATCACCATATTCGTTCACTAATTCCACTTCTAGTCCCCTAGCTAGTGAGTATTTATCATTTATGTTAAATGAGTAGATTAACTCTTCACCGTTTTTACTAATGTCTATATCTTCATATATAAAATTATACCTAAATACTTTTTTGATATTATAAACATAATCATTATTATAAACCTCAAAAATTATTGCATTAAGATATATATCTATAAAATTATAAATTACTAGTGAACTTTCATAAGTTTCTTCATTTTGAGAGTTAGGGGCTTTAAAATTAATCTTTAATAGTCCATTCTCGAAATCATATGATTCATAGGGGATCCCTTCACAATCTATTTCTTTAATTACATAATTCTCATAGTTATTTAGTTTTAATTCTATCGAGAAATTACTCCCAAGATATACATTTTCTCCCTTCATCTTTACTTTATCATTAAATTCTATTTGAAGATTCGATATATAAAAATAAATTGTAGTTTGAATTCCCTCACCTTCTAAAGTTAATGTGTGTTTTCCTTCGTCATAGACTGGATAATTATTATAAATATATTCCCCATCTAACTTACAATCACCATTAAACTGTAATTGATAGCCACTTTTATAGACCATTCCTTCTTTAACATTCAGCCTTGGTGCAATATTATAAGTATATCCAAGATTGAAAATGATTTCTCCCACTGTCTGATATTGAATATTAAAATTATATTCCCCACACTTAACCATATCAAAATATTTATCATATTCTCTTTTTAGCTTTGCACATTTGCCGAAAAAAGAATAAAGCGTTTCATCATCTTCATATTCTCTATTAAAGTGATTATATTCTTCTTGTATATTTATGCATCTTAAGTCTATTATGTCAAAATACATCGTGTTAATACTTTCTTTATAGTAAAACTTATTTGATAATTTCTTTATTGTATAACTACCATAAATATTATTATTTGTGTTATTGTCTATATTTTTTTCATTATTTATATTATTTTCTACATTATTTATATTTTTTTCTACATTATTTTTATTATTTTCTATCGTTTTTCTCAAATATGATAAAACCGAAATTTCTCCTATTTTATTGAGAGTTTTACTATCTACTAAATACTCATAACCATTACAAAAAACGATTATAAGGCCATTTTGACTGAAATATAGGTCATTATAGCTGTTCAAGTCAAAAGAACATTGATAATTTGCATTTATGTCAAACATTCTTATTTTGCCTGTATTATTAGTATGATCTTTAGATACTATATAAATATTATTATTAGAAATTTCTAAACTATAAAAACCCTCAAACATGCTTATATAATTAATGTTAGTGACTTCATATTTATTTTGGTGATAATCTTTAGTTACTTTACATATCACATGCTCTGGTCCATTTCCAAACACTCCCTCTGTCATTTTATCTTTTTTCAAAAATAAATATAAATTCAAGTTATCAGACTTAGCATCTAATAAATATTCATTTTTAGCATCTCCTAAAGAATAATATTCACTTGTTTTAACCTCATATATAAATATATTTGAATTATTATTTATATCAAGGACATTACCTAAAAGGATGATTTCATCTTTATATTTAATAATCTTTATACTATAAGGATCTATTGTTTCATCTATCAACTCTTCTTTTATCATTTTTCCTTTGGTATCATATAC
>JAZNJG010000105.1:0-11296 GCA_045577945.1 Bacilli bacterium | reverse complement strand
CATTATTTTTATTATATTTAATTACAGATAATTTAATTTTTTCATTAATTAATAATTCAACAAATTCATTGAATGATTCACTTATATATTCTTCAGTATTATAAAATGAATATTTTTGAAACTGTTGATGATTGAAGCGATTAATTAATTCGTTTTCTTCAATATCTTCATCATTATTAATTTCTCTTGTTTCAGTAAAGAAAGAATTAATACCTAATATTAGTTTTTCCATTTCATTATCAAAATCATAAAAATCATAACGTCTTAAATAATAAGGTAGTTCTTGATGAGATATATTTTTACCTATTCCATAAATATATCCTACTTTTCTACCACAGATAATTTCGTCATGGAACGATGAACATTCATAATCAACATATGATGTTTTTAAATACGCGGGGTTTGTACAAACAATCACTAGTATTTTAGCTTCATCTAATGCTTGTTCAATTATTTTAGAAAAAATTGACTCTTTATGCTTAGGAATTTCTTCATCACTAAAGAAAACATTATAGTTTTCTCTTTCTAATCTTTTCTTTAATTTTAACGCTAAATAATAATCTTCGGTTTTTTGATTATTATCAGTGTTTTTATATGAAATAAAAATGTCATATGCCATATATTAATGCTCCAACAATGCATACCAGTCTTCTGGCATATCAGGGATAATTAATGGAATGATTTCATCAATCATACTTTGGAAGATTTCTTGTTTCTTATTCCATGTTTCTTTATCCCATTTTTCAAATAATAAATAATTAATTTTTTCATTATAATTACTTGGTAAAATTGGAAGGTTTCTTGATTTAATTAATCTCCATTTATGATCTGGCGTCCATTTTCTATTTAAAACAAATAATAATTCGATAAAGTCTTGAATACAGATATTTGCTAGAAAATATGCATTTTCAGGATCATTACGTTTAAACCATAAATCAGATGGTAATATCCATTTATATCCTTTAATATCAATATTACGATATGGTGTATAGATCCAACCATGCCATGCAATTTTAAATATTAATTTAGCTAAATAATGAATTCTAAAATCATCTTTATACTCTAATGCTTTTTTCATAAAAGCAGTTACTTCTCCAGTTTTATCACTAGAAATAAAGCCTTCTTCATATGCTTCTTTCATAATAGGGTCCCAATAATCATATCCTTCATTAATAGCAATATTAAATAATTCTACATCATATCCTTCTTCACTAAATTGTTCACCTAATTTAATATTTTTTAAAGGTTCATATGAGAATACCGCAATATCAATATCAGAATCTTCATCAGCTCTTTTTCTCGCAATACCACCTAAATGCATTATTCCAATTACATCTTCTCTTTTTAATAATAATTCTTCATATCTTTTCGCTACTACTTTATATTTTTCTAGCATATCCATATTGTGTATTCCTCTCTTTTTTATATTTTTTGATATTATTATTTTAACACTCTTTATTTAAAATTTCAATTTATTTATATACTTTACTGACTTAAAAAGGAGCTGTACAAAAATAAATTTGAAAGTTCTAAAGAAAAAAAGGAGGCGAGTTTAAATTGCCTCCTTTTTTTAATGAAAAAAACCCCAAAATATGATATAATAATATATATACATCCCGCCAAGTTTGTATATAAAATTATTCATATAAAGGGAGTTTTTGTCATGCATGAACATAATAATTATAACACATTTCAAACTAGTTTTCCACTACCAAATGAAAAAAAATTTTCTGATAACGAACCCGTAATTAAATTTTATAATTTGATGGGTAAAATTGATTTATCCGCATATTTAAAATCTAGTTCTCCGAAAGACTATAGAGGTAGAAAAAGATTAAAACGTCGTAATATTCTATTAGCTATATTATTTGCTTTTTCTATTAATGTAAGATCAGTAAGAGAAATATGCACTTTATTTAAATATGATACAAGATTTATTTTCCTATTAAACGGTGTTGAAGTTAGTTCTCATAACACAATATGTAATATTATTAATGAAATAAAAGATGTAGATAAACTTTTAGCCGATATTAATAGAGGTATCTTTGAAATTATTTCAATAGATAGAGAAACTATATATATTGATGGAACAAAAATTGAAGCTTATGCCAATAAATATACCTTTGTTTGGAAAAACGCTGTATTAAAGAATAAAAATAAGTTATTAAACAAAATTAAGGAGATATTGTGAATGGGATACCATACAATACAATATAAAAAACTGAGAACTATTCAAAATTCTCAGTTTTCTTATAAGGGTACAAATTTACTTTTGTACAGCCCCTATGATATATAAATATTTTACTTATTCAAATCCTTAACTTCGTTCCAAAAGTCTGTGTCTTTAATTTCTATCGGAACCCCGTTATTATATTCGCTTGAAACAGAGTAACTGTCTGTTCCATTTATAGTAATTGTGATTGTACCATTTCTTTGATAGAATCTTTCTTCACCTTCACTTTCACAAGTAAAAGATCCACTATTTTCAACTACGCAGTTATCAACTTCTCCCCCAACAACAGCATACATCTTGATGTTCTCGTCATAATCATATACTCTTCCTAAAGCTTCATATGTTGGATGGCCATGTTTATTTCCAAAATAATTACCACTACATATTATTACAGTTTCAGGATCAACAGCTTCTAAAAATTCTGTTGTTGTGCCTTCTCTAGTTCCATGATGAACCATCTTTAGAATATCAATATCTCCGACTGTATTCATATATGCTTTTTCTAGTTCAGAAGAATTATTATCTGCATCACCAGTAAATAGTGTTCTTACACCATATGCATCTAAAACACACACAATACTACGCGCATTATTTTCATCTTGCTCATAATTTTGAGTATTAATTATTTCTAATGTTACATCTTCTCCAATAGTGATGACTCTTTTACACCCGTTTGCATTATTGTAGCTATCTAATACAGTACAAACATCAGCATCTTCATTATTAACAGCATCAATATAATCATTATAAACACCACTTGATGCAGTTCCCATAAAAGTAATAATATTATTAACTTTATATTTTTCTATAACATCATCCATACTGCCAATATGATCGCTATCAGGATGAGTTGCTATAATATATTCTAAAATTTTATCTTCTGAATATTTATCAATAACTTCCGTAATAGCTGTCACTGTTGCATCAAATCTATCCCCAGCATCTATTAAAATTTCATAATCTTGATACTTAATTAAAATACTTTCTCCGCAATCACTTGCTCCATATTTTCCTACATCAATGAATCTGATTTCCACTGGTATTCTTTCATTTAATCCTAGAACAGTTAGTTCATGAGTAAATTCTACTCCAAATTCATCAATCTTCACTGTTAAAGTCACTTTTTCAGCTTCATCTTTGCGAGTACAAACCCCTATGCTAGTTAACGAAGAACTAGATGAATCATATTTAACCTTACCTCCATAAATAGTTGTAAATGGTAAATCTATATTTTCCTTAACTGTATTAGGTAAATCTAATGATTTAATAATATCAATTTCAGTAATACCTCTATCTATCTTTAAATCATCTAAATAAAACATTTTTTCACTATATTCAGTTGTAAATGTTATTTTATAATAATAATCTCCAGATAATTCACATGTAAATGTATGTTCTTCATTATCCATAAGTTTTTCTTTCTTTACTTCTTCCCATACATTTAAATCATTGCTTTTACTTAATACTACAAATGAAGCTTTCGTGTAAGTTTCTTCTTTAGCGTATTTATACGTAAAGGATATCTTCTTTGATGATTTAACTAATTCAGTAATAATAGTTCCATCAACATCCTCACCATCACTAGTTGATTTTAATTTTATCTTTTCATTTTCACTTAAGGAATTTATTAATGTTAAACCTTCATAAGATGTTTCGCTGTAACTACTATCCTTGTAATCATCAAAAGATAAATTATATTCATTGATAATTAAATTATTTCTAACATTGATATTGAAAATTTTAGTCTTAACTTCATTTCCAAGTATCATATTACATGTTAATTTAACAGTTCCTTCTTTATTTAAACTTCCATCTTTTACTAAATTTCCTTCTTTAGTCATTATAGATTCATTATCTGATTCCCATGTTAAACTTAAATCTTTAACTGTTGTTAAAGACAATGGAAGATTAATTGAGGCATAAACAGTCTCTGGTAATACCAATAATTTATAAACTTCTTCTATTGTTTCTTTGTTACTTTGAGGAAGTTTAATTATGACTGCTGAGTCATCAATTTTTTGATTAGTCACTCCTAATATATTAAACACAATTTTATCAATAGCACTTACATTAGTTAATTCTAAATCTAAATAAAGGGTTATTTCTTTATTTCCTTCTGAATATGTTGGTCTAGTTACTTTACCATCTGAATTTACGTATTTATCATCAGCAGATGAGAAAAAGTATTTCCAATACTTACTTTGATAATTAAATTTTGGAATATCATTAGTTATTTCATCAACAATTAATTCATCAAATTTATATTTAATATCTTCAAGTTCACTGATTGCGCTATTAGCATTTTTATAACTAGGATAAATTAAAACTGCCAATCCCACAATAATTACTATTAATAAAATTATAGCAATAATCTTTACTCTTCTTTGTTTTTTTCTTTTTTTAGTATTATATTTCTTTGCCATTTTTTCCCTTTCTAGATATTTATATTTTCTTAATTCTTGTTTAATGTTAAACATAATAGTTAATATTAAATAGTGACTTTATACATGTAATCTTTTTGTTAATTCTTCTTTTATTCTCTTCCCCGCAAATACAAAATATGCCGTCAATAAGACAATTGAAAATGAGGCAGAAACTAATGGCGCCCAAAGTCTATCTCCTTTAACAAGATCAAATATTTGTAATATAAAAGTAATTATTCCTATAAGGAGTGATATAATTATTGATGAAAAAGCGTCACTAAAGTTACGATTATTTGCGGCCGCAATGATCAAATTAACTAAGTTATTAGCTACGCAAACACAAGGAATAACTATAGCCAAAGACCAACCATGATAGTCGGACATATAGTCTATCCCAAATATTACAATAGACACTACAACTAATTGAAGTAACAGTCTTTTAATTACATATGCTCTTCCTAATATTACTCCTCTAATTAAAGTATATATATATATTACTCCTAATACTACAAAAATAGACCACCAGCGGTTCCCTTCCACATGAGTAGTGTAATCAACTATTAATGAAGCAAATATAGCTAATAAGCAAACAAAAGATAATATTTTATTAAATAAATTATACTTTTCACTCTTTCTTTTTCGATTTGGATAATTATGGAAATTAGCCATTTTTGTATTGTTGATATTGTCACTTAAACTCTTAAGAGAATTGAAACATAATGGACAAATTTTTCTATCAGTATCAACTTTTACTTTACAATGTTCACAGTATTTCATATTATTCCTCCAAATCATTATTTTCTATAGTAATATCCAAACCCAAATCAGATAATACTCTAAAAAATGTTCTTTGAAAATCTCTTTCAAGAATTGAACTAGAGAATGTCATATATATCTTATCATCATAATATGTTACACCCATATTTATTGGAGCTTCTTTGGAAACTCCATTTGAAAAAGTTACCTTTGTGACGTACTTTTTCATATCGTTTGGAAGATCTATCTCTCCCAAGTTTGAAATACATATACTATTTGCAACTGTGCTCATTCTATTATATCCAATCTTAAAAGCTATCTTTTTAATAAATAAAGGGACAATTCTTAAAATGAAATTTTTTTCTAATTTTACATTTCCAAGAACTCTTGGAAGTAAATTTTCATCCCTTAATCCTTCTATTAATTGCTCTTTAGATTCTTTAATATAGTCTTCCAAAGTTTTATTTCTATCTAGTTTCATTGATGTTTTAACTATCATCGAGAAATTTCTCAAAGATTTTGTTGGGAATTTTCTTCTAAGATCAACTGGAACAAATACTTGAAATGGCCTTTCCTTTTTCTTTAACATTTTCATGTTTTGTGAAGCAACATAGTTTAATGTCCCTACGATTAGTTGCGTATATGAACAATCAAATTTTGCTAATAATTCTTTAAAATTGTTTTTTGGAACTATCCCAGTGATTAATCCTATGTAATTATCTGAATACATTGTTCCTTTAAAATGGGAGGCTTTGTTTTCCTTGTAATCAGTTTTGCAATGATCCTCATATAATCTTTGGAAACTATCTTCATTTTCTTCGAAAGCCGATTCTAGATCAAATAAAATCTTTCCCTCAGCATCTATATCATATCCTTTTAATACAAGATATTCGTATAAAATTGCTTTTAAAAATTGTGATGCTCCGAAACCATCTGTTAACGAATGAAACATTTCAATTCCTATTTTATTCTCGAAATATGTTACTCTAAACAAATAACCTTTTGATTTATACTTTTCTAATGGTTCTAAAATAAATGGGTCTTCTTTTACTACTTCTGGCATTTTTTTATTTTCATCAAAATAGTTCCAGAATAATCCACTTTTTAATCTTATTTTAAAAACTTTAAATCTCATTATTGATAGATTTAATGCTTCTTGTAAAACATCTTTATCAACAGTTTCAGTAAGTGAAAAAGCAATACGAAACATATTTGAACGATATTTACTTGAAACACTTGGGAATATTTTTGCGGCATTGTCTAGTTTTATCCAACTTTTCATATGCTTTCTCCTTTCATAATTTTTAATATTATATCATTTTTTAAAATAAATTGATAGGTTAAATTAATATTTACCTTTATAACCCTCGATATTATTCTTTAAATATACGTAATCTTTCATTTCATTATCATTTTCAATTGTATAATCAATTAGAAAATGTTTTATACCTATACTCTTTAATTCTAATACATTTGGACACAAATTTACTGGTTCCTTGTATAAAACTGATAAATGGCATTCTTCATCACCGAATAACGGATAGTCATCTAAATATAATCTCTCTTTATGGCAAGCATTACAATGTAATTTATTGTAACCTAATTCTTTGTTTATAAAACAATGCTTCATATGCATCATTTGATAATGTCCATAAATCATCACTTCTAAGCTAGGAGTAGATTTATATCTATCTCTATATCCACTTATCAAATCTTTTATTTGCTCTTTTGATAATTCAATTGATAAACCAATTCTATTAGCACCTAAACTCTCAAGAACTCTAACAGTATAACTATTAGTAACATTCATATAAACTGATGTTACAATGTTTGCTTCTTGATTAAAACAACCAATACTAGATGCTACTATGTTAGCTGATTTCAAATCACTTGTTAAATCACAAATTCTAGGCAAATATCTATATATGCTGCCATAGTAATGCTTATAATTCAATAAATTATAATTTTGTCTTAAGTAAATATCTATCTTATTCATTGGGTTGTCTTCACAAAGACTATTTGCTATTTTATCAAGATTATCAATTTGATTGATATTGGAAATTGCAAAAGAAAATTTTTCTTTATAATTATTTAGATTTTTATTAGTATTAGATTTTATATCTAAAACGCAAGTTTTATAATTTATGTATTTTTCATTTCTTGAGTATTTATTTTCTCTCACTCTTATCAAATCTTCGAATAAATCTCTTCTTAGATTATTAATATCTTTTACTTTAATATAAATGTTTGGGATATTTATCTCTATGTTTTCAAACACAAAAGGTGAGCCACCAGATTTATTTATTTGTTCTTTTATTCTTAAAGATAAATCTTTTTCACTTTTTTCATAATCGCAAACACCTGTTACAGTATTTTCCCCATCATTAATTTCTAATGTAAAATCATTATATTCATCTAAATAACACTTTGCAAATATTTTTATTTTATTGCTTTCATTATATTTAATTATTTTATTATCTTGATTATCATAAATTAATAATCTTGTGTCTTCTTCTCTTTTTGTAAGATAAACTTTATCTCCAATATTCATTTTCTTATGAAGTCTTAAATTGATAACATCATTAGCTTTAGCATTCTTTACTAATATTTTCTTATTTTTAACAACTAAATACATTTCGTTCACGATGACTGCATCTTCATTCGTTCCTACAATTCTTATTGAATCATTAAAATTTAAACTAGTAGATAATTTTATTTCATAATAGTTATTTCCAATAGTACTTCTGTTTTTTATCTCACCAATTAAAACTCCTAAATGGTTAGAACTATTTACATTAGTAATATCTACATTATTAGCATTATTAATAAATCCTTTTGTATGTTCTCTATTAAAAGCTATTTTTGAATTATATAATTCCTTATTTGCTTCTTTATAATTATCATTAAGAGCATATTTATATGCTTTAACAACATGATAAACATATTCTTTGCTCTTCATTCTTCCTTCTATTTTTAAACTATCAACATATTTGCCAATTTCTCTAATATTATCAATAGTGCATAAATCTTTAGGACTTATATAAAACTTTTCCTTACCTTTGAAGTTATGTTTCAATCTACAAGGTTGGGCGCAACGACCTCGGTTACCACTTCTACCGCCTTCAAGTAGACTATAAAAACAATTACCAGAATAGGATATGCATAAAGCTCCATGAATAAATACTTCTATTTCTATATCAACTTCATCCTTTATTTTTTTAATTGTATTAATAGAAACTTCTCTCCCTAAAATAACTCTTGAAAAACCTAGTTTTTTTAGAACTTTGACATCTTCTACTGTTTGTGCATTAACTTGAGTTGAAGCATGCATTTCAAAATCTGGGTATCTATGTTTAATAATGCTTGCAAGTCCCAAATCTTGGATTATTATTGCGTCTACATCATTTAGATATAAAAAGTCTATGTATTTGATACAATCTTCAATTTCATTTTCAAAAATAACAGTATTAACAGTTACATAAACTTTAACATTATATAAGTGGCATAATTTAATGGCTTTAATTAATTCATTTTCATCAAAATTTCCCGCAAAAGCTCTAGCACCGTATGATTTTCCAGCCAAATAAACAGCATCACATCCTGCAATTATTGCACTTTCCAAAGTATCAAATTTCCCACAAGGTGCTAATATTTCTGGCAATTTATTATTTATATTATCTTTAGGATTTTTATTTATATTTTCCATAATCCACCTATTATGTGTTGTAATCATATTTATAATATTATAATACTATAAAAATGGTAAAAAAACAAGAATAGTCTATAAAATAAGAAATTTGAAAATAAATACCGAGGCAAATAAAACCCCGGTACAAAAGTTCACATTTCAATTATTTTATAATTTATATTTGTTTTTCATATTTATCTTTATTTCTTTAAAATGTATAAGATGCCTATTGTTTTAGGCCCACAATGCGATGATACGATTACATCCGCAAATGTCTCGTGAACATTTTCAGGATGAAGGAATTTATTTAACCCTTCTTTTAGATATTGTGCTTCTTCATCTGCTAGACAATGTGTTATCATTACATTATCTAAATCAATATTATCTTTATCTGCTTCCACCATCTGAAGAATAACATTTAGAGCTTTAGTAAGTTTACCAATTGGTTTTTTGGCTACTACCATTTTTCCATTAACAACTTTTACTATTGGTTTTATCTTTAGAAGAGTTCCAAACAATCTAGTAACATCAGAACATCTTCCGCCATAATGTAAATATGTTAGTGTGTTAATTGCAAACTGAGTGCGTACAAGTGGTATACATCTATTAAGCTCTTGAACAATTTCATCGCTTGTTTTTCCCATATCACGCCATTTGCAAGCTCTTAGAACTAATAATCCAATTCCACTTGATAAATTTAAAGAATCAACAACTTTCACTTTCCCATCAAACTCAGAAGCAGCAATATTTGCATTATTAATAGTTCCTGAAAATTGTGAACTTATTCCAATATAAATTAGTTGGTCATATTTTTTTAAGTATCCTTCAAAATACTCAATAAATTTTGATGGCGTTATTTGTGATGTCCTTGGAATGGATTTATTTTTTTTTGCGTACTGGAAAAGTTCTTCAACAGTTATATCTTTACCAGATAAATATTCTTTGCCATTAATAGTAACATAAAAAGGCATTCTTTCAATATTATTCTTTTCATACAATTCAAGACTCAGATCTGAAGCAGTATCAGTCAATATCCCTATTTTCTCCATGTAGTTTTTCTCCTTAAATTAATATTAATATTATATTATATTAATGTTATAATTTCAATAATAGTCATAGATATACTATATTCTAATTTTTAAAAATTGTCATTTTTAGTTTTTATATAAATAGTCATAAATATTAATATCTTTTTCATACTCTATCAAATCAGTATATTCTTTAAATATTACTTCCATACAATGTAATTCATTGTATTTTATATTATTTAATTCTTTAAATAGTTTAATGAAATCGATAGTTCCTGAGTTTACCCTCTTATGTTGGTCCCTTGTTCCATCATTATCATTAAAATGCATGTGATATAAATATTTAGATAGCTTTTTAACATACTCTGTTAGTTCATATTTACTACAATGAGCATGTCCCGTGTCCAAAATAAACTTCAAATTACTCTTATTTGCTTTTTGAATTATATGTAAAATCTCATCTGGACTATATCCTAATTCATTATAGCCAGGCATATTCTCAATCATAATATTGCTATTATATTCATAAGCAATGTCGCATAAAACTTTTACAGCTTCAATTACACATTCAATTGCTTTTTCTCTAGTTAAATTACTTGGGTGAAAACCAAGATGTAGTGTTAATTTCTTAGCTCCCATTCGATTTGCATAAACAATAGCATTTTGCATTCTATTTATAACAAGACTATTTAAATCACCTGTTTCAGTGATTAAGTCATTATTGTGTCCATGGGGAAGATGTAATACGACTTCAGGTTTTATTTCCTTGATTATTTTTTCTACTCTTGTATCATACAACTTTCTTTGATCATCGGTTACATTATAAGGAAAAAATAATTCTATCCCTTGATATAAATTTTCTTTTAGAAGTTTCTCATAACCATCAAAATCATTATTATTTCTCATACAATTTATTGTAAAACATTTTCTCATTAATTTACACCTCTATAAACATTTTCTAATTATGACTTGTTTGCTTTATCTGAAAGATATTCCCACCTTAACATCTTTTCTTCTAATTCTTTTTCTAGTCTTTCTTTTTCTAATGAATATTCTTTATACTTAGAATAATCACTATAGAATTCATTTATTTTGTTTTCTAATTCTTTAATTTTTATTTCAATTTCATCGATAACATCTAAAATAGTTTCATATTCTTTTGCTTCAT
>JAZNJG010000104.1:0-3620 GCA_045577945.1 Bacilli bacterium | reverse complement strand
GAAAAGCTCTGTAGGAGCGAAAGAACATCTGTCGTGCCTACAGCACTTTTAAATAACCTTACCATGAATTTTACGACAGGCATTCCGAGCTTCGCTCTGCATACCTGTCTATAATCTTTAGCAATTACAAAACTAAAATCTCTAATAAAAATAACTTTGATAAAAGCATTTTTATCAAAGTTATTATATTTAATTGGATATCATTAGCTTATATATATGTAACTATTTTTACCTATTATTTTAATATTTTGATGACAATAGTCCGTTGTATAATTGTCATCAAATAAGAATTTTTGTAGAATGAAGATAAAGGAAAAATTTGGAATAGTAGTAAGAGATTTACGCTTAAACAAAGGCATATCACAGGAACAATTGGCGTACGAAGCTGGCATAGATAGGACTTATGTTGGTCATATCGAGAAAGGATCTCGTAATGTATCTATAGAGATTATAGAAAAATTTGCAAATTATTTTCAGATGTCTATTAGTGATTTGTTAAAAATTGTTGAAAATCTAAAGTAGTATGAAAGAAGATCTTAGTCTGCCTCCAAGAGATCCACAAAATGTGTTGAAAATAGATGAATTAACAGAATGTTTGCGAAATCTTATTGGGAGGGAATTTAATATTACAGGTAAACCGAGAACAGATGGAGCAAATATTAGAAAGATGGTATCGGAATGTTTGATTGAATATGGTGTAAATGAAGGAGCAAAAGAGAATGAATTTAATATTATACCACCTCGTGGCAAAGGCATTCCAAGGATCTTAAGAGAAATGATAGATACATATATTGTAACGAGTGGTAATAACTATAATTTACAGGTGTGGAATAGGTTCCCTAATAGTAAATCTGTATTAGTTGAATATACAAGTGGAAAGAAGATTTGTTCAAGTGATATTCGTTTAGTTTTTATAAAAATTGATATGCAAAAGAGTGTTATTGAATCTGTAATAATTCTTACTCCGCAGTATATAGAAGAAAAATTTGGCCTTTTTGGGAAGCCGACAATTAAACATCAGTTAATTATTTCAGATAAAAAAAGAGAAAGTATTATAGGTGGTGTACTGCTTGGAAAAGATACAAATAAAATAATTAAATTTTGTAGAAATACATTTGCAACACCGATTGAAAAGATGACGGATTTTCCACTTAACTCTAAACCATTCTCAATAGAATTAATAAACGAATTGGTTGCTCAAAAGTTGATAGGTGTTAAATTAGAGTCTGCAGATACCAAAACTAAGGGCCAAATGTTAGAAAGAGTAGTACTTTCTATATTTGGTTATGATGAATGTTTAAGTGGTTCCTATCCTGATATACCAAATCAGTTGTTAGAAGTTAAGGTTCAAGATTCTCCAACAATAGACTTGGGTAAGTATTCTCCTGAAACAGAGGATGTGATATATGCTGATATTACTACAAAGGATATTCGTTATTTAATAGCATTGACAAATCCAAATACAAACATAATTGAAGGTGTTGTTCTAATGTCTGGTTATGAATTAGGTTCATTATTTACCTTTGTGGGAGATATTAGTTTTAAATGCCAACGCTCTATACCAATGTCATTTTTCGAGAAATATAGGGATATGAGTGTTTCTAATCCGTAATACCAAAGGCATAATTTACATTCTGATTTAATTCTTTTGTTAAAGATTCCAAAATGAATTTGTCGTTAGTATTGTTTAGTTGTTCAACGATTCTAATAATATTATTAGCAAATTTGCTATTAGGGTCAGGTAAAGGATATTTTTCTATATATTGACTTATATAACGTTTTCTTCCAGAATATAGCTTATTATTAAAACATAATTCATGATATTTACCCATTAAATCTGAATTTGCAATACCTTCTATAAGTAATAATAGCCTCTTTTGCTCTTCTGTTTGAGCAACAATCCAATAGCAATTACCATTGACAATAGCACCGCTTTCATCGTACGAAAATAACGCTTCTGTACTTATGTCGGGGAAAACGATTTTGGGATAGTTCCATAATTTTGGATCCTGGGGTACCCACATTTCATACCATTTACGACCAGACGCAATCAAATAAGAACGATTTTCTAATTGTTCCTTATGTTGAAACAGATATTCTCTTACCTTTGGATATTTGTTAATATCATATACGGCTCTTTTCCCGTTATTATCGTAATGAGGATATAATATTTTTGTTAAGTTAGAAGTGGAACAATTCCACCGTTTTATATTCTCCCTTGAAATCATTGGGCGAAATAAATCCTGTTCCGATAAAATATTGTTATCCCAATGAGATTTTATAAAAACATTGTCAGCACACGATTTAATACCTACTCTAACCTTAAATAAATCACCAATATGACAATATGTATTGTTCTGAATAATATCAATGAAACCACTTTCAGATTCGTTTGTCATTTTCCATATATCAGTCTTGTCGGAATTATATTTTATAACTCCCATTGTATAATTGTATATTTTATCAGTTACTTTGTACACCCCTGATTTTTCCTTTTCTAATATATTATATATAGAATCTACGGATATAATATTGTTGGAAGTATTGTTGGTTTCATACAATCTTGTAAACATACACGATGATTGTACTTTGTTGTTGTTTTTCTTTTTCGCTATTAAGATAGCAGGTAGAACGGCTGTATTAAATAACTGGCTATCTCCCAAATCTATAACTTCTAAAATATCATAATTATTTAATAGAAATTTACGTATATCAGCTCCACTCTTGGTAGTTAAATAACGATTAGATGTAATAACACCAAGTAAACCATTTTCTTTAAGTACATTTGTCATTCCAATCAAAAATGGAAAATATAAATCAACCTTGCCCTTTAAACCAAAATCATTTGCTATTTGTTGTGACTTTTTACTTCCTAAATTTTGGGTGCTGACATATGGTGGGTTTGCAATAATAATATCTGCATATTCAACAAATTCTGTTTTAGAAAATAAATCTATTTTATGATTAGTTTTTTCTAAAAAATCAACATTATTAATTTCAAAATTGTCAATGTTTATTTTTTTTATATTACTAATGGTTTCATAAACATAATTTATGTTGGTATCATAGCCTATTAATTTACCAACAGAATGATTTGACATTTTTGAAATTGAGATAAGCAATGAACCGTTCCCGCAAGCTGGATCTAAGATAATTTTATCCGACAAGCTGTCGCAATATTTAATAATTTTACTAGATAAATAATCAGCAAGTTTAGATGGCGTAAAAGTAACTCCATTCTTTTTTACTTCGGACAATTTCTCTATTTTTTTATTATTCCTCATGATCCATGATTGAATAGATGTTTTACAAAAGTACAAAAATAAAATTGGGTGTCAATTCAGATACCCAATTTTATTTTTGTATAGTGTTTAGAAATTTCTATACTTTTTTGTTTCTATTATCCTCTCGCTGCCAAAAGCAAGTCTAACATCTTGATGGCTGAGTCGCTGATGACGGAGCCTGGTCCGAAGATAGCGGCTGCGCCAGCATCGTACAAGAATTGATAGTCTTGTGGAGGGATAACACCACCAACAACGACCATAATATCTGGGCGACCTAACTTCTCAAGTTCTTCGATGACTTGTGGCACGAGTGTCTTATGACCTGCTGCCAAACTC
>JAZNJG010000103.1:0-1923 GCA_045577945.1 Bacilli bacterium | reverse complement strand
TTTTAAAGCTAATGAGCTAAATATTGCTTATTAGCTTTTTATTTATTATATAAAAAATGCCCTTTCAATATTAAGGGCATTAATAATTATATTCAAATGTAATTTTTATAAATTAACTGTTTTTACTAAATATTCTATAATATCTTTTTGTAAAACTGTCATATGCTCCTCATCAGTAATAAAATTAGCACCATTACACAAAAAGATAATTCCACCATTCTCATTATACAACATAAAACTTCTTAGGCCATAAGCGTTCCCAAAATGACCTTTTAGTGGTTTTTCGGTAAAATCATCCATAATGATCATTTGCAATCCTTTTTTATGATATGTTGGATCAGTGATTACATCTCCTTCTTTCAATTGCCATTGAACAGTTTCCATTTCTTTAACTGTCTCTTCATTAAGTATTCTAATATTTTCATAAACACCTTTATTCATTAGCATTTTCATTATTTTAGATAGATTATATGCAGATATATATAATCCACCCGCAACACCTCTAAAGTTTTGACCTATTGGATATTTTAAACATTGAACCTTTTTGAAAGTTTCATAATACCTATGTCTAACAAACTTATTATCTTCATAACGATAATGGGTAACTAAGTTTTCAATGTCTTTGATATCTTCTAATCTAAAACCGCTCTCGATGCCTAAAAGATGTAAAAGTTCTTCCTTAATGTATTCTGGAAAATACTTCCCAGTTATTCTTTCAATAATGCATGCAAGTATTCCACATCCTAAATTTGAATATATAAAAGTTGATCCAGGTTTGTATTCACTATATCCTTTATAAAATCTTTCACTACCAGGTGTAAGCAAATCTTCTAATTCTATATAATCATCAGTACAATTAGATCCATCATATCCTTTATAAACCCCATCCACAAAAGCTCCATCATCAATAATACTGGATGTTTGAGTTAGTACCATTCTTAAAGTTATTTTATCATTTGGATATTTAGGGTTTCTAACAATAAATCCTAAGTATTTAGAGATATCTTCATCTAAATCGATTAATCCTTTGTCATATAATTTTAGTAAACCAATAGCCACTATTACTTTTGAGATTGAAGCAATTCGATAAATGCCCTTTTCATCAGTTTCTTTATTTGTTTCTAAATCAGCATATCCTGAACAAACATTTTCTATATAGCCATTATTATATAAGTATATAACATTAGAACCTACCATATTGTATTTTTTAACATATTCTTTATAATTCTTTAAATAGTTTTTATTTTCCATAATTTATCCTTTTATAATATTTACTTTGTTAGATGTTTATATTTATTAATAAATTCTATATAGCTTTTATATATTCTGCTTTTGTCTACTTTACAAGAATCAAATTCAAGATATGCATTTTCTAATTCTTCATTAGTATTAATAAGTGATTCATCTTCTTGCTCATAAACTTCTTCATCATAATAATATGCTATTTCAACAAATTTTTCATTCACAACAAGAGAAAAACTTCCATTTCCAAGTCTATAATTAACTAATATCGCATAATCGGTTTCTTCAAATAAAATATCATCTGATTCAAAACCTAATGATTTTAAATCTGATTTAATTTTATTTTCTTGATAATCTTTGATTATTTTATAATATATTGATTTTTGTTTTAATTCTTTTTTTCTTTTCAATTTAACATACGATGTTATAGAACATCCTATTCCTACAGCAATAAAAAAAATACTATAAAATGTATTATTGTTTTGAATTTGGCCATTAACTTCATCTTCGAAATTAATAATGTCAATTGATGCTAAAAACCCCACAACAATAAATATAATTCCTATAATCATTAATAAATGATCTTCATATTTGAATTCTTTTGAAAATATGTTATTATTCTTTTTGCTCATATTATTCTCCTTACATTATTTTTATCTTATTTTTCACTATTATATTATA
>JAZNJG010000102.1:0-14701 GCA_045577945.1 Bacilli bacterium | reverse complement strand
TCAAATAAGTTACACTTTTATGCTTTTGACTTAACTCATCTAGAAGGTGAAAGAATATTCTTTAATAGTTTATCTGAGCTATTAGATGTTTATTTTACAGAATATAAAAATAATGAGTCAATAAATAATGAACAAACTTATCTTTATAATTATATTAATAAAGAAATTGTTAAAATTAAAAATAAACTACATAAACAGGAAGATGAGTTAGAAAAAGCTATTAATGATTTAATATATGAAAAAATAGGTAACTTATTTATATCTTATATGTATTTATCAAAAAAAGGAGATAGTGAAATAATTGTAGAGGATTTTTATGATGACAACAATAAGTTTAAAATTACATTAAATCCTTTACTGACTCCTAATCAAAACGCTGAATATTTCTTTAAAAGATACCAAAAAGCAAAAAGGGCAGAAAAACTGATTAAAGAGCAAATTGATAAATCTCAAAAAGATATTGAATATTACGAATGCCTATTAAACCAATTACAAATATCAAAAATTACTGATATAATTGAAATTTATCAAGAATTAAATATTAAAGTAAAGGCTTTAGATAGACCTAAAAAAATCAAGCCAAATATTACTAAATATCAAACAATAAATGGTGATTTGATTTGGGTTGGAAAAAACAATATTCAAAATAATTATCTAACAAATACATTTGCAAATAAAACAGACTACTTCTTCCATGTTCAAAATGTTCCAGGAAGTCATGTTATCTTAAGGACTAGTAACTTAAATGATGATATAATATATTTAACAGGATGTATTGCGGCACTAAATTCATCATACAAAGGTAGTACAAATGTTTGTGTTGACTACACTTTAGTAAAGAATGTTAAAAAAGTCCCTGGCCAAAAAGGATCATTTGTTACATACAAAAATCAAAAAAGTGTATTTGCAAAACCTGATGAAGAATATATTAACAAACATGCTAAAATAGTAAAATAAATATTTTTTATTTATAAAAAGAGATGGCTTAAAAGTCCATCTCTTTTTAAATTTTTATTTATTTTCTTTAAATATTGTAATAATATTATGTACAACTTCCTTAATGGATTTATTTGAAGTGTTTACACATATATCATAGTTTAACATACTACCCCATTCTTGAGATGTGTAGAATTCATAATATTTTTTTCTTTGTTTATCTATTTTTTTAATATATTTTTTTAACTTTTTATCTGGAAGATCTGCTTCTGCTTCATTTTTCTCCCTACATCTTTTGATTTTTGATTCCATATCTGAATATACAAAGATTCTAAATGGTTTGTAATCTTTTAAAATATAATCTGCACATCTTCCTACGATAACACAATCTGATTTTGAAGCTAATTCTTTTATTACATTTGCTTGTTCAGCATAAATTGAATTATGGTTCATTGATAGTGATTCGCTATAAAGTCCATTATCGTTATAGACATTTAATGTATGGCCTATTGTAATTGGATAATATACAATTGGCTTATTTTCGATAATTTGTTTAACATAGTCATATGCTAAGTCTGTTTTCTTGGCAATTTCCACAAGAATCTCTTTGTCGTAATATGCTATTCCTAATTCTTCCGCAATTCTTTTTCCCAGTTCTCTACCACCACTACCAAATTCACGACCAATTGTAATAATCATACTCATATTTGTTTCTCCTTTGCATTATTTGGATATTTTGTGCTTTCTATACATATTATAATATTTTTTTAGAATTTATACAAGATTTTATCTTTTTTATTTTTTTAATTATTTACTTAATTCATACATTATTAGAGCGCTATAACAATAGATTTGTTCAAAGGATTTGTAATCATACATTATAGCAACTTGATATTTTATATCAATTACTTTGATATTATCATTATTTAAAAAATCATTAATTACTTCTTCTAAGTCCTCTTCATGATTTTCATCAAAAATTCTTACATACATAAAAACACCTCCTAGATAATTATATCTAATAGAGGTGTGTTTTTTTGTCATTATTTAATTTTATCAAAACAAAATTCTTTGTAAAAACAATTTTCACAATTAGGTTTTTTAGCTTTACAAAAATATCTGCCAAAAAATAATAATTTCAAATGAAGATCACTCCATATTTCTTCTGGGTATTTATCCATTAAATCTCTTTCAACTTTTAAAGGGTCTTTTGAAATACTGAGATTTAAGCGATTTGATACTCTTAATACATGTGTATCCACCGCAATCCTTGGAATTTTAAACCATTCTGAAAGAATTACATTAGCAGTTTTTCTTCCTATTCCAGGTAATGTTACAAGTTTGTCAAATTCATTGGGAATTTCCTTAAAATCACTCAAAACCTTTTTAGCAAAATTTATGATGTTTTTAGCTTTATTTTGATATAGCCCAATTCTTTTAATTAAAGTCATTACGTCATCGATATCTGCATTTGATAATGAATATAAGTCAGGATATTTCTTAAATAAAGCTGGAGTTATTTTATTAACCGCTTCATCAGTAGTTTGTGCAGATAACATTACTGCTATGCAAAGTTCGTATAAATTATGATAAATTAACTCACAACATGCATTTGGAAACATTTGTGATAATTTATTATATATATCAATATAAGTAAATTTACAATTTTGATTATTGAAATCATCCATATAGATTTATTTTTTTCCGTACTTTCTTTTCAAAATTTCTTGAGCTTTTGATATATCATTTTCATCAATAGATGTATGCGTATCAGAATATAATACTCGATCAATCGCTTGAACTGATGGAGATTTCATTTTTGATACTTTTGCAATAGCATTAATTATTTTTTCTTGTTCATACTTATAGTCATAATACCATTTTTTTATCATTTCTAGTTCAAATGGCGTTAACATTTTTTTGACAATAACTTCTATATTTTTAACTGTTTTTTTCATTTGTATGCTGGTTTCGTTATCAACTTTTACAACATCATTATTCTCTAATACATAAGCTAATTCCTTGTAAGTATCTTCTAGAGAATAAGATTCCGTAAAAGTACCATTTGATTCATCGATATTTAGTGTGATAAAACCTTTAGATACCAGTTTAGCAACAATATCACCTAAAGCATCTTGATCTAAACTTGTAGTTTTCTTAAGTTGTGTTAAATCTAAAATATTTTTTAGATCTTTATTAGTCTTATTAGAATTTTGGTATAATCTTAATAAAACTAAACATTCAGATTCGTTTAATCCTAAAATATAATATTTATCTAAAAGGATTTTTTGAAAATCTATAATTCCTTCCTTTATTAAATCTAGATAGCTTCTCATACTTAACTCCCATAAATAGTTTTATTTTGCTAATTTTTCAAGTGCGGCTTTTGCGGCTAATTGTTCTGCTTCTTTTTTATTTTTCCCAATGCCTTCTCCAAGTTTAACGCCATCAAATATAACAGATATTGTAAAAGTTTTATCGTGGCTTGGACCAACTTCATTTTCAACTACATAAACAACGCTTTTCCTGTTTTCAGCTTGGATTAATTCTTGTAATTTACTCTTATAATCAATCAAATAACTAGTTTTACCTTCGATATTTGGAAAGACAACCATTTTAAGTATTTTTCTAACCTCACTAAAAGTCTTATTATCTAAATATAAAGCCCCTAAGAATGCTTCAAACAAATCACCAAGAACTGTAGGTCTAGTTCTTCCTCCTTGTTCTTCTTCTCCATTGCCTAATAAAATTAATTTATCTAGTCCTAATTTTAACGAGTAATTCTTATTAGCTTCTTCGCATACATATTGAGCTCTTTTCTTTGATAATTCTCCTTCAGGCATTTCTGGATAGTTTAAATACATATACTCACCAACTAAGAAATCTAGGATTGCATCACCAATAAATTCTAATCTTTCATTACATGGTAATTTATGTTCATTAGCATATGATTTATGAGTGAAGGCTTGGAAATATATATTTAAATTATGATATTTAAATCCTAATTTTTTTGCTAATTCTTTAAATTTAGTTACAAAACTATCCATATCTTTCCTCCATATATCTTTAAAATTATCTAGTCTAGCATTTCCTTATTATTAACATAATTAGTATTAACTATTTCGTATAGTTTTTTATATTCTTCATTTTCAAATATATCATTTGTACTCATGATTTCATTTGCGGCTTTATCAGCTTCAAGGAAAATATCTTTATCTAATATTATATCTGCCATTTTAAATGTTAAGACACCTGTTTGTTTTTCACCAAAGAAATCACCAGGGCCTCTAATTAATAAATCTTCTTCAGATAAAACAAATCCATCATTATTACTTTCAACTAGTTTTAGTCTATCAATTGCAGTTTTTGTCTGAGTATCACTAATTAAGAAACAATAAGGTTGTTCATCACTTCTACGAACTCTTCCTCTCATTTGGTGTAATTGTGCAATACCAAATCTATCTGCATCAAGAATTACCATTGTTGTAGCTTTAATAACATTTACGCCTACTTCAATTACACTTGTTGAAACGAGAATTTGAATTTCATTTTTATTAAACTTATCCATAACTTCTTCTTTCTCGTTATTTTTAAGTTTACTATGAATTAAGCCAACTTTACATACGCCTTCATAATATTTACTCATTCTTTCATAAATTCTAGTGGCGTTTTGTAAATCCATTGTTTCTGACTCAACAATTGTAGGGCATATGACATAAATTTGATGGCCTGCGTCAAGTTCTTTTTTCATATGATCAAAAACAATCATTTTTTCATTATAAGTAATGTATTTAGTTATTGGGTCTTTTTTCTTCCCCGGTAATGTTTTAATAATAGAAATATCAGATTCTCCTAATACACTAATTGCTAAAGTTCTTGGTATTGGTGTCGCACTCATCTTTAGATGATCAATTAAGTAACCTTTCCCTACAATTGATACTCTTTGACGAACACCAAAACGATGTTCTTCATCAGTAACTACAAGTCCTAGGTTTTTAAATTCAACATCTTTTCCAAATAATGAATGAGTTCCAATGATTATATCAATATTACCATTTTTTAAATCTTCTAGTTTTTGTTTTCTATCTTTAGTGCTCACAGATGATGATAAAATATCAATATTTATTTTTTTACCATTTAATTCAAAATCTTTAAATAAATTAACAAATGTAGAATAGTGTTGATTAACTAATACTTCCGTTGGAACCATTATTGCACCTTGATAACCTGCTGTTAATGCCCCAAATAAGCTGATAGCAGCCACAACAGTTTTTCCACTTCCTACTTCCCCTTGCAATAATCGATTCATTTTATAAGGGGCTTTCATATCATAAAATATTTCTTCTAAAGACTTCATCTGATCAACAGTTAATTTATATGGTAATGAATTTATAAAATTATCTATTTTTTCTTTATCATAATCTATTGAAACTCCTTGAGGAAAATGTTTACGCATATATAGCATATACTTAATCTTAAGTTGGTAAATAAATAATTCCTCAAATTTTATTCTCTTAATTGCTAAAGAGACTTCTTCCATGTCTTCAGGAATATTAATGTATCTTAATGCTTCCCTGCTTGAAATAATATTATATTTTTCTCTTATTTCTTTAGGTATAAAATCATCTATTTCATCTTCGTAGTCTTCAAATACTTTTCTTTTAAGGTCAAGCATTTTATCATCTGGTATATTTTTAATATTAAATACTGGATTAATATAATTGCTAAATTCATCAAAATGAATTTCTGATGCTACGAAGCTTTTCATATCAGGTTTAAGTTTACCAGTTAGTCGAACATAAGTGCCATATTGAATTTTTGATTTTAAGAAATGACGGTTAAAGATAGTGACTTTAATCTTAACACCATCACAATCAGAATAAAAATTCATTATAGACAGATTTGTTTTCGCATTAATTACCATTGCCTTTGATTGTACTATTCCCGCAATTGTTACTAAAGTATCAGGAACAACATCTTTCATATTGGTAATTGTATAATCTTCAAATTTATTTGGATAACTAAACAGTAAATCTTCAACAGTTTCTATATTTTCTTTTTTTAAGATAGTGACATATCTTGTTGGGATATACTTCACATCACTCAATAAAATTTTTCTCATATTCTCATCTTCCCATGCACAAATTCTATAGATTAAAAGGGCAGATGCCCTTTTTGTTTTATTTTCTTTAATAATATTACTAAATCTATATAATTTATTAAAATATTATATAAACATATTATATTTATTTATATTATATGCTTATTCTAATACAGTGATATAACTATAGACGTCTTGTCCACCATCAATCACATCAACTTCTAAATTATCGTAGTTTTTCTCTATAAACTTCTTAAGAGTATTTACCTCTTTAATATTAACATCTTTTCCATATATTATAGTAAGAGCATCTTTTTCATCAGCTCCTCCAATTTTAATAAGGTCTTTTGTGGCGTCAAGACGATTTTTTCTTGATGTTACAATCTTACCATTATTAATGCCAATGAAGTCTCCTTTGTTAATCTTTACATCACCGATCTTTGTATCTCTTACAGCATAAGTAACAGATCCACTTGTAATTTGACTAATTACTTCATTCATATTTTCAACAATTTCATCAATTTCAGCGCTTAAATCAAGCATTGCTAAAGCAGAGAAACCTTGAGATAAAGTTTTAGTTTCTATTACAACAACCTTACTATCAGTATAAATCTTAGCAGCTTGATTTGCAGCTAAAACAATATTTTTGTTATTTGGGAATACAATAATATATTCAGCATTTAATGTATCAAACCCACGAATGAAATCTTCTGTAGATGGATTCATACTTTGACCACCAGAAACAATGAAATCAGCACCTAATCCTCTAAAGACTTCACATAATCCTTCACCAGTTCCTACTGCCACTACAGCATATTTTTTTCTCACTTCTGGTTTTACAGCTGGAGTGATATGTTCCTCTCCACAAGGACATTCCCCGTTTTCAACATGATTAATCTCAGTTATTTCATTATGTTGAACTGTCATATTTTCAATCTTTAATTTTAAATATTCTCCATATTCTTGGCCAATATTTAAAATATCACCAGGTTTTAAAGTATGAACATGAACTTTAACAATATCTTCATCTTTGACAATAACAATTGAATTGCCCATTGGGCTAATACGATCTAAAATAACCTTTTCATCAAATGTTTCGATATTTAATTCTTTATTTAATTGCAAAATAAATTCAGTACAATATCCAAATTCTTGCTCTTGATGTTCCCCATTGAAAGCATGAGCAGTCTTAACTGGTGTAGCAATTGGACTAATCTTAGCTAAAGGTTCACCTTCTAAATATTTATACATTCCCTCTACAATGTACATATAGCCCATAGCACCGCTATCAACAACACCTGCTTCTTTAAGTTGTGGTAATAAATCAGGAGTACGTTGAATTGATTCATTAATTTCCATCAAATATTCTTTAAAGAACTCATTGATAGACATTTTTGAATTGGCGATTGAAGACATCTTAACACTTGCGTCTTTAGCTACAGTTAAGATAGTACCTTCAACTGGCTTCATAACAGCCTTATATGCTTGTTCAACACCTTTAGCAAATGCATTTGCTAATCTTATAGCGTCTACTTTAATTTTTCCCTCAAATCCTTTACTTAACCCACGGAATAATTCAGAAAGAATAACTCCAGAATTACCTCTTGCTCCCATAAGCATACCACGAGATAATTTCTTAGACATTTCATAAATATTAGGTTCATCAACATTAAATATTTCGTTAACTCCACCTTCAATAGTCATTTTCATATTAGTTCCAGTATCCCCATCAGGAACTGGGAACACATTTAGGGAGTCCACATACTCATAATTAGCTTTAAGATTTTCACATCCATTAAATACTAATAATTTAAGTAGCGATCCATCTAATTTACTTACTTGCATCTTAATGCCTCCATAATATTTATTTAAAACAAATATAGTATTACAATAATAATACTATAATATATTATACCATAGTTTTATCACTTTTTCAAGGAATAATTTAGTCATAAAATACAATTATATTACTAAATGTATTTAAAACAAACACAAATATTTTTTAAAAAAATGTTTACTTTTAAAGCATAATATGGTATAATATATAAGGTTATTTTATGTAACACATTTTTAAGGGAGGTAAAAGTTATGCCACGTAAATGTCATTATACTGGTTTAGGTACTGTAAGTGGTAACAACCGTCCTCACTCTTTAAGCGCTACTAGAAGAACTTGGAAAGCTAATCTTCAAAAAGTTAGAATTAAAGACGAAAATGGTAAAATCAAACGTGTATATGTTTCAACACGTGCTTTGAGATCTGGTCTTGTAGAAAGAGCATAATCACCAATAAGTGAGGATCAAAAAGAAAAAGGCTGATTAAGCCTTTTTTTCTTTTTTATTTATTATTATTTTTTCTTAAATAAATTTGCAAAAAATTGAATTATTTTAGATAAAAACCTTGGCAATTTGATAACTATACACTTCATAATAATCCTCCATATCATTATATATTATGAAATAATTATAATTATTATTCTAAAAAAGTTTTAGATTTTTAATCTTTAGATCTAATTACAATAATTGGTTTATTGCAAAATATTTTTCCTTCTTTGACTATTTGGTTAGATAAGCATAAATTACAATATCTATCCATCTTATAATTATCCAAATCGTATTTAAAACCCTTCAATGTAATTATCGTATCATCATAAAGATTAAAGAAAGAAATATACTTATAATTAGCATCTTCTAATATTGTTTCTCTTTCTTTAATTGAATAGATTATATTTCTATCATCAATAATTTTAATATTTAAATCTTCATTCTTTACAATTGTTCTTATTGTTGAGATAAAATGGTCTAATCTTCTGCCTGTTGCATTATATACTAAAATCTCTACATCTTTATAGTCCAAACTATCTTTATATTCTGAACTATTTGAATTAATAACATATGATATAGCTAATTCAAAATCACTTTCATCTTTTTCACTTTTATATAGTAATTTTGGATAATCAACATTATTAATATTAGAATCATTATCTCCAATAAATATAGAAGGCTTAATGTTGTTTTTTTCTAATACTTTAAGGCCTCCATCTACCGCAATCACATAATCACTTTCTCTAATAAATTTATTTTTTTGATAAATAGCTGTAAATGTATCTTCACCAGCCGCAACTAAAATATATCTTTTAATCATAAAGTTACCTAAACTATTTAATATTTTGTAAATCTAATATAGTCTTATCAATATCTTTAGCTTTAAAGATATAGGTTCCTGCTACACATATATCACAACCTGCTTTATAGCATAGCAAGGCATTTTCATAATTTATTCCGCCATCTACTTCTATTAGGTAATTTAGATTATTAAATTTTCTATATTCATCTAAATATTTAATTTTATCTATAGCATTAGGCATAAACTTTTGACCACCAAAACCAGGTTCAACACTCATAACTAACACAAGGTCTACTAATGATAGGTAAGGTAGTAGCAATTCAGGATTAGTCTTAGGTTTAATAGAAATACCTACTTTAACACCTAAACTTTTTAGTTTATTAATTACTTCTAAAGTATCATTTTTACATTCGTAGTGGAATGTCACTAAGTCAGCTTTTTTCGAAAAACTTTCTGCATAGAATAATGGATCATCTATCATTAAGTGAACATCAAAAATCATATCAACTAGTCCTTTAAGGTTGTCATAGGCAATTGTTCCAAAGGAAATATTTGGAACAAAGTGTCCGTCCATAACATCTATATGAAGATATTCGGCTCGTTCGACCTTTTTTACTTCTTCAAGTAAATTATTAAAATTTGCTGATAAAATCGATGGTGCTACTAACATATGTTTCTCCTATTTTATTTATATTTATCTATATCAATATTTTTTCTTGTCTTTAAGTTCTTTTGAGAATAGTAAATAGTTATCATATCTACTTTTTAGTATTTTCTTTTCATTAACTAATTTTTTAATCTCACAGTGGGGTTCATTGAGATGTAAGCAACAATTGTACTTACATTTATCAGTGTTATTATAAAATTCTACAAATGAATGACTCAACGCTAAATCATCAAATCCTTCAAATGATAAATTCCCAAAACCTGGGGAATCAGCTAAAAAGCCATTACCAAATTTAAATAGTTCTATATGTCTTGTTGTGTGTTTTCCTCTTCCTAAGGCTCTAGAAATATCATTAGTTTTTAAATTTAAGGATTCATCAATAGTGTTAATTAGAGTACTCTTTCCCACTCCACTTTGTCCAGCTAAAACACAAACACAGTTTTCTATTTCTTCATATAATATTTCTTTCAAATTAATATCATTTTTGTATACTTTATAACCTACACTTTGATAGTAATTTAGAATATCATCATATTTGTTTTTGTCATCAAGCAAATCAATTTTAGTAAAGATTAAAACAGGTATTATATTATTAAATTCTAAAACACATAATATTTTATCAAGTAAGTTCAAGTTTAAGTCAGGATCAATAAGCGAAGTCACAACAAAAGCTTTATCCACATTAGCAATTACTGGTCTTATTAGATCATTTTTTCTTTTATTAATAGAATTAATTATTTTAGTGTCTTCATTGTAAGTTACATAATCACCTACTTTTACAGTTTCATCACGGTGGCGAAATAATCCTCGAGGTTTACATATAGTATAGGATTGCTCTTGGATATTATATACAGTATATTCTCCACTTATGGATTTAACAACTAATCCTGATTTATTTAATTCTTTATTTTGTGTTTGTTTATTTATATCCATTTTATCTATCTTTCTAATTTTTAATTTGCAAAATATAATTTTATTATTTTTTTAATTTAGTTTTTATTTTATTGTCTTGTATCGTTTTAACCCTAAGTTGCCCGCAAGCAGCATCAATTTCAGTACCATGCTCTTTTCTTACAATTGCATTTATCCCGTTTTTATTTAGATAATCAAAGAAAGCGTCCCTTTTAATTTCTGTTGTTCTTTTAAATAGTCCACCTGTGCTATTATATGGTATAAGATTCACATAGGCATTTAGTCCTTTTAATAAACTCACTAATTCTTTTGCACATTCTATGCTATCGTTTATATCATCTAATAAAATATATTCAAAAGTTACTCTTCGGTTTGTTTCTTTATAATAGTATTTAATTGAATCTATTAGTTCTTCTAATTTGTATTTTCTATTAATAGGCATATATTTACTTCTTAGATTATCATTAGGAAAATGTAAAGATATAGCTAAGTTAACTTGCAATGGGAATTCACTAAATTCCTTTATTTTTGGACATACTCCACAAGTTGATAAAGTTATATGCCTTGAACCTATTTCCAATCCTTTAGCATCATTTATAACTTTGATAAATTCTAAAACATTATCGTAATTATCAAATGGTTCACCTATTCCCATAATTACCACATGAGATACTTTTTTTTCAATTTTATTTAAATAATTATCAACCATTAACACTTGTAGAACCATTTCAGATGTTTCTAAATTTCTAATTTTCTTTAATACACCGCTTGCACAAAAACTACAACCCATATTGCAGCCAACTTGGCTAGTAACGCAGACGCTATATCCATAGGGATGAACCATTAATACTGTTTCAATTAAGTTTTCATCTTCTAGTTCAAACAAAAATTTTACAGTACCATCATTACTCTCTTGTCTTTTTACTTCTCTGATATTGTTAAATATAAAATCTTTAGAAAGAAGACTTTTAACATCTTTATTAATATTATTTATACTTTCAAATGATTCATTTTTTTGTCTATATATAGCTTCAAAGACTTGAGTTGCTCTAAATTTTTGAAGTTTATTGTTTATAAAATATTGTTCTAAAGCATCTCTTGAATAATTATATATCGAATTACTCATTACTTTCTCCTTAATTTACAAATATAAAATCCATCTGTATGATAATCCTGAGGTAGAATTTGTTTTTCATATTCTATTTCAAAATCATTATGTTCTAAAATGAAGTTTTTAATTTGATTCTCATTTTCATCTTTATTAATTGTACATGTTGAATATACTAAAGACCCATTCGGTTTAACTAAATCATATATATTATTTAATATATCATTTTGAAGATTAATAATTTCATCAATAGATTCTAAATCTATACGATATTTTAAATCAACTTTATGAGAAATAACACCTAATCCACTACATGGAACATCAGCTAAAACACAATCAAATGATTTTGGTTTTACATATTCTTTAACAAGTCTAGCATCAATTTGTTGGGGTTTGACATTTTTCACGCCAAGGCGTTTAAATAATCCTTCCATAAGTTTAATTTTATGAGGATAAATGTCGCATGCATAAATTGTACCTTCGTTCTTCATTATACTTGATAAATGTGCTGTTTTTCCTCCTGGAGCAGCACATAAATCTATTACGTTTGTTCCTGGTTGAGGATTAGCAATTTCGGCTACCATTTGACTTGAAATATCTTGAACAGTTATTAGTCCATTTTTAAATAAATCATTATTAACTAAAGATTCTTTAACAATTAATCCGTTTTGAACTACATCAGTATCCTGATATTCTATTCCTAATTCATCTAATTTATTTTTCACTTCTTCTTTGGTTGCTTTTAAAGTATTTATTCTAATTGCATCTAATTTCACGCAATTATTCTCTTTAAGGATTTCTTCAACCACTTCTATTGGATAATCTTTTAATAAAAATGCCACAAGCCATAATGGATGAGAGTACTTTATACTTAAATATTTTAAATTGTCTCCATCAAGTTTAATCTCTTCAATATCTCTTAATGGTTTTCTTAAAAAATTTCTCAAAACTGCATTCACAAAAGTTCCTAATTTGAAGTCTTTTAATTTTGCAATTTTAACACTTTCATCTAATACTGCATAATAAGGGATATCTAAGTATACAATTTGGTATACACTCATTAATAATAAGTTATAAATGAAGTGCTTTGGTTTTTTCTTTAAATATGGTTCTAAATAATATTCGATAGTCAATTGGTGTTGTAAAGTTCCATAAACTAAATTTGTAAATAAATTTTTATCTTCAATTGATAATTCATATTTAGATAAATATTCATTAACAATTATGTTAGAATAAGCACCTTTTTCAATTATTTTGTCTATTGCTTCTAAAGCTAGTTTTCTTGCGTTCATATCTTTATCCTATATTTATTATATATTTTTATTTATATTATATATTATTATCTATATTATATATTTATTATCTATATTATATATTTATTATAAGCTATCAATAACTCTGATAAACTTCAACAAATCTTCACCGGTTAGTGATACCTGTAATAAATCACCATGCGATGGATCATTAAATGAATGAAAATCATTACCAGCAGTTATAAATAGATTATTCTCTTTAGCGATTTTTTTATAGGTTTCTTCTTCACCATCTTTATTCAATGGATAAATGGCTTCTATGCCATCGATTCCCATGCTAATAAATTCTTCAATTTCTGATTTTAATATTAATGTAGGATGGGCTAAAACTGCCATTCCTCCACATCTATGGATTAAGTCAATAGCTTCTTGTGAGGTAATTTTTGTGGCAGGAACATAGGCAACACAATTATGACCAATTACTTTTTCAAATAATTCTTCCATAGTATAGTTATATCCTTGAGATATAATTTCTCTAGCTATCGAACCTCTTGTTATTGTATTTTTCTTTAATAAATTTTCTACATTTAAATCTATATTAAAATACTTAAATAATTTCTCTTTCATTAAGTACATTCTATTTAATCTATTTATTCTTATTTCATTTAATCTACTACTTAAAGGTTTTAACTTTTTTTCAATGTTTTGATTATCTTTAAAATAGCCTAATATATGAATACTTTCATCGTTGTGATAACTAGACACCTCAACACCAATAATTGATTTAAGGCCATATTTTGGAGCTAAACGGGCGGCTTCAACACTTGTATCTATAATATCATGATCTGTAATACTTATATATTCGATTTTTCCTTTTAGATAATCTAATATTTCAATTATTGATAAAACGCCATCAGAATTCGTTGAATGAATATGAAATTCTCCTCTTCTATTAGACATATTAGACCTCAAAACTTCTTATATTTATTTTATACTTATATATTATTTATTTATACTCTCTTTATATATTGACATTATGATATACCTAATCTCTACAACTTTATATAATTCTAGGAATTTTTGATTAATTTCGGCCTTCCCCTTTACTTTTCCTAGAACAAATTTTATTCTAGAAATCAAATCTACCCATTCTGCATAATCAAACAATAGAATAGCATCAGTAGCTAAAAAATAATGACGATCAATCTTAATTCCTGTTTTTTTAATTAATAATAACTCATCTACCATGTCAAATAGTAAATCACCGCTATTATAGACAAAATAATCATAAGCTTCTGAAATACTCTTATATTTTTTTGTTTCATTTTCTACTTCTTTAATTATTTCTTCTAGTTCTTTAGAGTTTTTATCTTGAATTGTTAGTAAAGATGGTATTATAAACTCTCTAAAATAATTTTTCTTTAAACTCTTTATATCATTAGTAACACCCGAAATAAAATCACAAACATAAATAACTTTATTATATAACTGGTCTATTTCATCTTCGGTAATGTCTTCCTTTTTATACAAAACACTTGTAAATTTATCAATTAAATTATAATCAAATTTTAGCTTATTTAGATATTTATCAATTTTAATA
>JAZNJG010000101.1:0-2117 GCA_045577945.1 Bacilli bacterium | reverse complement strand
TAGATTATCTATATTCATACTTCGAATCCCTCCTTTTCCAAATATACTTTCAAGTTACATCTCGTTCGGAAAAGCAGCGACTTTGCTCTGCTTTCACTCATGCCACAGTACGCTGCAACATCCTTTAAAGAATCCAGATAGTAATAGTAAATTTTTAGGGTTATAAACTTATAAATATTGGTAAAAATCAAAAGTATTTGACATAATTATTTTATTAGTGTAAAATAATTGTATGAACGAAGGTGAAAAACATGGAAAATCAACAAGCTAAAACAAAAACTAACCAAACATTAAATATAATTGGTATTATATTAATCGTATTATTTTTACCATTAATTATATTTGATTTTGTAATTGTAATTCAAGGAATGGTAAATCCTGATGAAATTCCAATGGTGTTTGGAAAATCACTTTTAATCGTTGACTCAGACTCTATGACAATTCAATATAATTCAGATGGCGAAAAAATTAGCGGTGAGTTCAATAAAGGTGATTTAATCTTAATCGAAAAAGTAGAGATTAGTGATTTAAAGAATGGTGAAATAATTACATATTTAGCTAGTGATGGAAAATATGTTACCCATAGAATCATTGGTTTTCCTGGAGAAGGAAAAATAAAAGTTGCTGGGGATGTTTTACATACACCTGAAGATATTGAAGAAGCATCTGTTCAAGGTCGATATGTGAGAAGATTTGCGGGGGTTGGAAGCTTTGCAAAATTCATGAGATCTGGATGGGGATTACTTGTTATGATAGGAATTCCTGCTTTTATCATTGTTGTATTTGAACTAATCGATAGAAACAAAGAACAAAACAAGAATGCTAAAGAAAAGATTGAGTTACAAAAAGAACTTGAAGAATTAAGAGCATTAAAGAAAGCTCAAGAAGAACAAAACCAAGAAAATCTTAAAGGTAATGATTCTGAAAATAAAGATGAATCTGATGATAAAAAAGATGATGAATAAAAAAACAAAGGCGTTTAATTAACGCCTTTTATTATTTTTTATTTCTATTTGAAGATTTCTTGTTTACATTTACATTTTTATTTATAGTAGAAGAGTTTTTAGATTTTTCATATTCTAAAAATCTTTTTGCTGCTTCATCACAGTCTGTCAAATATCTATTAATACATCTTTTGTTAATAGGATCATATTGCCTACAAAAATCACATTTTATCATAATTTCCTCCTGTAATTATAATTTCAATATCATATTATATTATATAATATTATATCTTCACAACAATATCTAATGTAAATTCTCCATCTTTAGCATAACATACCGCATCTCCACCAAGATTGTTAGCAGTTTCAATAATTGTGTGTAATCCTATACCATGTCCTTTTTCTAGTTTTGTAGTTTCAGGAATAGTTCCTTCTTCAATTATAAGAGATTTATCACAAGTATTAGATATTCTGATAAGTAAATAAGATCCGTTTCTCTTAATTTTAATCGAAACTTTTTTAGAATTAGATTTTAGTTTAAGTAAACATTCATATGCATTATCAAATGCACTAGAAAGAATTAATATCAGTTCAGTAATATTATTTAATTCTGGTGGGCACTTAAATGCATCAGATTTAAATAAAATATTATGTTTAGCAAATTTTTTTCTATAGTTTGTTAAAATAACATTTATATAATTGTTTGGACATAAATTGTCTGTATAATTATATAATTTCGTTATCTTTTCAATTTCTACTTTAGCTTTATCATATTCTTGATTATTTATTAGAATCGATAATGTATTAATATAAGCTTTAAGATTATGATTAATTTTTCTTATCTCATTTTGATTATCAAGTTGCAATTCAAGTTGCTCTTGATGATGTTTCAATAGATTATTTATTTCATTTGTTTTATGTATTTGTATTTGCTTCTTAAGCAATAGAAACACCACCCAATACATAAGAGGCATAAATAATAGTATTAAAGAAAATATTGGATAATCATCAGGTCTATTATAAATAAGTGTTGGATATGAACTAGATACAATCATAATAAAATAATATAAAATAGTTAAAAGAGAAAGCATTTCCCAACCAAACTTTAAATTCTCTAAAAGAAAAGCGTATGGTTTTTTAACATATTTATATATAATATACTCTCCTATTGGT
>JAZNJG010000100.1:0-6842 GCA_045577945.1 Bacilli bacterium | reverse complement strand
CATTAACTAAACTCAATACATTAGTATCCAAAGCTTTAGCTATATCAGATATATAAGAAATATCCGGAAAAGAAACCCCTCTTTCCCAGTTACTTACTGCTTGATCAGATATCCCTAATTCTAAAGCTATTTTATTTTGGGAATAACCAAGTTCTCTTCTTCTATTTATTATGAAGTTAATTATAATATTTTGAATATTATTATCATCCTTTATAGTTTTCATCTAATCACCTTTGTTAATTATAACATATTAAACAAACTTTAACAATAAAAAAGAGGGCTTACTAAAAGTAAGCTCCACTATTTTTATTTAATTACATAATTTAATAATGAATCAGTATCATTAATATAATCAAAATATGATTGCTTAATTGTTACACTTGGAAGTAATGATCCATGATTGTCACCATCAACAAATGAAGTAGTTTTTGTTGGGAAAGTAATATTCATAACTGAGTTTCTTAATACATAACTATCAGTATGACTATAGAATAATGTTGTTGAAACTGTAGGAGTTCCTAGTAAAACAGCATTACACATACTCTTAATTTGGATAATAGCTCCAATAGAATGAGCTTGAGTGTTTTCTCCCATTAAACAATATACATTTCCACCATCATTAGCAAATGTCTTAAGTGCACTATATAGTAACGCACCACTTGTGTAGTTTCCACTTCCATAGTTATATCTAAAGTCAACAACTACATTTTTATAAACTTTTGTTGTTAAATATGTGCTAATTTCTTTCATAAACTTTTCTAATGATTGTTTTGGATTTTCAGCACAATTATTATATTGTATATATAATACATTATCGATTAGTTTATAATGATAATATGTTCCTAAATATTTTGTTGGTAAATCATTTGCAAGAACTTGCATTCTTTCATCATCATATTCACCTGATTTTTCTGCTGTTAATGTTATAACTTCAGTTTTAGTTTCTAATGCATTAGAAACTGTAAGTTTAACATCTTTAGATGAAACAACGCCTGCATGATTTAACATATTCCAAAATGGAATACTATTTTTTGCGGCATATTTACAATATTCATGAGATTCTCCACCATAGTAAACACTTAATTTATTAATTAAGTCTTCAACATTAGTTTCTTCTACTTTTAATAATTTCCAACCTAAATAGTCTTCTTTTTCAATATCAATTTTACTAATGAATAATCCTTCTTCAAATGCTGTGAATTGAACAGGTAAATAATATTGATTATCTTTTCTATTAGTATCTAAATAAGCTCTTGTAGCGGCATCACCAATTTTAGCACATAATTTCATAACTTCAAATGAAAATGCTTCAGAATCAATTGTTGATAATTTAGCTTTTAAGTCAGCAACATCTTTATCAAAATTTTCTTCACTATATTCATGATCAAAATCTACATGGTTTGCTTTTAACACCTCAACTAGTTTATCTAAATCCTTAGTCATTTCTTTTTCACTAAGTTCATTAGTAAGTAATCCGTCTTCCGGTGTAGATTCTTTAATTTTACCATCACAAGCAACTAAAGAACAAAAGCATGTAAACACTAATAAAATAAATAAAAACTTTTTCATAATTTTCTCCGTTATTCTTCAATTAATTATTTAATATAATTAAGTTTATAAATATACAAACTTTATAATAATTCATCTATTAATTATATCAAAAAACTATAAAAAGTCAAGAACACTATTATTGTATTAATACTTATATTATTTAAAGCAAGTAAAAAGGTGTTCTTTCGAACACCTCTCAGGTAGAAATTTAAATTATGGCTTTAGTTTGATAACTATATAACTTCAATTAAAAATTATTTTTTATATTTTATAATTATTTTAAATATTATTTTTTTTCACTTTTTCGTGATTTTGGTTTTGGTAATGGTCTAAACATTGTTATTCCCTCCTTTATTACCTAACATAATTCATTTAAGTTAATTTATCTAAAGTGCTTACTTTAAGTATATTCAAATTGTATTAAATATATTACTTATATTTATAATTTTTGAATGATTCTTAGTTTCGCACTATGTGATCTACGATTACGTATTAGTTCCTCTTCACTTGGAAGTATAGGTTTTTTTGTAATCATAACATATTCTTTTTTGATATCTGCATCTTTAATTGGTAATCCTCTTGGTATATTTACTTCAGTTTTTTCTTTGAACATTTGTTTGCAGATACGATCTTCTAATGAATGGAATGTTATGACACAAATTCTTCCTCCAGGTTTAAGCATTGTCAATGCTTGTTCTAATGACTTTGAAAAAACTTCTAGTTCATTATTAACCGCAATTCTTAAAGCTTGAAAAACTTGTTTTGCGGGGTGACCTTTTTGGCGTAATACTTTTGCGGGTAAAGATTTTTTTATAATCTCTACAAGTTCAAATGTTGTTTCAATCGGTTTTACTTTTCTTTCTTTTTCAATATTTCTAGCTATTTGTACGCTAAATTTTTCTTCTCCATATAAGAAAAATATTCTCCTTAATTCTTCAAATGAATATTCGTTTACTATTTCATATGCAGTAAGTTTTTTAGATGTATCCATTCTCATATCTAACTTTGAATCATAATTATAACTAAATCCTCTTTCAGGCGTATCAAATTGAAATGAAGAAACACCTAAATCATATAGAATTCCATCTACTAATGTATCTTGAAGATTTTCTTTAATATTTACAAAGTTATCAGCAAAAACTGTGAATTTATCTTTGTCAATTGTTTCCAAACGAGCTATAGCTTTCACTCTAGTGCTTTCATCTTGTTCAAAACAATATAAGTGACCTTTATCTAGTCTTGATAAAATTCTACTAGAGTGACCTGCACCTCCTAAAGTACAATCAACATATATTCCATCAGCCTTTATATCTAATCCTTCTAAAACTTCATTTAGAAGTACAGGAATATGACCATTATCTTGATTCATATTTCACCTCTAAAAAACTATTTTCTCACTAATGTCTAACAATTGTTCTCCACTTGAAGCTTCAATTTCATCCCAAGATTCTTGTGACCATATTTCAACAACTTTGTTAGCACCAATTACGACACATTGTTTCTTAATCTTTGCATGGTTTTTTAAACAATCATCAATTTTAATTCTCCCTTGAGAATCAAAATCACGATAAAAAGCAAATGCAGAATTTAGTCTAGTATAAGCACGATGAATAACTTGATTTGTTGGGAGATTTGAAAGTTTTTCCATAAATTCTTCCCATACTTTCACTGGATATATTGTGATACATTCATCAGCACCTTTTCCAATTACTATTGTAGATCCTAATTCTTTTCGATATTCTTGGGGAATAACTAGTCTTCCCTTATCATCAATACTATATTGATATTGACCTATAAACATAGATTTTCCCCACCTTTCTCCACTTTTAATCACAAATCTACACCAGATACCCACATTTTATAACATTTTATCTAAAAAAGCAATAGTAAAATACAAAAAATATTTTTATTATTTAAAAAAATAAAAACAGGTTTTACAAAACCTGTGATATTTTGATTTAAGGATTATAAAAATTGTAATAAAAAGCATAAAAAAAGTACTCACTCATGAGCACTTTTTTATTAGAAACTTTTAGGGTAATCTAATTATTTAGATTTTTTAGCTTCTTTTCCTTTTTCGTTGTCTTCTTCTTCAGCTTTAGCTTTTGGAGCCACAACAAGTTTGCCATCATAGTAACCACATGCGCTACATACAACGTGAGCTAATTTGATTTCGCCACAGTTTGGACATACTAACATGCTAGGATTTTCTAGTTTGAAATGACTACGACGTTGACGTTTTCTTGTTTTTGAGATACGTCTTTGTGGAGCGATTGCACCCATTTTCTTTCACCTCTTTACTCTTTAGTAATACGTATAGGTTTTTCTAATAAAATTTCTTCCCATATTACATCATACAAATCAACAGTATTCTTTTCTATGTAATAGATATCATCATCTGAATTCTCAATTTCTTTTTTATCTTTCGTAAAGATTTCATAAACATCTATGTCAATTTCATAAGGAACTTCTTCTAATGTTCTAGCATCTTCAAGATATAAAGTAGTTTTGATGTTAATATCAAACTCATAACGATCATCTCCAGATGAACGACATGATCCAGAATACTTAACAATATCCATTCTGATTATATCACTAACACCTTTAGCATATTCGCTATAATCTACTTCGCCTGAGAATTCAAGTGGACTATTAATAGAACGATATAATTGTTGAATTGACCATTTCATAGGGAATCACCATAACATATATATTATATCATATTTGGATATAAAAGTAAAGATATTTTTTATTTTCTTATAATTTTTATTAGAAATTAATCAAAAAATTAGTTACTAATAAATATAATTTATCTTTAATAATAGAATAATTAATAAAATCCTTAGCAAAGCTAAAATAAGAGTCATCTGCAAGGTAACCTATAATTATGTCATATTCTTCTACGTCAATGTAAAAGTTTTCTAATATATATTCTTTTGCTTGTACTGAAATAGGGTTATTAACATCAAACGTTCTGAATTTTTAATATAAGCGCTATCCAATTAAGAATTATAATATATGCCCTTTCAAATAAAAAATATCATTAAAACGATATAAATTTTCATTAAAAAAACTTGGATTTTACTTCCAAGTTCTTATCTTTTATGATTCACCAAAAATAGCTTATTCATATTAATTTTTTTTTTAAAATCCCAATAAATAACATACTTTAATAAGCTACTTAAAATAATTTATTTATCAAATAAATCAATTACATCTTTTATTTTTCTTGCTAATCCTTTAACATCAGTCACTGGCATTGAGCAAATAGCTAAACGAATACTTCCTGCAGTTGGAAGTAAATATATCTTTCTATTTTTAAGTTCATTGATTACATCATCATTATTTTTACAAGGAATTGTAATAAAGAATCCACTTTGATAAGGATAATGTTTTAAACCAATTTCTTTTGCTTCTTTAATGAATAATGAACTGCGTTCATTTAATTGTTGAACAACAACATCTAAATCTTCATTTAGTCTTTCTTGTAATTTGACATCTTTATCGATTTTACTAACTAAACTAACCATACCTTTGTTACAATTACTCCAAGTATTTCGAGCAGTAAAGTTTGCGGCATTAAATAAATCAACAACGTTTTGTTTATTTTTACTTAATATAATTTGAGCACCTAATCTTTGTCCATAGATAAAGTAAGTTTTAGAAAAACTCAAACAAATTGAAATTAATACATTTTCAGCAGCTTTTGTAAATAACTTAGTTTTCTTTCTTGTAGCGTGCATTCCTTCTACAGCCATATCAATATATGCGCAGTCATAAATCATTACACAAGGAGCATTTGTACTATTTAAGAATAGAATTAATTCTTCTAATTCATCTTCTGTCATACTATATCCTGTAGGATTATTACAAGGATCATTTAAGAAGAAAACTAGTTTTCCTTGTTTTTCTATAGTTTTTAATGCTAATTCTTTAAATCCCTTTAGATTAAATCCTTCTCCATCAAATAAGAAATACTTTTCTACATTTATACCACGATGAGTTGCTATACCAACATATGGTCCCCAACAAGGTGTAGGGATTAATAATGTTTCTCCAGGGTCTAAACAGTTATAACAACCACTTACTAAGGCACCAGTTCCACCAGGAGTAGGAATACTCATAATGTACATTTCTTTTTCAATTTCACTTCTAAATTCTTTAAACATATGATTACATGCTGCTTCATGGAAATCTTTTCCACCATCACTTGTTGAATAAGCATATACTTCATCATCTTTCAATGTAGCAAATACTTCTTTTACAACTCGATGTGTAGTAAAAGAACCATCTTCGTAATAAAATGTACCTAATGTACCATCGATAATAGATGGATCTAATTTTTTAGCAGCTTTTGCTTCTGAAGAAATTTGGAAACCATCACTTTTTAAAATTTTTCCATCTGCGTGTTTTGATATAGTTTTATAGTTCATATATTAATTCTCCTTAAAATATTTTTGGCACATATAAACAGTTGTAACTGTTTTGCCATCAATGATTTTCCCCTCTTCTATTAATTTGATTAACTCATCAAACGTATATAATTCCTTATCAATAAATTCATCATCATCAAAATGAACATTTCCGTCCTTATAATCATCTACATAATATAAATGTAACATTTCATTTGTAAATCCTGGACTTACATATATTTTACCTAATTTTACTATTTTATTTGGAACAACCCCAACTTCTTCTTCCAATTCTCTTATAATAGCATCATCTGGTAATTCATTAATTTCAAGTTTACCAGCAGGTAATTCTAACATTTCCATACCCACTGCATATCTATATTGTTTTACTAATGGTATTAAACCATTTTTTAATTTTACTAGTGCGCATACACCACCACGATGATGTACAACTTCTCTATATGACTTTTTTCCATCTTGAGATCCATCTTCTATGATGATCTCATCTAAGGTGACATCGATGATTTTTCCGTTATAAATGTTTTTACTATTAACTTTTTTTTCGATACAACTCATATATAATCACCTTTCTAATTATTATGTATTTATACATGTATATTCTAAAAAAAATATTTCTTATATTATATCACCAATTAATTAATATGTGTATATTTTTTTATAAATTTCTATAAATATTTTTAATATTAAATTTTCTAAAATCTTAATTAAGATTAAACATTTCCATAAAAGTATTCAAGGCTTTACTTGCATACACAAAACTTTGACTACTTACAAAGTCTTTTTCAATAATCGTTATACTTTTAATATAATATAACATTACAAAAAAACAGAAATAATCAAAGTAAAAACTATCATTAT
>JAZNJG010000099.1:0-6826 GCA_045577945.1 Bacilli bacterium | reverse complement strand
AAATTATATATGTTTATATAAAATTACACATAATTAAGTAATGTAATTTAATAGAAATATTGCTTTTTCAATTATATAATGTTAAAATATCTTTAGAACTAAAGTTTTAAAACTTAGTGGAGGAAATTATGAAGAAAATTTTTTTAGTTATTATGGCATTTATGGCGTTTCTTTTGATTGGATGTGGAGAAGTAACATTAGAATTAAAAGAAACAGAAATTGTTTTGACTGTTGGAGATGTTTATGAAATAAATCCAGTTGTTGAAGGTATAAATGTAACAGAGATTTATTATGAATTATCAAATGATAATTTGGGATTAGATGGTAATAAAATTACTGCTTTGAAAAAAGGAGAGACATCTGTAAAAGTTGGAATAACAGGAAAAGATGTATTTAAAACATTAAATGTTGAAATTAAAGATCAACCAAGTATTACAATTAATGGAAATAATAAAATAGTAATTAATGAAGAAGTTCAATTAGAATTAGTTTTAGTTGAGTTAGAAGAAAATGCTACTTGGGAGTCTAGTGATGATAGTATTTTATCTATTAATAATGGATTAGTTAAAGGGCTTAAAGAAGGTAAAGCAACTGTAACTGCTAAAATAAGAGATTATAGTGCTTCATTAGAAATTGAAGTTGTGAAACCTTTAGTAAGTGATATTAATATTATTAATTTGCCAAGCTTATTATATGTTGGGGATAATTATATTTTAGATTATCAAACATTACCTGAATATTCATTAAATGATGTTGTAATTACTTCATTGAATGATAGTTTACAAATAGATGGAAATGAAATTATAGCTATTAAAGCAGGTATGGGTGTTTTAGAACTAAAGGCTGCTGATGAATCTAATTTTGTTAAACAAGTTGAAATAGAAGTACAAGAAAGACCTGATGTTACATTAAAAGGTCCAGAAAAAATTATTATAGATCAAGAAGAAAAATTAACTTGGGAAATAACTAATGTAACTGGTGATTTAGAATGGAAATCATCTGATGACAGTATCGCCACAATCATTGAAGGGACTTTAAAAGGTATATCTGAGGGTGAAGTAACAATAACTTTAGTTGTTGGGGATTTATCTTGTGAAATTAAAGTTGTTGTTGTGAAACCTTTAGTAACTGATATAAAAGTATCTAATGATGAGCTAGAAATGTTTGTTGGGGATGAAGTTAATATTGATTGGACAGTTGAGCCTTTAAAAGCTTTGCAAGATGTAGATGTAAATATTGAAGGTGATTGTATAACAATTGATGATAAAACTGTAAAAGCTGTAAAAGCTGGAGAATGTAAGATAATTATTTCTGCAAAAGATGGAAGTAATATAAGTAAAGAAATTATCGTGAAAGTGACTATGGATAATATGCCTGAAGTTAAATATACAAATGAATACAAAGAAAAAGAAACTGTTAATTATGGTGAAAGTTTTGACTTTATGAAAGGTATTCAAGTAATCGATGATATCGATGGAGATATTACTAGTAAAGTAAAATCCACAACAAAGTTTAATAATAAAAAATACGGAACTCAAACTATTAAGTTCACTGTTACAGATTCTGGAAATAATGTTTTAGAGTTTTCAAGAGAAGTAGAAGTTGTTTGGAATTATGAAGTTCAATTTATTGGTCATGCGGGAAGTTATTATGGATTAATGAACTCTGAAGAAGCGATTTTATATGCGGCTGAAGTTTTACATTATCAAGCGATTGAAGTAGATATTAAACAAACTTCTGATGGAGTATTTGTATTATCACATGATGATACTTTTAATGGTATTACAATTGCTAATAAAACATGGGATGAATTAAAAGATGTAACTTATACTTCTGGACGTAATGCGGGTTATCCAAGTCAAAACGGAAGTGTTACAAATTCTCCTTACACAACAAAACTTTGCACACTAGAAAGATTCTTGGAAATATGTAAAGAATATGGTGTTAGACCGGTAATCGAATTGAAATCATCTAAAGGTATTACTAATAGTGATCAATCAAGAATGGGTGCATTAATGAAAGAAATAGAAAAAGCAGGAATGTTAGATGAAGCTATTTTATTAGGCTCACAATATAATTGTTTAATATGGACTAGAAATAATGGATATGAAACTGTTGAATGTCAATATTTAGTAAATTCATGTGAAAGTGAAACAGCCTTAAATAGATGTATCCAATATAATCTTGATATCAGTATTAATGTTACTGGTAACTATACAAATAGTGAAGAATGGATTGCTAGATATCATGAAGCTGGTCTAAAGGTATCAACATATACTTATACACAATATGTAAATTATAATGTTGTTCAAGAATGGATTGATAAAGGGGTTGAATTTGTTACATGTGATTGGCACATTATGGAACAATTAAACTTACCTAAATCATCTGCTGATTCTGGAAAAACTTATGAAGTTAAGTTCTACGATTTAGATGGAAATCTTTTAAAGAGTTCAATTGTTAAACATGGAAGAACTGCTGCTACACCATCTGATCCTGTAAAACCTGGTTATGATTTTACTGGTTGGGATAAATCTGTAAGAAATGTTACACAAGACTTAGAAGTATACCCAACATATCAAATAATTAATTATTCTATTCAATATCAAGATAATTTATCAAAAGTCGAAAAAACATCTTGGGCAAATAAAGATGAGTTTGTAAATGAATTCTATACTGATCTATTGACTTGGTTTAATACTAATGGTAGTAGAGTTCCTGGACTAACTAAGTCTGGTAATACTATTACTATTTCGAAAAATGGCGTAAAAGTTACCTTTTCAACTGTAGCTGATATTTTATCAATGGATGTCTATAACTTTGAAAAAACTATTTCTAATAGTATTTATAAGCCAGTTACAAGAAATAGTGATGATACATGCGTTATTGAACCATCTGAAGACTATTTCTTAAATAGTGATGCATATAGATTAAAATATCAAGCATTAGATGCATACTTTATTAATTGTATTAATACATCATATACCAAATATGATAAAACATACACACCATTATCAGATGGTAGAATTCAAATTATGTTTAGATTCCATCAATGGGCAAACGGAGTAAAAATTCCTGCATTTAACACTTTACCTGCAAAATATAATGTTGTTGGGAATAGCAACTTGAGTGGCACAGTTACACTTCCTACATCACCAACATCTTACACAATTAATGATGAAGTGATTTTACCAGAACCTACAAGTAATTTAGTATTCTTAGGATGGTATTTAGATGAAAAATGCACTGGAGAAAGAGTAACAAAAATTGCCAAAGGAACTACTGGAAACATTGTTTTATATGCTAAATGGCAAGAATAAGTAAATGACAGAAATAATTATTTAGACTAAGTAATCGACATTTTATTATTGACTATAAGTTATATTTATAATATAATTATAAAAAATAGTTATTTATAAAGTGGACATTATGGACGAAATGAAAAACAAACAAATAAATAAAAACAAATTATGTAAAGATATTAAAAGTGATTCTTTTAAAAGAATTTCTGATAAGAAAATTACATGGTTTGTTTTATTTTTTTTACTGATATTATTCGTGATAATACTTTTTCTCCCACAAGAAAGAATGTTTGGTTATGACATAATAAACAGCATTGGAGCAGATGATAAATTAAATGATATCCCACTTACTCATGCAGAATATATTGAAATGTCAAATGAAAACAATGAGGTTAAGATATATAAAGCTGGGATATATGTTATAAGTGGTAAATGTGATGATGGTTATATTTATGTTGAAGCAAAAAAAGCAATCGTGAAAATAGTTTTAGATAATCTTGAACTAAAATCTTCAAGTTCTGGATGTATTATAATTGATGATTCAAAGAAAACTTTTATTAATTGTAAAGAAGGCACAACAAGCTATTTAACTGATAGTAGCGAAAGTTATATATATACTAATGAAAAACAAGAATACTATACCGCAAATGGTTGTATTTATTCTCGTGATGATTTAACTATAAATGGAAAAGGTAGCTTATTAATTAATGGGAATTATCAAGATGGAATTGTATGCAATGATGATTTTATAATATATAATTCTCATGTGTCAATTCTTGCTAATAATCATGGCATAAATGTAAATGACTCTTTTACAACAGATCAAGCTAAATTAGATATTGTATCTGGCGGTGATGGAATACATTCAATTAATAATGATGTAAGTTATAGTAATTATACATCTATTTTTGGTGGTCAAATTGATATTATTTCTGGTGGTGATGGAATAGATTCATCAGGCGTAATGGGGATTGAAAATGGATATATAAACATTATATCTGGTGAAACTGATAAGAAACCAACATCATACAAAGGAATAAGCTCAATGAGTAATGTTATTATTAACAACTCATCTTTAATGATCTCTACAACTGATAAAGGGATAAAAGCAGACCAAGACATTGTAATTAGTGGAGGAAATATTATTATTGATGCCACAACTTGTCTTAAAGCTGATAATATTGTTGAAATAAATAACGGAGATGTAACTTTAAATAGTTTTTCGGATGGAATCAATAGCACTAATAAAGTTAATATTAATGGTGGTACGATTGTATTATCAGTATTAGATGATGGGGTTCATGCCGATAAACAAATAGAAATAAATGGTGGATTTATAGAAATAATTAAATCTACTGAAGGACTTGAATCACCAGAAATAGAAATTAATGGTGGTGAACTGAGAATTACTTCCAGTGATGATGGTATAAATATAAATTGTATGCCTCATGACATGATGGGAGGATTTGGTAATATAAATATGAATCAAGTGTTATCAGGGAAATTAGTTATTAACGATGGGTACCTATGGGTAAACTCATATGGTGATGGTATAGATTCTAATGATGAAGTCATAATAAATGGTGGAACTGTAATAATTTGTGGGCCAGTAAATGATAAGAATGGAGCATTAGATTTTGATACATCATGTGAAATTAATGGAGGACTGGTAATAATCTGTGGACCAAATGGAATGGCTACACCACCTTCAAAAACTAAATCAAATGTTATCCAAATTGGATTTGAATATCAAATTAATCAGGGAGATACAATACTTATTACAGATGAAGATGATAATGTGATTTTTGGTTTTACTAACATTAAGTCATATGAAAATATAATTATTTCATCTAATGAGTTTATAAAGAATAGTACATATAAAATTTACACTGGTGCAAAAGTGGAAACGCAAGCAATTGATGGTTACTTTAAAGAATGTAATGTGTTGGATTTAGGTACTTTGTATCAAACACTAACATTAAAAGATTCAATTACAAGAGTAGGTGTAACATCTGAAATGGGTCCGGGAAATATGCCAGGTCCAGGAAATATGCCAAGACCGGGAGGATTCAACTAATGAGTGCTCAAACATTTGAAAGACATGAAAGAAAGTTCCTTATTACTCCTGAACAAAAAGAAATAATTTTAAATAATTTAAAAGATTATTTAGTGCTTGATGAAAGGGATAATAATAAAGGAATTTATAATGTATATAGTTTATATTTTGATGATGATTTTGATGAAATAATTAGAAACTCTGTTAACAAACCAATCTATAAAGAAAAGTTAAGAATGAGGAGTTATAAATTAAATCCTACTGATAACGATAAAATTTTCTTAGAAATAAAGAAAAAATATAATGGCGTTGGAAATAAAAGAAGAATAAGTTTATCATATAATGAATGTTTAGATTATATTAATGGAAACACGCGACCAACTTTTAATGATTATTTGAGTAATCAAGTTTTAAAAGAAATTGATCAAGTATTAAAGAGAAAAGAAATATATCCAAAAATGTTCATTAGTTGTAAACGTGAAGCCTTCTTTGGGAAAGAAGATAAAACACTAAGAATAACATTTGATAGTAATATTACTTACCGAAATTATGATGTCAATTTTAGTAGTAATGAAGGAGAAATATTACTAGAAGATAAGATTGTAATGGAAGTAAAATTCGGTTCAGCATTTCCATATGAATTAATTAGAATGCTTTCAGAAATAGGACTATACCGAAGAGGTTATTCAAAATATGGGAAAGTGTTTGAAAAAACTAAAAAACTTAATAATACAGATAAAAGAAAATAATATAAAAATAAAGAGGCATAAATATGAACTTAAATTTCTTAATTAATATAACTGATAGTATCAGTTTACAAAGTGCAATCATTTGTTTATTAGTTTCTGCAGGATTAGGAACTATGTTTGCATTATTTTATTGGTTTACAAAGAAAGAAGTTGGGGCTGATAATTCATTCTTATCATCAATTATTCTACTTCCTATTATTGTGGCAGTAATTATAATGCTTGTAAGTAACGATATCGTAAAAGCATTTAGTTTAGGTGGGGTATTCGTATTAGTAAGATTCCGTACTCGTATAAGATCAGCTAGAGATGCCACATTCTTATTTGCGGCTATTGGTGTGGGATTTGCTTGTGGATTAGACTATTATATATTTGCATGTTTAATTACAGTGTTTATCTTAATAGTGATGGCAATTATTCATATATTTAAATTAGATAGACCAAAGGAAACAGTATATCGTTTGAAAATGCAATTACCTGAACATTTAGATTATGTTGGATTATTTGATGATGTATTTGACAAATATTTAAAGAAAGTAAAATTATTAAGAGTTAAATTAACTGACTTTGGTTCATTAATTGAACTTACATATATGATTGAAATGAAAGATGTTACAAAACAAAAGGAATTTATTGATGAATTAAGACAAAGAAATGGTAATTTAAATATCTTAATTGCTAATGATTATGAAAAACTAATTGAGGTAACATATTAATTATAT
>JAZNJG010000098.1:0-15042 GCA_045577945.1 Bacilli bacterium | reverse complement strand
CTTATAGTCATCTTTTTCTACTAATAGGACAAATATGTCCTGTCAGTGAAACTGACTAAGCTTACTAATAAAATAAAAAAAATCTATCAAAAGGGTGTACGAATTCGACAAAATACGACATAATAATGCGTGTACACCGCTGCAATTGATTTTGTATGATTTTTTATATTGTATTATATATTGTATAGAGATTATTTAGTTCTCATAAAATCCATTCTTTTCTTTTTATAATCTCTATACTTTCCTAAATATTTATTTACCTCACTTCTTAAAAAAGAACTCAATTTCAACTGAGTTCTTTTTTTTACTTTTATACTAGTGCTAAATTATATGAAAATATATTATAAGGAGAATTTAAAAATGAAAAAGCTAAAAGAAGAATTATTTATTAATGCTGAGGAAGTATATGGGAAAGAGTTAATAGATAAGCTTAGACAGAAGATTTATGATATTGGTTGAGCTATTATTAATGATGAGTATTTAGTTAGTAATAATAGTGAGAAGTAGATTATGAGTAAGATAGTAGATTATAATGAGATATGTAATAAATTATTTGTTGATTATGAAGATATAATTGATAAATTTTTACTAATAAGGTTGAGAAGTAAGATATTTGATATAGCTATGTGTATTATTAATAATACTTATATAGGTGGGGATTTAATTGAGTGGTATTATAAAAGGAATAAAAAAAGAGCTTAACATGTAGTAATGTTAAGCTTTTGTTTTTGTTATTTTGTTATATGTTATTATTCATTTGTTATTGAAATAGTTTTTGCAATTTGATTTGTATTAATTTTTGCAAAGCAAATTGTATGAATTCAAAAATTTAAACTATTCTCTTACGAATGGTAATAATGCCATATGACGAGCACGTTTAATTGCTACTGCTAATTCTCTTTGATAAATAGCTTTAGTTCCTGTAACACGACGAGGAAGGATTTTGCCACGATCAGATACGAATTTTCTTAATAATTCAACATTAGTCCAGTCGATCTTTTCGATTTTATTATCAGTAAAATAGCATGTCTTTTTTCTTTTTCCACGAAATGCGTTTGCCATTATTTGATCCTCCTATTTTAGAATGGTAAATCATCATCACTGATTCCACCTTTAGTTGAAAAACTAGCGAATGGATCTTCAGGTTTTGGTGATTTTGGTTGTTGTGGAACTTCAAACGGATTAGGTTGTTGAGTTCCTGTGTTTTGATTTCCTGATTGTTGAGGGAATGCAAAAGGATTAGGTTGTTGATTTACTTTATTTTGATTCATTTGTTGTGAACCAAATGGACTAGGTTGTCCACCAAATCCTTGATTTGAATTACGATCTTCAGGAATATCATATGAATTAATGTCTGAAAAGCCACCATTTTCACGAGTGCCTTTTGACTCAAGGAAATGAATATTTTCACAAATTACTTCAGTTACATATCTTTTAGCACCAGTATTATCTTCATAAGTTCTAGTTTGTAATTGTCCTTCGACACCCATCAAACTTCCTTTACGCATATATTTTGCTAAAAGGTCAGCAAGATTTCTCCATGCAACACAGTTAATAAAATCAGCTTGTCTTTCTCCGTTACGAGATTGATAAGTACGATTAACTGCTAAAGCAAATTGCACAACAGAAATATCAGTATTTGTTTTACGAAGTTCTGGATCTTTAGTTAATCTACCTACTAAAATAACCTTGTTCATATATTTCTCCTTAATTTAAATTTAGTCTGAATTTTTATTCTTTAACTAAAATGTGTCTAATAATATCTTCTTTGATATTACAAATACGGTCGTATTCAGCAACAGCTTCATTTGTAGCGTTAACAACAAATTTTACATAATAGCCTTTTTTAAGATCATCGATTTCATACGCTAAATCACGAATTCCCCATTCATTAACTTCTTGAATGCTTCCACCATTGTTAGTGAAAATTGCATTAATATCAGCGATAACTGCTTGATATTGTTCATCAGTTAAGTTTGGACGAATAATGTACATACCTGTATAAGCTTTCATTTCTTCGCACCTCCTTCTGGTCTTTTGGCTTCTATTTGAAGCAAGGATGAGAATAATCTCATGCTTGTATATTATACCATAAAATCAATTAAAAGTAAAGATATTTTTAAAATTGATAATCTTTTGTTTTTTAAATATATCTTTTAAATCTTTTTGTTAAAAAAGAGAGACTTATACAAATCTCTCATATGTTATTTATTGTTTTTTTGAAGATGGAATAATGTGTAAGATTGTTAACACTTTCTTTATTCCTTGCATTGCTGGATAAATTGCTTGTAATAAAATAATTAATAGCAACCATTCACTACCACCAAAATTAATATACGATAATCCCGCCTTAGACGAAAACCATGGTATAAATATAATTATTCCCATCAATACCACAACAACAGAAATAATTAATTTTCTGAAACCATTAAATGGTTTACAAGCTTCAATCAATACTAGGAACATAATTCCTGTAGTAACTAAAGATGATATCGTAAAGAATACATCTTTATTAAGCAAATTAGGGAATAATAATTCTCCTATAGTAATATTTTGACAGAAGAACAAAATTAATTGGAATATTAAGATAGATAATGCCCCAGGTAATATTTCTCTAAGCACATTCATTATGAATTTACCTTTGATAGGTTCATTATTAGGTTGAATTGCTAGTAGAGTCGTCGCAAATCCAACAATTATTAATTCAATTATAAGTAAATTTTTTTGTTCAAAAGGATAATCAATATTTCCATTTGTAACTGCCGTAAATCTTATAATAATATACATAACAGCAACAAGAAAAGCAAATAGGTTTTTACTCAAATATAAAGCCGATGTCTTTTGAATATTATTAATTACTCGTCTTCCTTCCTTCACTACTTTAGGCATTGAAGAAAAATTTGAATCCATCAAAACTAAATGTGAAACATACCTTGTAGCTTCACTTCCAGATGCCATCGCAATACTACAATCTGCTTCTTTCAAGGCAGGAATATCATTGACACCATCACCAGTCATTGCAACAGTTTTTCCATGTTTTTTAAGAGTCTTCACAATTAATCTCTTTTGGCTTGGTGTAACACGTCCAAATACAGTATAGTCAAATACACAATCTTCAATCTCTTCATCAGTCATACCATTAAGATTTATGTATCTATCAGCGTTTTCAATTCCTACTCTATCAGCAATTTTAGAAACCGTTTCTGGATTATCACCAGATATAACCTTAATATCTACATCATTTTGTTTAAAGAAACTTATTGTATCAGCAGCATCATCTCTAATATGATCTTGAATAACTATTAAAGCTATTGGCTTTACATATGTTGGTAAAGTCTCAGATAATAATTTATTTTGTAAATAACCAAGAACTAGCACACGACATCCTTGTTCGGAAAATCTTGATACTTTTGAGCTAATCATTTCAAAATTATCTTTGATAACAAAATCGGGAGCACCAATGATAAATGTTCCGTCATTACCGAATGTAACAGCGCTATATTTTCTTTTTGATGAAAAAGGAATAATCTCAGTTGGAGTTAATACATTATTTTTATCAAAATATTTTATTAATGCTTCACTCGTTGGGTTAGTTTCCTTAAATGAACTCATCATTGACCCAATTATTTCTCTGATTGTATAATCAGTCGTATTATTAACTTCTACACAATCACAAACCCTCATAGTTCCATCAGTTATAGTTCCTGTTTTATCTAAGCAAAGAACATTTACTCTCGCCAACATTTCGATACAATATAACTCTTGAACTAATGTGTTATTCTTACCTAGTCTTAATACCCCAACATACAAAGCTACACTAGTCAATAGGAATAATCCCGACGGAATCATTGCTAGAATAATGTATGCCACAGGTCCTAAGCTATTAAATATCGTTTTGAAATCTACAGTGTCTCCAATTCCTGAGTAAATGTATAAAAAAGCAATTGGAAAAATTATTACTGTGATAATTCTAATTACGGTTTTTAAAGTTTTTAATAATTCACTTCTAGGTGGGGAATATTTCTTAGCATCAGAAGACATTTTTTCTATAAAGCAGTCATTTCCAACATGATCAGCTCTTGCTATACATGTTCCACTAGAAAGGAAACTTCCTGAGAATAATTTACTTCCTGGAGTTTTTTGTATCGCATCAGCTTCCCCAGTTAAAAGAGCTTCATTTACTTCTACATTACCATCTAATACAGTACAGTCAGCACAAATTTGTTTTCCAGATGAGAACATTAAAATATCATCTAAAACAACCTCTGAAATTGGTATTTCTAATTTAGCACCATTACGAATAACTACAGCGCTAGGTGCAGACATTATTTTCATTTTATCCACTGTTAACTTTGCTCTAATTTCTTGATATATACCTATCAGTAAATTAAAAATAACAACAGCTAAGAATAGTAAATTATCATATTCACCTAGAATAATTAGTATTATTGTTATAACAAAATACAAAATATTAAAGAATGTAAATACATTCGTTAAAATAATTTTAGGAATCGATTTCCCTTTATCATTGCCTGTATCATTAGTTAAGTTTTGTTCTTTTCTTTTTGCTACTTGTTCATCGTTTAAACCTTGCGTAATGTCAACATCTAAATATCTTTCAACATTAACATCTAACTTAGGTTCTTCTATAGCAACCTCAATATCCTTTTGTTCGCTTGTTATCTTTTTAGGTTTATTAGCAATTTCCTTATCTTTCATCTTTGATAAGACTTCAGATGTTTCATTATCTTTTACTATAACATATGTTTCATTATCATTTACTTTTCCATTTGAATAATAAAATATATTCTTTTTTTCATCTTCTTTGCTCACTATTTCACCCCCGAATTATTATTTATTTTATCACATATGAAATCATCTAGCAATATTATTAGTTCATTATTCTTAATAACTTAACTATTTATTCAGTATCTGTTGTTTTCTTTTTAAAGAATAAATTAGCTATTTTATTAGGAAAATATGCTAACACGTCTTTAACGACTCCAGGAATAATCGATAAAGATTCTTTTATCGCTTTCACTCTCACATCGTTCTTGATTATCACTTTATCCTTTTTGTCAAATCTACTTTCTGAGAATAAATAATTTCTTGTAACAATTCCAACTCTTAACGTTAAAAGCGCGTTAGAAATACCACTAGCAATACTTGAAGCTATTGGCTTAATCATCGGAACTTCTGCCAAAATATTTGTAGAGGTTTGAGGGAATAAATCAGGTATATTTAAACCATCTAAACTTTCAGCTATCAATGCAGTTGAAAATACTCTTACTGCTAACTTGCCAATTTTAGGATATGTAGGTCTAAATCCACACTTTTGAACTATTTCTTTTATCATCTTTATATTCAATGTAACTACAGTATACATATCTAATTTGCCATTTTGACAAATTGCTGTGGAAATCATTACTGTTGTAGCTGTTTTTCTAATTATCTTATTAATATCCCTTTTTATCTTTTCATTAAATACTTTAGATAATTCTTCTCTTAAGTCAGCAATAGTTTCGCAACTATTTAATCTTGTTCTATCGTTTTCATCAATGCTATTATTCTTTTCTAATGTTTTTATCACTTTATGATATACTTTTATGTTTTTCTTGTTATCTTCATCAAAAATTGTAACTATATTAAAACTTGGAGAGAAAAGTATTATACGAATAGGATTAAAGATTAAAAAATAAAATAAAATCACCGATAGTCCGTAAAATCCATACTCTAAATAAGGATGAAGTTTTCTAATTCTTTCTCCAGTTTCAATTATATCACTTATTAAAATTATTAAAAAGAATATTGCTACTCCTGTTCCTAGAGCTATCCAAAATTTCTTTGTTTGTTTCATAGTGTTCCTTTCTGAATTATAAAATTTTCATTTCAGTTTTCATATGCTTATTATAACAAATTTTTAAAACAAAATATATAAATAAATAAAAAAAGTACAAATACCTTTTAGATATTTGTACATTACATTCAAAAATTTATTTTGCATAAATATTATTTTCTACTTGCTTAGCTTTCTCTTCTCCTAGCACATACTTAACTATCTCTAAAGCAAATGGAATTGTATAAGCCATTGATTTTCCTGTAATTATGTTCCCATCTACTTCCACACCGTTTTTCGTATAGATACCATCTATACCTTCTTCACATGTTGGAAAACAAGTAAATTTGCGATTCCTTAGGTATCCTAATTTACCAATCGTCATTGGACCTGCACAAATTGCTGCCACAAGTTTACCATCTTTTATAAATGAATTAATTGCCTTATCTACGTAATCATTCTTAATTAGATTATTCATTACAGCTCCACCGCCAGGAATAACCAAAAAATCAAATTCTTTAAAGTCAATATTCTTTATACTTTCTTTTACGACTAATTCATTCTTACATTGAGTAAGAATTATCTCATCATTCATGCTAACCATTAGTGGTTTAATTCCCGCACGATACAATATATCTATTGTTGTGATAGCCTCAGTATCCTCAAATCCATTTGCCAATAAAATAAGTCCTTTTTTGTTTAAACAATCTTTATTCATCCTATACCTACACTATTATATTAATCTAATAAATCGTTCAACTTATCACTATTAAATTCTTCAATAATTTTAATAATGATTTGCTTAGCAGCTTCAACATCACTCAAATCAACCATTGTGGCTGGAGAATGTATATATCTTCCTGGCAATCCGATTGTTGTAGCTAATGTTCCAATACCAGCATATTGAGCAGCACCAGCGTCTGTTCCACCTTTTGATTTAAAGTATTGATATGAAATATTATTCTTTTCTGCTAATGAAGTAATATATTTCTTTAGTTTAGGAGGCATGATGCATCCTGGGTCATAATATCTAACTAAGAATCCTCCTCCAAGTTTACCTTCGTCAGGTTTTCCTAAATAATCCATCATTGGGCTTACATCAATTGTCAAAAATAAGTCTGGCTCAATCATTGCAGTTGAAACCTTTGCACCTCTTAAACCTACTTCTTCTTGTACTGTTCCACCTAAAATTACAGTGTTTGGATGTTTTATATTTTTAATTTCTTTTGCTAATTCTAAAACTAATGCACATCCCATTCTATCATCAAAAGCTTTATTAACAACTCTTTTACCATTTTCTGTTACATAAAAACAATCAACTGGTGAAATAAAAGACCCAATTTCAATTCCATATGATTTTACTTCGTTATAATCAACTGCACCAATATCAACAGTTAAATCTTCAATTGAAAATTTATTATCTTTTGAAATATGTGGAGGAACAGAACTTACAACACCTTTGATTAATTTCCCGGTATTTGTTTCAACATATACATTTTGTGATACTAATACTTCTGGATTAATTCCACCAATATTAATCATCTTTAATAAGCCATCTTTTGTAATACTAGTTACCATAGTACCGATTTCATCCATATGAGCACAAATCATAATTTTTGGACCTTCTTCAGTGCCCTTATATACACCAAATACTCCACCCATTCTATCTTCTAAAATTTCATCTGCGTTTTGTAAATTTTCTTTCATAAATTTCTTAACTTTTGTTTCATTTCCACTTGGACCATGTAAAGAAGAAATCTTATTCATTAATTCAATATCCATAATTTATCCTTTCTGATATTCATATTATTTAATTCTGTATTTATCTTGATAGTTTTATTTTAATAAAATATATTACATTTCCCATTCCAGAGAAACGATCTTCATATTCTGTTGTTACAATATCTTCATAATTAGAATTATGTAAATCAAGTGATAGTTCTAAAAACTCATAACCTTCTTTATGTAATGATATTATAGAATATTCAAATAAACCTCTATTATCAGTTTTAAACTCTAATATTCCGTCTTTCTCGATAATCATTTCATAGACTTTTAAGAAAGGAGAACTTGTCAATCGTCTTTTTTCATGTCTTGATTTAGGCCAAGGATCACTAAAATTTAAATAGATTTTTCCTATTTCTCCTTCCTCAAATACGTCAGACAACTTAAGGGCATCGTAATTAATCATTAATAAATTAGGATATTTTTCGTATTCATTATCTGCTGTTTTAGCTGCTTTATAGATAATACTATCAGATAATTCACATCCAATAAAATTTACATTAGGTTCTCTCAAAGCTTTTTCCCTTAAGAACTTACCTTTGCCCATTCCAATTTCTAAATGTATTGGATTATCATTTCCGAATTTTTCTTTCCATTTACCTTTTAACTCGCAAGGTTTTTCTATTATTATATGACTATATTCTTTAATTTTATCTTCTACACCTTTTACTCTTCTTAATCTCATAATTATTCTCTATATATTCTATCTTTATATTTTTTTGTTATTGTTTATTAATATTATAGATAGCGTCAGTTATGATTACTCCCGCTTTCATTAAACTATCTATTTTAATATATTCATTTACTTCATGAGCCATTTCTTCTTCATTTGGGAATTTAACACCGAAAGCTACACCATTGTTTATTTCACGAGCATATGTTCCTCCACCTATCGTCTTAAGTGGTGAATAATCGTTTGTATATTTTATATAAGACTTATGTAACTTAGCAATGAAATCGGATTTCGGATCAATATAATGAGGTTTCGTATTGCTCAAAACTTTTACTTCTAAACCATACTCTTTTGCTTGCCTATTAAAAGATTCATAGAATTTATTGAAATCCAAGTTTCTTGGATATCTCATATTAATACCAAGTTTTGATTCTTTATCCATTTTTAGCAAACCGATATTCATAGTTAAATCACCCATTTCAACATCAGTTATATCTAATCCCATATCTTTTAATCTAGTATTCATTAATTTTTCATAAATAAAGTTAATAAAATTATCACTTACTTTATCATGAATATATTTTACAAATTCTTTAATAGCATTGACACCATTATTAGGTTCCATTGCATGAGCACTCTTGCCTTCAATATAATATTCTCCATCAATAATCTTTCCACTTGTCTTTTCCACAAAATCCGGAAGGTCAATATCTGATGTGAACTTTGCCCATGGAGCAACAACATTTAATCTTACGCCACCTTCAGCCTTTATTCCACTTTCGTTCTTACCTGATATTTCAAACGAAGTTATTCCTTTTTCTGCAAATATAATTGGAAAATCTGCATCTGGTGATATTCCTAAATCTGGATTTTTTTCAAGTTCCATATAACGATGTAAACCTCTTGAACCACTTTCTTCATCTGTTCCAACGATAAGTTTTATTTTTCTAGAAACTTTTATATTTAAATCTTTTAATACTTTTAATGCATATAGAGAAACTACAGCTGGCCCTTTATCATCTGATGTACCTCTACCATAGATTTTTCCATCTTCTATCCAAGGTTCATAAGGAGGATTTTTCCATTCACCATCCGCTGGAACAACATCTAAATGACATAAGCATGCAAAAATTTCACTATCTTCGGGTGCTCCAAAATCATAGACTACTTCCCCACACACATTTTCAATATTTTTTGTTTTAAACCCTAATTCTTCAGCTAAGTCTAAATAGTAATCTAATGCAAGTTTGTTTTGATAGCCAAAGCGATAACATACACCATCAACTATTTCGTTATCAACTAACGTACTAGGTATCTTAACTAAGTTTATAGTATGTTTTATTATATCCTCTTTATATTTAGAAAATTCATTCATGAAATTGATTTCTTTCACACTCATATCAAAAGACCTCCAATATATTTTTATTTATTATAACACATAAAAAGAAAAATATAAAGATTTATAAAAGAAAAAGCAACAAGCTTAATAGCCTATTGCCTTTGTACATTTTCATTTATGTATTAATATCAGTATTATTCTTTATTGTTTTTACATTCAATAACATAATAATATTCAGTATAGTCATTACATTTCAAAATAAGACTATCCCCAACTTGAATAAATCTAGCATCTAGACTAATTGTAGGGGTTAATACAAAATATTTTTCTGGATGTGTGTCAACCATAAATTCAATTGTTTCTCCTAAATCTCTAATACGAGTTACTTTTCCTTCTATCGTAACCACATCAACTGCTGCATTCCCACTATCTGATAATAACTTATCATATTCAGCCTTTACTTCTTCAATAGTATCTGCAATAGCAATCAATTCTCCGTCTTTAACATTTACAAATACCATTTTTTGAGATTGCACATCATTTTTCAAAACGATAAAATATGTTTCAACATCTTTGTAATTAATAAGTAGTGGCCATGTAGCTGTTAATTGTTGAGCTCTTACATCTGCATGATTCATCGCAATCTCTCTTGCTCTCATCTCAGTTATTCCACTCACATAATATTTGGCAGCTTCCCTTGTTTTCAAATTTATAGTTACAAATCCAATAGATGTTTGGTCGTTTTCATTAGGTGATGTAATACAGCTAACATAGTATGTTTGACCATCTTTTATAAAATAATTGTATCCATCAGATAATTGAAATACTTCTTTCTTTTCTCCAAAATGAACATTTAAAAATCCATTTTTATATGTAAATGCATTTGTGGCTTGAGTATCAACGATACTTTCATTTACAGTTCTATCAATCCATGCAGGTTCTTCTCCTAAACTATACTTATTGATTTCTCCATTAATTGGATTCACAACAATAACTCCTTTTGCTGTGGGACCTGATATAACTCCAATTTCTTTTTTAAATGTTGGAATAATCCAATATGGATTTCCTTCATCATCTATTTCAAAATTATATTCATCATACATCTCTGTAGGATATTCAAATCTAATATGACGATCTAAATCATAATTTAAAATTGCACTAGGCATATATTTAAGTCCTTCATCAATCTTTACTAAAGTAGTTTCTTTTGTTACCACATTCACTTCAATATATCCTATTGTACCTTGATCAATTCTTGACAAAGATACGAAAAAAGTAGAGTATTCAAGTGGAGCAATTCTAACTAGCTCGCTTTTCCCATTTCTATTCACACTAATCAATGTAAAATTATCATAGTCTATTGTATATTGCGCTCCATAATCTCTTAAAGATGCTTGTGCAAGTTTAAAAGCTAAATCTTTATCAATTACAGGAAGCAATACATTACTCTTATCAAAATCAAATACCTCTTTTAACTCTTCTTCACTCTTTTCAGTTATTTCTAGTTGTTCATAATATGCTTTTGAACTAAATAATTTAGATCCCACAATCCCCATAATTATCAGGAACGCTATAGTTATAATCCCAACAAAGATTAAGGTCTTCACTATTATTCTAATCTTGCCATACTTCTCATCATAAGTTACTTCTTCTCTTACCAATGTATGGCTGAATTTGTCATATTTAATAACATAATATGTTTTATCTCCATTTTTCTTAATCATCAATCTTGAAACCAAAATTGTCACTAATGATATCAATACAGACGCCACAAGCCACACAAAGAAGTAAAATCTTATATTTCCAAAATTAAAGATTGGAATGTATATATAATACAAAGCAAATAGAATTAATAATATCCCCGCAACAATTAATCCACTAAACACATAATCGCTTATACTCTTTTTTTCCTTCATAACTATCTCCTTTTCCTTTATTCTTGTTTCTATATTTAAGTTTTTCTATATTTAATTTTTTTATATTTAATTTTTTTATATTTAAGTTTTCTATATTTAAGTTTTTTATATTTAAGTTTTTTATATTTTTTTACATTAGTTATATTAATATTATTTATTATGTTTATATTTTACCACTAATTAATTAACTAATCAAACAAAAAAAGAAAATGTGAATGACACATTTTCTATATTTCTATATTTATATATCTATATATTTATATTGATATAATTTTTTATTTTAGTTATTTATTATTTCTTTAATAAGTTAATAATATTATTAGCAACATCTTCTTTAGTAAACTTAAAGTCTTTTATAACATCACTTAGTTTACCAGATTTACCAAATCTAGTAATATTTTGTAAATAGCCATTTTTGATGTATTTATAGAAATGAACTGCATCACTCATTTCTAGACCATATATAAATGCATCAGAAGGTAATACTTCTTCTTGATATTCTTTTGGCATCTTATCAAACAGGAACATTGATGGCATACTTACAACCCTTACATAAACTCCTTTTTCTTCTAGAAGTTTTTGTGTCTCTATAGCTAGTAAAACTTCAGTTCCAGTTGCTAGAATTATCGCATCTAGTTTTCCATTTTCTTTTGAAATTATATATGCACCTTTTTTAGTTAAGTTTTCTTTAGCATTTTCTTCAGTTCTAGACTCTTGTAATACTTGGCGAGATAGAACTACCGTTGTTGGGTTTTGTTTTGAATTATATGCTATTAAAATAGCTTCTTTTGTTTCTTCCTTCCCACAAGGTCTAATAACATTCATATTAGGAATTGATCTTAACATTGTAAGTTGTTCAATTGGTTGATGAGTTGGTCCATCTTCTCCAACTGCTATGCTATCATGACTAAAGAAATACATAACTGGAATACGCATTAATGCAGCTAATCTCATACTTGGTTTCATATAATCAGAAAATACAAAGAATCCTCCACAGAATCCTCTAGTAATTCCATTTAGAGTTATTCCAGCAGTCATAGCAGCCATTGCATGTTCCCTAACACCATAGCATATATTTCTTCCATTACGGAAGTTCCCTGTAAAGTTTCCATCAGAGCCTTTGATATTTGTTGATTTAGCTAAGTCTGCAGAACCACCCATTAGGTTTGGACATAACTCACTAATTCTTTTTAACACTTCGCCTGCTGCGTTTCTTGTAGCTTTTCCATATGTCGGATCAAAATCCATTTCTAGATCAGCTTTTTTAAGAGTATCTTTTCCATTATAGAACATATCTATTTCTGCATATTCAGCAGGATATTTTTCCTTATATTCCTCTAATACTTTTAATTCTTCTTCATAAATCTTTTCATTTCTTTCAATTACGCTATTATAATAATCAATAGTCTCTTTGCAGAATGAATATGGTTCTTCACCAAATGCTTCTCTCATTTTTAACACTTCCTCTAAAGGAAGAGGTGCTCCATGAACAGCACAATCATTTTCAAGTGAAGAAGTCTTACCTATTACAGTTTTGATTTCTATCAAAGTAGGTCTATCACTCTTCTTAGCCTCTTCAACCTTTAGTAAAATATCTTCAGTATTTTCTCCATCTTCAACCTTCAAATATTTAAAATGCATTGACTCAACTTTTGTTTTAACATCTTCATCATTACAATCAGAAACCATCCCATCAAGTTGAACATCATTAGAATCATATAAAACAATTAACTTATTAAGTTTTAAATGTCCAGCTAAACTTAAAGCTTCGACAGTAACGCCTTCTTGTAAATCACCATCACCACATAAGACATATGTATAATTATTAAATATCTTTAAGTTTTCTCTATTGTATCTTTCTGCAAGAAAAGCCTCTGCTAATGCCATACCAGCCCCCACAGCAATACCTTGTCCTAATGGTCCACTAGTACAGTCAACGCCATCAGTCCAGCCATATTCAGGATGTCCAGGAGTAATACTTCCTAATTTTCTAAAATCTTTTAGATCTTGATTAGATATTTTATATCCACATAAATGTAATAATGTATATAATAAGCTAGAGCCGTGGCCTGCTGCTAAAACGAAACGATCTCTGTTAAACCATTTTGAATTTTTTCTTGTTTGTTTTAAAACTTTAGAAAATAAAACATGCATAATCCCTGCAGCACCTAATGCTACACCAGGATGTCCTGACTTCGCATTAGAAATCATTTCTTGAGTCACAACTCTGATATTCGCAATAATCTTCTCATCTAAACCATTATAATTTTTTAAATTCATAATTAGTACCTACTTAATTAATTTATAAATATATTCTGCTCTATCTTCATAAGAACATCTTACTTCATTACCAATTAATAGTACATTAGATGCACCAAGTTCTCTTAAAACATCTCCATCAACTTTTTCTATATCAATTACTTTTACAGAGACTTTATTTCTTTCGATAGAAACTTCTTGAACATTTTCTCCTCCGCCATATGCATTTAAGAACTGAGTTCTTTGATCTTGATCTATATCTTGTTCGTTTATTTTTTCATCAAGATTACTTTTTTTAATTTTACTATTACGCACTCTTAAAAATAGAGCCACAATAATTAATACTCCTATTGGTACGATACAACACAACAATAAAATTATAGATAAGTCTTGCTCACTTAGTAAAAACATAAATTTTCCTCCATTTTACAAATATTATACCACATATAAAACTATATTAAAACATTAAAATTAAATTTTTTATTACTTATTTAATTTTATTAATTATCATTATTTCATTATCACTTTATAAACTAAATCATATTATATATTGAAAGGATGGTGAAACGTATATGGCTTGTCAACCTCAACAAACACAATTAATTTCTAGTAAAGGTTATATTTATGAAACAATTTCAAAAATCGATCAAATGCAAAAAGCTGCAACCGTTCAAAATCTTTGTGAAGGGTGCGAAGGTTCGTTAATTTCTGCTTTTTACAACACAAAACCTATCATTGCATATTTATCAAATGGAAATCCTCTAACAGTTAATATTCCTGAGCAAACAACATTAACACCAACTACTGTTTTCAGAATCGAAAACATTAAAAATGATGCTGTTATTTTAAGATTAATTGACAGTTCAACTGCAACATTCACATGTACAAATTATACAATCATTTTAAGTATTGACTGCATTTGTGCATTGCAATGCCTAGCCCCTATTTGTTGTGACATATGCAATTCTGGTTGTTCTCAAAATACTCAAGGTTAATCATTTAAATTTCTAGTATTTTAAAATCTGTTATTTCTAAAATATCTATGACAACTTGATTTCCTTTAACATAAATATAAAGATTATTTCCATCAATATAACTAGGTACTCCCTCTATTATTTTATCATTATAAGATATTTTACATAATATCGGCATATCATGAGAATATAAGACACAGATGTTTTTAAGTTTGTCTAATAAAAATTTATTTGATAATTCTTTTTCAGTTTCACTATTT
>JAZNJG010000097.1:0-2401 GCA_045577945.1 Bacilli bacterium | reverse complement strand
TTTCATTTTAGATAATATGAATGAGGTAAATGTTAATTGTAAATACTTATTTTATGAAAATCTATTAAAGATTATAAATGAATAAATTAAAATATGAGGTGATTAGATAAATAATTATAAAGATATAACAGAATACATAATTAAATATAAACTAGGAGAATGTCAATATAACTTATCGTTTTCTGATTTAACAACACTAAAGGTTGGAGGTCGGATAAAGATAGTTATATTTCCTGCATCTGTTGAGGCACTTATAAAGATATATAACTACATTATCGAAAAAGAATATAAATATTATATCATCGGTAACGGAAGTAATATTTTAGCTGGAAGCAAAGATTATGATGGAATCGTTTTGTGCTTGAAGAAAATGGAAGAACTAATGATAATAAAAGAATACGAAGATTGTGTAAAAATCACAGTATCATCTGGAATAATGTGCAATAAAATGTGCATTGAACTAGAAAAACACTATGCAACAGGAATGGAAGCCTTATTTATGTTACCTAGTACTATAGGTGGGTTAATAAAAAATAATTCATCATGTTTTGACTATCATAATGAAAATCATGTATTAAGAGTTTTAGCAATGAATAAAGAATCTTTAAGGTGGTATAATAATAAAGAACTTAATTTTTCATATAGAAAAAGTTTAATAGACAAACAAATGATTGTCCTTTATGTAGAATTGATCTTTAATAAATGTAAAGACATAAATATAATAAAAGAAAAGAAAAAAATGTATAGAGAATATAGATTATTAAAACAACCACTAAATAAAATCAATGCAGGATCAACTTTTAAAAATGCTAATGAAATAAAAGCTTGGGAATTGATTAAAGATTGTAATCTTAATAGTTATAGAGTAAATGGAGCAGCAGTTTCTCAAAAACATTTTAATTTTATTATTAATGAAAATAATGCCACAAGTGAAGATATTTATAACCTAATTAATTATATTAAAGATAAAATTTATGAATTGAAAAAAATAAATTTAGAATGTGAGTGGGACATAATTAATTTTTAGTAAAAAATGAGAAAATTTGTAATTTTACTATTTATTTTTTTATTTAAATATGCTATAATTGTAATACTATGATATTTGGATTAGAGGAGGAAATAGTTATGTATGAACAAGAAACATTTAGCGAAAAACCCGTTATAAAGGTCGTTGGTGTTGGTGGTGGCGGTGGAAACGCCATTAATAGAATGATTGAAGGAGACGTTAAAGGCGTTGATTTTATATCAATTAATACTGATTCTCAAGTTCTTCGTGTATCTAAATCTGAATATAGAATGCAAATTGGAAAACAATTAACAAGAGGATTAGGTGCTGGTGCAGATCCTTCAGTAGGTGAAAAAGCCGCTTTAGAAAACGAAGAAGAAATTAAGGATTTACTTCGTGGTAGTGATATGGTATTTATTACTGCTGGTATGGGTGGTGGAACTGGAACTGGTGCTGCTCCTGTTATTGCAAGAATAAGTAAAGAATTAGGTTGTTTAACAGTTGGTATTGTTACTAAACCTTTCACATTTGAAGGAAAAAGACGTATGAATCAAGCTTTAGAAGGTATTGAAAAATTACGTCAATATGTTGATACTCTAATCGTTATCTCTAATGACAAAGTTAGAGACATTATACCACCAAACACATCTATGTTAGATGCGTTTAAAGAAGTTGATAATGTTCTTTCTCGTGGTGTTCAAGGTATAGCTGAAATCGTTAATGTTCCAGGCCTTGTTAATGTTGACTTTGCGGATGTTAGAAATATTATGAAAGGTAGTAGTACTACTGCATTAATGGGTATTGGTGTTGCTTCTGGTGAAAATCGAGCAATAGAAGCTGCTCGTGCCGCAATTAAGAGTCCATTACTTGAAACTGATATTAATGGTGCTACAAATGCAATCGTATTTGTTACTAGTGACGTAGATATTTCATTAGATGAAGTTATTACTGTTATGAATGAAATTAGAAGTGCTTCAACTTCTGATATTGATATTGTTTATGGTGCTGGTTTCAATATGGAACTTCGTGGAGAATTAATCGTTACTGTTATAGCAACTGGTTATCAAGATGCTGAAGTAAAAGAAGAACCAAAACAAGATGAAGTTCCAGGCAAAAAAACAGTAATAAATAAAGATAATGTTGATGATCAAGGACCTGAATGGTTAATTGAATCATTTAAAAATAAAAAATAATATTTATTAATAATTGATTTTACAAACTCTAGTTTAAACTAGAGTTTTTTATTTTTCTTTTTTTATGACAAATTCTTTATTTTAAATAATATATAATATACATGGTGATTAAATGGTAGTGTATTTGGACTTAATAATAATTTTTGATTTTATAATTAATTTTATATTTCTTTGTTTTATTGAAAAAATATGCTCATCTAAT
>JAZNJG010000096.1:0-4999 GCA_045577945.1 Bacilli bacterium | reverse complement strand
GTATAATGATTACATAAAATAAAAATATTTGGAAAAGATAGGATTAATTCCTTGATTATAATTATGCGATTAGCTTTTAATTTTCACATAATTATAAGCTAGTTGCTACAATGAGGCTTATAGTTTTTAAAGCCTGATTATTGATGATTGCACCTAGAAGAGGAATCTTTTCTAGGTGTTTTATTAATTTAAGGAGGAAAATTATTTATGAAAAAATTATTATTATTATGTTTATGTGCTGTAGCATTAGTGTGTGCTACTTCTTGTCAAAAAGAAGAACAATTAATTGTTTATACAGAAGCTGGTTTTGCACCATTTGAATATGTAGATGGAAATAACATCGTAGGTGTAGATGTAGACATCATGAATAAAGTTGGTGAAAAATTAGGTAAAAAAGTGGTATTTAAGAGTGTAAGTTTTGATATCATTGTTGATACTGTATCCCAAGGTAAACTTACAAATGTAGGTGCTGCTGGTCTATCTATTACAGCTGAACGTCAAGAAAAAGTAGATTTCTCTAAAGTTTATTATCAAGCTAATTTATATGTTATTTACAATAAAACTACAGGTATTCAATTTAATGGAATGACAGATGGAAATACTGGTGTTTATTGGTCAAGCTTACAAACTGAAAAAGGTATCGGTGTTCAAGGTGGTACTACTGCTGATTTATTCTTAGGTGATGAAATTGCTGAAGGAGGATCTTTAGAAGGCGTTAATAAAACTGATTTCCAAACTTTAAGTGTTGCAATCAATGATATCGGTTTAAATATTGATTATGTAATTATTGATGAATTACCTGCTAAGAGTTTAGTTAAAGGTAAAGAAAATCTAGCTTGCTTACCATTATACTATGAAGGTGGTGAAGGTGAAGAAGATGAATTAGCATATGATCAATATGCAATCGCTGTTACAAAAGGACAAACTGAATTATTAGCTGCAATTAATAAAGTTTTAGATGAATTATTAAAAGAAGATGAAAATGGTGTTAACGGTATTCAAAAATTAGTTAACAAACATTTAGGATTAGAATAAAATCGTATGGAACTATTTCAAGATATTTGGAAAATTATAACAACCGCTGAGTATAGAAGTTATTTATTAGAAGGGTTTACAAACACTTTAATAATAACCGCTATCGCAGCGGTTATTGGTTTGTTATTAGGGTTTATTGTGGCAATAATTAAAATATTTGCAAAAGACAGTAAGGCTTTAAAGATTCCTTATATTATTTGTGAGTGCTATACAACAATTATAAGAGGTACTCCAGTTGCCTTACAACTTATTGTAATGGTATTTGTAATCTTGGCATTCCCTGGTTTTAAACCAACTGCTGTAATCATTACTTTCGGAATTAACTCTGGTGCATATGTATCTGAGAGCATTAGAGCAGGTATTATGTCTATTGATAAGGGACAAATGGAAGCTGGACGTTCATTGGGTTTAACAAAACTTACCACAATGACAAAAATAATAATCCCACAAGCGGTAAAAAATGTAATTCCTTCAATTGGTAATGAATTAATTGCTTTAGTAAAGGAAACTGCAATTATTCCAATAGTTGGTGCTACAGTAGGAACATTAACATTTGACTTAAATCAAGCAGTTACTACATTAAATTTTGAATTAGCTAGTTATATGGCTCCCGCTTTAATAGCTGCATTATTATATTTGGCTATAGTTTATGCAATTACTTTAGCTATTAAACTATTTGAAAGGAAAATGCAATCAAATGATAAGCGTTAGGAATATATACAAAAATTTTGGCAAATTACAAGTATTAAAAGGTGTAAGTTGCGAAATTAAAAAAGGTGAAAAAGTATCTATTATTGGCCCAAGTGGAAGTGGAAAGAGTACTTTATTAAGATGTATGAATTTACTAGAAACTCCAACGTTTGGAGAGGTATGGGTGAATGAAAAACTATACACACCGATTGATCCATATTTACATGAGGAAATAATACTTTCTAGTAAAACTTTCAAAAAATTATTTGAAGAATATAAAGCATCAAAAAATCTTTCAGATGAAGAATTAAAAAAGATCATTATTAAAGAAATCAAAGAAAAAGATTTACTTAATGAAAAAAATGAAGGAAAAGAATATAGGAAACTACTAAAAAAGAAATTTCAAGAAAATATGATTGATATTAACTTGGGAAGACAAAAAATGGGAATGTGTTTTCAACACTTTAATCTTTTCAATAACTTGACAATAATGGATAATTTAATTTTAGCTCCTGTACATCTTAAATTAATGACTAAGGAAGAAGCAATAGAAAAAGCTACAAATCTCTTAAATAGAATTGGTTTATACGATAAAAAAGATGTATATCCATCTGTACTATCAGGTGGTCAAAAACAAAGAGTAGCAATAATTAGAAGTCTTTGTATGAACCCTGATGTTATGTTATTTGATGAACCAACATCTGCATTAGACCCAGAAATGGTAGGCGAAGTTTTAAACTTAATAAAAGAATTAGCTGATGAAGGAATGACAATGGTTATTGTTACACATGAAATGGGTTTTGCAAGGGAGATAAGTAATAGAATAATCTTCATGGATGCTGGTGAAATTGTTGAAGAAGGAACTCCGAACGAAATTTTCGATAATCCTAAGAACGAAAGAACCAAATCATTCTTAAGTAAAGTATTATAAATGAATAAATAGAGATTACTTTTAAAAGTAGTCTCTTTTAAATACTCACATACAAAAAAGCACACAAAAAAACAAAAAAGTGATATAATAATGAAGAGGTGAATAATATGTCACAAGTAAAAGCATTAAAAACTAAAGGTGAACTATATGAAACTGCACCTATTTCTAAAGCTATTATTGCACTTGCTGTCCCCACAATTCTAAGTCAACTGATAACAGTACTATATAATATGGCTGATACTTTTTTTATAGGACAGTTAGATGATCCTTCACAAGTGGCAGCTGCTACTTTATGCATGCCTCCCTTTATTTTGTTATCTGGTTTTGCTAATTTACTTGGAATAGGTGGTTCAAGTCTTATCTCAAGAAGCTTAGGGAAAGGTGATAAAGAAAAAGCAAAGAAAGTATCTGCTTTCTGCGTTTGGATGTCAGGTATTATTGCTCTTTTCTATGGACTATTATTTTTAATCTTTAAGCCATATATATTACCATTATTTGGTACAACTGACAGCACTTATGAGTATTGTTTTGATTACTTATTTTGGACAGTAACAATAGGAGCAATACCTACAGTTTTGAGTGGATGCCTTGCTCACTTAATTCGTTCAGAAGGTTTTTCAAAGCAAGCAGGGATAGGTATTGCATTAGGAGGAATCTTAAACATAATACTTGATCCATTATTCATTTTTGGATTTAATTTAGACATAAAAGGTGCCGCAATTGCTACAACAATATCAAATTATATTTCCTTATGCTATTTATTAATAGTAATTGTGAAAAATCGTGAAAAAATTACAATAACACTTAATCCCAAATATTTAACTTTTAGTGAGAAAATACCAAAAGAAGTGCTATCAATAGGACTTCCGAATTTTGTAATGAATTTAATGGGTATAATTTCAAACACTATCCTTAATAACTTAATGGCTTCATATTCTGATGCAACAACAGCGGGGATGGGAATAGCAAAAAAAATTGATATGATGACATTTGCAGTTTCGATAGGTATGTCACAAGGGGTAATATCATTGATAGCGTATAATTATTCTTCTAAAAATTATAAAAGAATGTACGAAGCAATAAAAACTACTTTTAAGTATTTAGGTGTTCTATCTGTAGTTACAACATTATTCCTGTTTTTCCTAGCAGCCCCAGTGTCAAGTTTCTTTATTGATGATGTTAAAACAATAGAATATAGCCAATATTTCATCAGAGTATTATGTATAATATGCCCAATGCAAGCTGTATCTTTAATGTGTATAACAATAATGCAGGCTTTGGGTCAAAAGATTAAACCATTAATAATATCATTCATGAGAAAAGGGACAATAGATGCTCCATTAATGTTATTGCTTAATGTTATTGTTGGGGTGGAGGGAATAGCTTGGTCAATCCCAATTGCAGAATTAGCCGCTATGATAGTTTCAATATTTGTATTTCTTCCAACTATAAATAAAATAAAAAAATTAATAAATACTACAACTTATGCATAAAATATAAAAGAGGTCTTTCTATATTATATAATACAATATTATATAGTACAGTCTTCCTATATTGTATAATATTTATTATTCGTTGTTATATTATAGTCATATAAAATTTTAAAAAAATTAAAAAATACATTAAATATTATTGACATATGTCAGATATAATGGTATAATGATATCGTAAATAGAGAAAATGAAAGGATGAATATAATGAATCAAAAATTTTTAATATGTGAACATTGTGGGAATATAGTTGCTGTTGTTAAGGAATCAGGAGTTAGTATTGTATGTTGCGGAGAAAAAATGAAAGAATTAGTTCCTGGAACTGTAGAAGCCAGCAGGGAAAAACATATTCCAGAATATAAAGTTGAAGGTAATAAAGTTGTTGTAAATGTTGGATCAATTGATCATCCAATGGTTCCTGAACATTTTATTGAATGGGTTTCTATTCAAACTAAACAAGGTAACCAAAGAAAACAATTAGTGCCAGGACAAAAACCAGAAGTTTGCTTCACTTTATGTGAAGGTGATGAGGTCGAAGCAGTTTATGCTTATTGTAATTTGCATGGTTTATGGAAAAAATAGATAATAAAAATATATAAAATTAAGGAGAATTAAATATGAAATATGTTTGCCAAGTTTGTGGTTATGTGTACGATGAAGAAGCTGAAGGTGTAAAATTTGAAGATTTACCAGAAGATTATGAATGTCCTCTATGTGGAGTATCAAAAGAAGAATTTGAAAAAGAAGAAGAATAAAAAACTTGCTTTTATGCAAGTTTTATTTTATTTAATTATAGGAAAAATTCATTTATTAATATAAAAAATAAATGATAAAAGTATTTGTTTTTTTTATA
>JAZNJG010000095.1:0-3391 GCA_045577945.1 Bacilli bacterium | reverse complement strand
ATGTAATAGCCAAACTAGTAGTAAAGAAGTTACTTTTAGAGTAAATGAGGGATATTTGGAATGGCAATATGTTGGAGATAGTGAATGGACTAAATTATATAATCTTGAAGAGCTAAGAGGAAATGATGGCCTTCAAGGTGAAAGTGGCCAAGCTGGAAAAGATGGAAAAGATGGTCAAGATGGAAAAGATGGTCAAGATGGAAAAGATGGCCAAGATGGAAAAGATGGCCAAGATGGTAAACAAGTAGAATTTAGAATTAACGTTAATTATTTAGAATGGAAATATACTTCTGATTTAACTTGGAATAAATTATTAGATTTATCAACTTTAGTAAAAGAAGATGGAGAGGGTAATTCCTATTCAGATATTCAAAATGTAAATAAAATTGAGGATGCAATAAATAGTGTTGTTGAAAAAACTAAATATTCTATTATTGGTGTAACAAATTATAAACTAAATAATTTAAATAAATATTATAAACAATCTTTAGGAAGTGGTTTTGTATATAAAACTCTTTGTTATAAAGGGGATAAAGAAACAACAAACAAAGATGAAGCAGATAAGTTTGTATGTTATGCAATAACAAATAAACATGTGGTAGAAGATTCAGATTTAATTAAAGTATATTTACATCAAATTGATGAGGAAATTCCTGCAGAAGTTATTAAGTTTGATACTAAAATTGATGTTGCTGTTATTAAATTTGAATACAATAGTTATATTACACCTTTAGAATTCGCAAACTCAGATGAACTTAAGACTGGAGATTTTGTAATAGCAATTGGTAATCCTCAAGGATTAGAATTTTACTCATCAACAACTTTAGGAATTGTTTCATACCCATTGAGATATATGAATGTAGATACAGATGATGATGGAGTTAATGATTGGGAACAAGCTTGCATTCAACATGATGCTTCAATAAACTCAGGTAATAGTGGGGGACCATTATTAGATATATATGGTAATGTTATTGGAGTAAATACATTAAAATATGTGGCAGATTATTCAGAAGGAATGGGATTTTCTATTACATCCAATATAATAACAACTCTAATTCCTTACTTAGAAAAAGGAATTGCTCCAGATAGAGTAAGACTAGGTGTTACATGTATAGCTGTTAGAGATATTCTTACAAGCGATGAAACTAATTGGGAATATCAATACAAAGTGCCTGAGGGAGTCTTAAATGGAATTTATATAACTGATGTAAGCGCTGGAACTGTTGCAGAGGGAAAATTAATGAAAGATGATATTATTCTTCAATTTGATGGAATTGTTGTAAAGAAGAATATGGATTTATCATTAAGACTACATGAAATCGTTGCAAATTCTGGTACAAAAGTATTAATTGAAATACTTCGTAATGGAGAAAAAATGGAAATTGAGGTTATATTCTAAAAACATAAAAAGCTTATGGTTATCTTAATTGATAGTCATAAGCTTTTATTATTTATTTAATATAAGATAGAAGGAAGATTATTAATGTCATAATATAAATATTTCCTATAAGAAGAATAGTCATCTATATTTCCAGTTATTGGATTTAACTTAATAGCAATAACATTTTCATGAGTATTAAACCAAGTATTTAAGTTTTTATATTTTTTCTTATTGTACTCTTCCATTACTTGTGCCCAAATATATCTTATATATTTAGTGTCTTGATTATTAATTGTCATATTTTGATCATTTCCTGTCCATATTCCTAAACATATATTTTGATTATAGCCAATGATCAATCCATCATAATCTGTAGATCCAGTTTTTGCGGCATAGGTGGTTGTTAAGAATTGTTTTATTTGAGAACAAGTAGGACTTATATTAATTCTAATATTTCCATCAAAAGTGTTTGTTAATGCCTCAGATAGTAAATAACAAGTTTTACTATTGAATTTTTGTTCAAATTTATTATTATTTTCATATAATATTTTACCTTTATTGTCGGTTATTTTGTTAACATAGGTTTCTTTTAAGTCTAAACCTTTGCTTGCTATTTTTGCATATCCTAATGTTAACTCATTTAGAGATACTTCACTTGTGCCAAGAGCTAAAGAAGGATTATTGGTAATTTTTGAGGTAAATCCAAAATCTAATAAGGTATTATAAAGCATTTCTGTTCCTAGAAACAAATGCGTTTTTAAGGCATATACATTATCACTTGTGGCTATTGCATAAGCCATAGTAATATCATCATTTGGATAAATATTATTAAAGTTTTTTGGTGAATATTCATTACCTTGATAAAAAAAAGTAGTTGGACCACTATAAAATGTAGTTGAAACGTTAAACCCATTATTTAATGCAGCATAGTACAAAAAAGGTTTTATAGTAGAACCTGGTTGTCTTAAAGAAAAAGTTCTATTATATGTGGATTTCATATAATCTGATCCACCAATATTAGCTAATACATTTCCTGATGTATCATAACATACAATAGCTAATTCTAAATCTTCATTAGTATAATATTTTTTTATATATTTCTCTACAATTATGTTTAAGTCAGAGTCAAGAGTGGTATAAATTTTTAAAGATTGATTTTTATCAATTTTATATTTGTTATTCTCTATCTGTTTAAGAATAATATCAACAAAATATGGTGAACTTTTAAGCTCATGGCTTTGTAGCTTACCATAAAGAGGCGGATATTCATTTAAATTTTGGTTATATGTAGCTAATGTTATTTTTTCATCATTTAGTAATTCTTTTAGTATAAGTATTCGCCTTCTATCGTTATTATCATGATTTCTAATTGGTGAATAATTAGAAGGTGCTTTTGGAATAGCAGCTAAAACGCAAGCTTCATTTAATGATATTTCACTTGGCTCTTTATTAAAATAAAACATACAAGCATCATATATACCTGTTATTCCATGATCAAAATAAATAGTGTTTAAATATCCTTCCAGTATTTCATCTTTTGTATATTTAGATTCAATGTTAATTGAAATTAATGCTTCATCAATTTTTCTTTTGATTGTTTTAGATGAATCCAAAAAGGTATTTTTAACATATTGTTGGGTTATTGTAGAACCGCCTTGAGAAAATTCGCCATTTTTTATATCAGCTATTAAAGCTCCAATGATTCTCTTAAAGTTAATCCCCTGATGTTCATAGAACTCTTTATCTTCGATAGATAAGAACGCATCAATAATATTTTGATTAATATCATCAATCTTAACATAATTTTTATTTGAAGTACTATTAATTTTAGATATTAAATTATTATCTCTATCATATATTTCATAATTAATTAGTTTAGGCATATAATAATCAATGTTTTTTGAATAAATAGTTAATCCTAAAAACAATAGAGTAAATAGTATTATAAAAGTTATAAAAGATATTTTAGTAAATAATAATAAGTTTTTTTTGAATTTATCATTTAAT
>JAZNJG010000094.1:0-2112 GCA_045577945.1 Bacilli bacterium | reverse complement strand
TATGATAATTGATGAAAGAGTTGAACCAACTTGTACAGAGTCTGGTTTAACTGAAGGTAGCCATTGTTCTAGATGTGATCATAAAGTAGCTCAAGAAGTAATTGATGCTCTTGGACATAGTTATGACTCAAAAGTAACTGAACCAACTTGTGAAGAAAAAGGTTACACTACATATACATGTCACTGTGGTGAAGAATACATTGATTCAAATAAAGACGCATTAGGACATGATATGATAATTGATGAAAGAGTTGAACCAACTTGTACTGAAACTGGTTTAACAGAAGGAAGTCATTGTTCTAGATGTGATCATAAAGTAGCTCAAGAAGTAATTGAAGCCCTTGGACATAGTTATGAATCAGTAGTAATTAAACCTACATGTACAGAAAAAGGTTACACTACATATACATGTAGTTGTGGAGATACTTATGTTGATACTTATGTTGATGCTTTAGGTCATACAGAAGTGATTGATAAAGCAGTAGAACCAACATGTACTAAGACAGGTTTAACAGAAGGAAAACATTGTTCAATATGTAATGAAGTATTAATCAAACAAGAAGTAGTTGAAGCTTTAGGACATTCATATAGTGACTGGAAAGTAGTAAAAGAACCTACTGAAGAAGAAACAGGATTAAAACAAAAAGTATGTAGTAATTGTAATGATATAATTGAAGAAGTTATTCCAACACTTACTCATACTCATAATCATAGTTCTGTAGTAACTGAACCTACATGTACAGAAAAAGGTTACACTACATATACATGTAGTTGTGGAGATACTTATGTTGATACTTATGTTGATGCTTTAGGTCATTCATATAGTGAATGGAAAGAAATTCTTAAACCTACATGTACAAAAGAAGGTAAGGAACAAAGAAACTGTAATAATTGTGATCATTTTGAAGAAAAATCTATTTCTAAAATAGCTCATAATTATAAAGAAACTATTGTTGAACCTACATGTACAGAACAAGGATATACTTTACATAGATGTGATAAATGTAACGATGAATATACTGACAATCATAAAGAGAAATTTGGACATACTGAAAGTGATTGGATAATTGACAAAGAACCAACTACTGAAAGTGTTGGTCAAAAACATACTGAGTGTACTTTATGTGGTGAAACTATCAAGACTGATACTATTCCAATGATTGTAAAGAGTGGTTGTGGCAATTTCTCTATGATAAAGATGTTATCTGTTATTAACTTGCTTGGCTTAGTTATGATTATTCGTAAAAGATTTAAGTAAATATTTTATTTAGAAACCTTTTATTTAATAAATTAAAGGTTTCTTTTTTATTTATTTTTAAATGAAAACGATTTTATTGATTTTTATTTATTTTATGATATTATATTTATATGAAAATTTATGATTTAGAAAATTTAGGAACAAATAAAGTTTCTTTTTATTTAGCTCTTGAAGAGTATTTACTAAATAGTGGTTTAGATGAAGATATTTTTTTTATTTGGAGAATAGATAAATCAATAATATCCGGAAGAAATCAGCTCCTTGAATCAGAAATTAACCTTGAATATGCTAAGTCTATTGGCTGTTCAATCTATCGTAGACCTAGTGGAGGAGGTACAGTTTTTGCTGATGAAGGATGCTTTATGTATTCTTATATAACAAAAGAAAAGAATAGAGATAATGTTTATAATATTTTATTAAACCATATTTATTCTTGCTTGAATAAATTAGGATTAGAAATAAAGTTTAGTGGGAGAAATGATTTAATGTATTTAGATAAAAAATTTTCTGGAACTGCTTTTTATCAAAATGAACATGGTTCTATTCTTCATGGTACTTTTTTATATGATACAAACTTTGATGATTTAGTAAAATGTTTAACACCTAATGATTTAAAATTAATCTCTAAAGGGATTAATAGTGTTAAAGAAAGAGTAATTAATTTGAAAAATTTTTTAAAAATATCTAAAAAAGAGGTCATTTTTGCTCTCGAATCTGAATTTTTAGGTTCTAAAATCAAGATAGGAGAAGATGAATTAAAAATAATAAAGCAGTTAGAAATTAAATATTTGGAAAAATCATGGATTTTTGGTAAAAAACCTCCTTATACTTATATAAATAAAGATAGATTTGCA
>JAZNJG010000093.1:0-30464 GCA_045577945.1 Bacilli bacterium | reverse complement strand
TGATAATAATATTAAATTAATTCGTAGTAATAAAAAATTTCACTATACAAAAGATCAATTTAATAATATAAATGAGTATATAAAGCAATTGAAAGAAAGTGATATAAAATGCGATATGAATTAGATGATATCTTTAGAAGTGATTTAGATAATAAGGTTTTAGAATATATTAAGCAATTAGGAACGCCAGATAGTATTTCATATGGAAATTCTAGAGAAAGATTTCAAGCATATCTTACATATGAAAAACCGCATTGTAATCCTTGTTATGGGCAGAGTTGGATTTGTGAAAATTGTTCACATAAAAGAGATGGGCAAGATAGATATAATAAAATAGTTAAGCAGATAGAACTCGAGATAATGGAAAATATTACCAATTTAATAAGAGGTATAATTGATGATAAGCAGAATAAAGAAGTGGTTTAAAGTTCATTTTTATGAAACCAACCCAGAATGGAAATTCTTAAAGTTTAACTGTGGTGATAGATTAAACCCAATATTTTATAAAGAGGAAAATGATTGTGTTATAATTAGAGGTACATATATGGGTTGTCAAATCACATACGCTACTAGTAATTATAATTCTCAGATAATACAGGTTAGAATTAAAACACCGTATTTAGAAAAGCAAGTATACTATTTAGATAAATATGAATTACACGAAGTGAATAGAAATAGATGGAGATGGAATTATAATTATGATTTTGCAGCTATTATTAAATACTCTAAAATATATAATACTATTGAAACAAAATATCATAATGAAGTTATAACTAATTATTGTAATGGTGATAAGAAATGATTAAATTAAAATATAGAGATCTTATAGTTGAGTTAAAAAGGATTGAAGAGCTATCTTGTTATAATAATAATTACTATCAAGTTAAAGAAAACACTTCAACTGAATACGCTACTTTCAAAAAAGATTTAGTTATATATGAAAAATATTACGAAGCATGTAATATATATGATTATCATTTTGGTTATGTTGAAGATGGTAAATTTAAGCATCTATTTACATTATCTGGTTTTTATAATGAAAGGTATCACCAAATAGAAATAGATGATAAATTTATATTTAAAGAGGTATAATATGAAAAATAACAAATCAATTGAGCCTTTAGAATTATTACAGATTTTTAATACATATCTAAATTTAAAGCAAGCTACAACAGATGAAATATTAAAAGAGCTTGAAAAACAGGATGATATCTATTTTGAGCAAATTTTAAAAACACTTAAATCAATTGAAGATAGATTGGTAATTATTGAGGAGAAATTAAATGATCACAGTTAAAGTATTAATTAAAAATAACAAAACCCAAGAAAATGAATATATTCAACTAGCAGGTCTTTATACTGATGAAGAGATTTTAGAAACTATTACAGATGATATAATTGATAAGGGTTGGTGTATTAGTGATTGTGAATGGGAGATATATGATGATCTCTTTTAAAGATAATATAATTACTATACCTGTAGGAACTAAATTTATTATTCCTAACGGACTTAATAATACAGTATATACTACCAGTCAAAATTTACATATTGAAATGCCTACTAAGAAGTATGTAATTGAATATGAATCTTTATACTACTGTGATGATGATTATTATGAATTAGAATTACCTGTTAATATTAAATTAGTAGAATTATATAAATTATCTGAACATGGGTTAGAATATAGAGACAATAATAATAGAATATATAGACATGTATTTGATACATATGATAGTGCTGTAGAATATATTAAAGAGTCACTATCATCAGAATATAATAAATCTATCAGTCAAGTTGAGAGTGTAATTGAAAAGTATAGAAAGTTATTAAATGAAGTATGACTATAATGAAGTAAAAAGATTAAGAGATTTAGGATTTCCCTTTACACAAATTGCTGATATGCTAGGATATTCAAATTCTAAGCATCTAAATAGTGCTTTTAACTTACATTTTAAGCGCAACTCTAATTATAAACCTCAGAGAATATATAATAAACCTAAAGTCTTGGTTGAGAAATTGATTCCTAATTATAAAACAAATACAATAGAAACACAAAAAATTTGGATTTAGATAAAAATTTCTCTTGATTATATTAAAAATTTATTATATAATATAATTATAATAATAATTAAGAGGAGTTTATATCATGAAAAAGTATACAGATACACAAATAGCAACATTATTCCACAGACTATTAAAAATTCAAGCAAAACATGAAGATATTTTTTATAAGAAATTTCAATCAATATATGATGATTTAGGTCAAGAAATAAATCGCAGAAATAGAAGTAAAATATATAAAGAATGTTGTAAAGTATTAAAATTAAGAAACCATACAAATCAATTTACAGCTGCTGCGATGTTTGCTGATGCAGTAATAAATGATCCTGATTATTTTTCAGAAAATCAAACATATGAAATAGGTTCATATTATACGAAAAGAGGTTGTCCTGTTTTAGTTGACTTAGTAATGCATAGTTGTTAAACCAATATAATAGGAGCTTATATCATGGCAAAATGTATTAGATTATATAATAACGGACATACACAATTAGCTAAATCCGAAACAGGTATTTGGTTTACAAGAGCATATGAAAAATCTCCTTATGGTTATATCTGGACAAAGTGGGAATATTTAGGTAAATTAAAAAGAATAACTCGACACATAACAACATATGAAAATCTAAATGGAAATGAAATAACAGAATACCATCTTAATTTTCATTTTTCAACTACAGAACCAAATGTTATATATAATTTTAGCATCTATTTTAAATTAAAAGATAAGAGAGATGTAACAAATTGTAAGTATAGATTGCCATACTAAAAAATGAAAAATTTCTCTTGATTATATTAAAAATTTATTATATAATATAATTATAATAGTAATTAAGAAATGGAGCACTTAAAATGAAACACGGATATAAAGTCAAAATAGATACAAGATGTGATTATTACGAAAGATCAGATGAAGAATATGGACCTTGGCATGGCTCATATAGTAATTACTTTAAAGGTGTTACTAAATCAGATTTATCTGTTGATGTAGTATCTGATATTGATATTAAACCAGGTGAGATTTGCTATTTAGTATGGATTGAATATTCATCAGGAGATTCATTTGGAATAGGTGATAGAGAGTGTACTGAAGTAATAGGTATATTCAAAGATGAGCAATCAGCTAAAGAATTAGCTAAATCTATAGAAGAACATGATAATGATGATGAAAATAGAACATGGGATGAAAAATATGGATTTTATTGTAAAACATCGGATGGTCAAGAATTTAAATATGGTTGTGCTCCTTGGACTGGCTACTTTGAAACATTAGAAGAAGTTCATATTGAAACTGTTGTTATGGGAGGAGAAAACTGATGAGTTGGAAAGAAAAATTTTTTGATATATTGACTAAACTAAATAAACCATATCAATTGGTGAAGATGGACACAAGTTGTCGTTCAATAGAGAATGATGGATGGTTTGAAAAAGAATATGGTATATTATTTGAAGGTGAGGAAAGATCTCATTGGTTGGGATGTGAAACTACTCATGATGAAGATGAAGAAAATAATTGGCACGATGGTGATGTATTATATGATAGCGATTTAAATTATTTAAGTGAAGATTTATATAAATGTTTTTGTGATAGTTTAAGTGAATTTATAAATGAAGATGAAACATCTGGTACTAAAAATCAAAAAGATAATATATCAAATAGTGGTACGATATTTGATAATATGGAAAAGGATTTTAATCAATTTATAGATAATGCTAATCATTTTATCGAAAAATATAAACAAAAGGCATAAATTTTGATATTTATATGAAAGGATATTATAATGATCATCATAGATGAACTAACACTTCTTATAGATTATGGATATGTTACTATGAATAAAGATAATAGTTGGACTTGGTGGCCAAAAAAGCCATCTTTAGATAGAGATGGACATTGGTATATTAAAGAACCTTCAACTAGCTTAACTAATAGAACACGATATCCAACCAGATTAGATATAATATTTAATATTAAACCTGTTGATGATTATACTAAATCATTAAGAAAATGCGGGGGTAGTAAACAGTGATGACAATATTAGAAATGACTTTGACGGAGCAATGGAAAGCTGGAAAGCTTGAAGAATATAAAAAATATTATTGCAGGACTGAATGGTTTGAAGATATTTTCCAAGCACGTTGTTACGATAAAGGCACAAAAGGTGAGTGGTGGGCTTTAGAAAATGCGAAATATAGGTATAATAATATTTGGCATACCAAAAAAGATATAGAAGTCCTAGCACCTGTTCCAAGTTATGAGGAATTACAAGAGAAACAAAAATCACTTAAAGTTTTAGCAGAAGCATACTGTAAAGAAAAAGAAGAAAACCAACAGCTCAAAGAGTTGCTTAAAGAGTGTGATAACGAATTAAAAATTTTAAGAATGCTATCATTACCTATGGCATCTAAAGGGGCTTTAAGTGAATGTGATGACCTTTTATCCAAAATAGACAACGCAATAGGAGAAAAGAAGTGAGTGAGATAGCAAACATTTTGTTATGTATGGCTTTAGTACAATGTGGAACTGGTATTCTCGTAATGATTAACACCTACAATAGTTATAGGTTTATGAAACATAGAATAGAACTCGATAAAAAGAATGAGCTTAGAGAAGATAGAGCTTATGAAATTTGGTTAGATAATTTAGGAGAAAAGAAGTGAGTGCTAATTTTTACGATAAAGAGTGTAAACGCCCGATAGAATGTTTTTATGACCCTTGTTATCGAACTGGTGATTTTTATAAAATATGTTACTTAAATAGGGATACGCCAGATTCAGAATGCTTTGACTCAGGAGAAACTCTTTTGTCTGTAGTAAGCAGGTCAGAAGGCAAACCGATTTATTTTATTGATTCCTTAAATAATGAGTTAAAGTTAATTCCAGTAAAAATAGAAAAATATTTAGCAACAAACGAGGTGTTAATTTATTTTAGAGAAGACTGTGATGATGAGGAAGAACTAATATATGAGGTTCATTCTTACTTGGTTTATGGTAATGTTAATAGATTAGGTAGTCATTTAGTTAGTTATAGCTTTGTTCCGAACTATAAGGAAAAGGATAATGTTATAAATCCAAATAGTTATAAAGATGCAGAACCGTGGAGCGAGGAAGAAAAAGAGATTGTTCGCATTCGTTCAACTGAAGACCCTTATTATAAAATTGAGGAGTATGGAAAATGATATTTGAAGAAGCGTTAAAAGCTATGAGAGAGGGGAAGAAAGTTAAATGCCCCTATTTAAGCCCGAACACTTTTGAGCTTGAGCCACAGTCGAAAAGATTTTTTGTTGATGATGGCTTGAATTTATTACCAATCTATGGAATTAAAGATGAATACCTTTTGTCAGAAGATTGGGAGATTGTAGATGAGTAATGATGAATTATCTTTAGAAGGAAAATATGCTTCTGTATATTTACATAAGTCATATAAACACGATCCTGATGGAGCTGTTATAAATGTCGATATCTATCCAGATGCAAGATATGAAAACGAAGAGGTATATTTATCTGATTTAGACGAAGATAATTTAATGGAATTATTAGGGAATTTAATTGAACGGATAAAATACTTAGAAAAGAAAGTGAGGTGTGGTAATGAGTAAATTAAGAATATATCATATTAGAAACGGAGAAACAGAATACCATAGAGCTTCAGACTTAGCACACGCAAGGATTCTCATTAACGCTTTAGCTTAATCCGATTTGTTGGATAAAAGCGTGGAGTGGAATGTCTTTGGTTGTGAGGAATGGAACGAAGATGAACAAGAATGGGAAGAATGGTACGACCCTGAAACAGGAACAGATATTGATGGAAACCCTTGAGTATTTAAGAAGGAGAACAAGTAGATGATTAAAATAGGACAGGTTTATAAATCTTCAGTAACAGATACTATAATGGTTGTTACAAGTATTGGTTACCATACTGTTTCTACAATAGATACTTATGGTGAATTTGAAAAATGGATTTATAAAAATCTTATTGAAATTTGCAATAATGGTATTTGGGAACTTATTGCTGAATATCCAAGTTGGCAAGAAGCTGTTAATTCACCTGAATTTAAAGGAGAAAAGTGATGATTAGTATTCAAATTCAAAATGGTATTGTAGCTACTAATACTTATATTCAAATAGGAACTGAAAAATATGATATACCTAAGCACGTTCAAACTGCTTATCCAAAAATAAATTATATGGATAAAGGAGATATTTACATAAATGGCTACAAATTTAATAAAAGGAATAAAAAGTTTGAAAGAAGTATTTTTTCATATTTGAAATGTTTATTTGCTTAAACAAGGAGTTTAAGAATGTGGCAGAAGATTAAATGTTGGTTAGGTTGGTATGAATTTGAAACAATATGGAATTTTCAAAATGATTTTTGGTGGGATTGGAAAACAGGTAGAGCTAAATCAACAACTAGATGTAAACATTGTGGAAGGAGAAAGAAATGAACAGAGATATATTAGAAGAGATTAAATCTATAGTTGAATCTCCTGAAGGTAAAGAATCCATGAAGGAAATACAAACTATAATGGAAAAAGAAAATTGTTCATTTATCGATGCATGTATTAAATCGGCGCAAAAGATATTGGATGATGAATATGAGTAGTTATATCGATATAAAAGAAAAAATCATACCTAAAGTATCAGCGGAACAGTTTACCTTTGATAAATGGAATGCTGGATTCTGTCAAAACTTTTATGAGTTTGATTATGAATATATCAAAAGTTGCGTGATAGGCTGGTGTAAGGCTTCTAGGGTATCATGCAGAAAAAGGTATGACGAAGATTTTATAGCTATATACTTAAATGATGATACTTGGTGTCATTTACCAACATGGGCCATCAAAGATTTAAAAAACGATAGAAGAGATTTTTGGAAATTTGAAGGGTATGAACATATAGAGAAATAAAATTTGTTGATTTTATATAATTTTTATTATATAAAATTTAATTGATATATAAAATTTGTTAATGAAAACAAACATAAGTTACGGATTATGAAATTTCTAAACAATCATGGTATAAGGTTATAATATAATGACTTTAACGATAGATAATACAGCTAAATTAAAAGATATAATGGAATTTAACCCATCATTATCTTATTATAAATTTGTTTGTTTAATAAGAGCAAAAGATTATAAAGACTGTGAAATGCCTTTATCTAATAAAGAGAAACAAGAAATAATAGTTAAACAATGGTTTGTTGATTCACAAGAATCTCTAGATAAACAATTACCTGATATGTTAAAAATAACAGATATGTTTAAGTGTAGATTATATATGTGTTTAGATAGAAAATCTACAATGAAAACATTGATTCAAATGAGAAATCAAGTAAATAATTATCTTGATCCATTTTTAGGTAATGATAATCCAAGCTGTTCTGTTAAAGCTATCAATAAAATAACTGCATCTGCAAGTTCTGTTTCAGAATCTTCTGATAAAGGTGTTAGGAGATGGATGTATGATTGTGATTCATTATCACCATCATTAGAAGAAAGAGTTAGAAATGGGTGTGGTCAATTTTACTTGGCAACATTTAAAACAAAAAATGGCTATCATGTTGTTGCTAAAAGAGGGTTTAATGGGTGTTGTGTTGTAAATGGTTTAGCTGATTATGCTTTTGAAAATAATTTAACCAAAGAATTTTTAGATTCACAAAATAAACCATTATGTGAATTAAAAGATAATTCAATGGTATTAGTAGCAATGGGAGATTGTAGATGAGTAAAGATTGGTCTGATTTTTCAAAAGAAGAATTATTAAAACTCCCTGAAAGAGATTGGAATAAAACATCGTCTTATATCTCAATCTTATTTGTAAATACTAGAAAGAAGCACGATAGTGGGTATAATCTTTTCGCTATAATAGGTTGTGAAGATGGAAACCACCCAACAGAGATATGCGGATATATGGATGATTTTAGATTCGATCCATATTGGAAAGATAAAGGTTCTTTATCTGATACCGTAAAATGTTCAGATATTGCTTTTGATTGTTCTATGAAAGGTGTTTTTAGAATGCACTCAAAAAGAAAAATATATGTTGGAGGTTGCTGTTGCTACTCAACAACAAACTGGTGGTTAGGAGAAGAAATATGAGTAAAGAAAAGCCGGAGGTTGGGGATGTATGGCAAAGCACACGCAGAAATGCCCAAAAGATATATATAACTCACGTTATGGGTAGAGTATATTGTCTAACAGAACAAGGTGTAGCAAGCACTAGGTTCTTTTCAGATTTTGGAAGAGATGGAACATACCGTTATTTCGGTAAATCCAAAGTAAGCATAAAGGAGTTGTTTGATGTCAAAGATTAAAGTAGGACAGATTTATAAAACAGACAGAGGAATATATGTTGTTACAAGAATTTGGTTTAATTTTGCAGTTGATAAAAAATATATTGATTGCGTTTATGAAGACGGAACAACAGCCGACCATCCAATGATAATGGCAGAGGGAATTGGCGAACTAATCGCAGAATATCCAACTTGGCAAGAAGCTGTTAATAGTAAGGAGTTTAGGAATGAGTGTATTTAATAAAATTATTGATTTTATTTCTTGGATTATGAGGGACTTTTGTGATTGTAGAGATGAAGATGATTAGAAAGCTGTTATGTTGGTTAGGTTGGCACACGTGGGTGTGTAGGAATCATTGTAGCGATTGCGAGGTACATAGAATACACGGCCATAAATGTTTATTAAAGCGTTTATATTGTAAACATTGTGGAAAGGTAAAGAAATGAGTAAATATAATGTAGATGATGTAACAACAACTATCTATAGTGAATTTTTTAGAGTTTTAGAAGTATTGCCATATAATAAATATCGTGGATTAGTTGGTAGTGTTACAAGACCTATGGATTTATATGTTACAGTTAAAGATGAAGATGATTTAAAATCTATAATAGGCAAAGCTCGTTATCCATTGTTTGAAGTATTTGATGTTAAAATCGAAGGAGTAAGTAAAGATGATTAGACGATTAATGTGCTTGTTAGGGTTTCACGAATGGAAAAAAACTGTTTACGTTTGGTATGACTTGTTATGAGGTTGAAAAGGTTTGTAAACATTGTGGAAAGGTAAAGAAATGAGATTTGAAGAAGCATTAAAAGCTATGAGAGAGGGGAAGAAAGTTAAAAGACCCAATTCTTCAACAATATTTGCATTAAATAATGGTTTTCTTTCCCGATATGATGAGTTATGTGGTTATACTAAAATTTATTGGTTATCACGCTTATTTATAAACGCAGAAGATTGGGAAGTAGTTGAAGATGAGTAAAGAAAAGCCGGAAGTTGGAGATATTTGGGAAATAGATGGAAATGATTTGATTAAGATTATAGAAACTAATGAGAGATTCTCTATATGTCTTATTAAAGATTCTGAGGGTTATCATATACATCCAATCCTTAATCCATTCTTTATGCAGTATGGTAAATATCTCAGTAAATCCAAAGTAAATTTAGAGAAGTTGTTTGATGTCAAAGGAGGAAAAATAATGGTTAAAGCAGAAGACATATTTAAGTGTGTGGATTACAGAGCTATGTATCTCACCCAAGATAAAGACGGTGGAGTTTATTTCCACGTAGAGGAGCCTGTATGTATAGATGAGAAAGAAGAGTGGTCACAATGTGAAAAAATACAATCCGAAACACATATCTGGCACTCAAACGGTATGAAATCTTTGGTGGGGAATATTGAAGTAGAGGAGTTTCAAGATAAAGACTGGACTGAATGTTTTATCAAAAGAGAGCTTAACTGTAAAGTAGGGCAGGTTTATTTCCATAACAGAATTAAGAAAAAACTTATAATTACGGTTGTTGATACTGAGGATAATTTATGTTCTTGGGTCACAGAAGAAGGTAAAGTTTGTGGTGATAGATGTGGTTGGATTTTATCAACTTGTACTTTACTTACCGAATATCCAACTTGGCAAGAAGCAGTAAATAGTAAGGAGTTTAACGAATGACTTGGGAAGAATTATGTGAATACGCAAAAGATAAAGCACCTTTTTGTCAGTATAATAACACTTGTATTCAATTTATGGGTGGGCTTTGGTTTGATATAGATAAGAAGATATATATTGGTACGGAAATGCTTGCTGAAAATATTAGTTACAGCGATATGAAAATAATTATACATATATTATGGGCAAAAAAGATAAAAGATGATTTGAAGGTAAAAATAAAAAAGGATAGTATAGCTAAAGAGCTTTTATATTTTATATTCGGTGATTTATTTTGGTGTTGGCTTATAATCATTTGTTTTGTAGTGTATCCATTAATTTGGTATTACTATGGGGAATAATTAGTGTATAACTATAAAAAGGAGAAAAGATGTTTTGTAGAATATTAAGTATTATATTAGTAATAATTACATTCTGTACAAATGTATATGCGTTTGAAAATCATCCATTAAAACATGTATATGGTAAAAAAATAGATAACTGTGAAATATTTGATATTCACTATGCTCCTAGTTTCGGTATAAATCGCTATATTCACTTTGAATTTTTTTGCTATATACAAAATAAACAAGGAGAGCTTGAAGTTCGCGTTTATAAATTTTATAATATAGTCTATGAAGATGATCTAACAACATATGAATTTATTAATTTGATAAAGGTAGATAAAAATGAAACAACCAGACATTGAAGAAGATGTAGAAATTGTTGAAGTTGATCCATATAAAGATTACCCATGGTATAAAAGAATATATTATAAATTAAGTGATTTTATATTTGATATCACACCGTTACCATTATACCATTTTTATAAAAATTGGTTAAGTGTAAAAACATGGTATTTAAAAATTAAATTTCTTACTCAAAGAATGTCAAGAGGTTTTGATGATACAGAAACGTATTCACTCGATTATAGCTTATATGAATGGTTATTACCGAGATTAAAAAGATTTATTAAATTAAATAATGGGTGGCCAGAACACTACGAATCATTTGAAAATTGGCAAAATGAAATCCAAAAAAGAATTGAACAACTAGAATATATTGTTGAATATAAATTTGAAGGTGATAGCGACTATCAAACTGAATTAGAAGATTTTAATGAATGGCTGTCAAAAAATATAAATCATTTATGGTGGTAAATATGAATATAAATTGGTATAAAAAATATATTTTATCAAAAAGATTGAAGCGCAAAATTGATATACAGAATTTTAGATTAAATTACTTAAAATTACCTAGTCTAATGTATTGGAATCAAGCAATTAACAAGCTTTTATATACATTAATTGAATTATATAAAGAAATGGATACAAACATATCTTTAGAATTAGGTATTAAATATAAAGATTATTATACTATAGATGATGTTAATGTTTTAGAAAAAATCAATACCAATAAGCAACTAATTATAAATGATCTTTTTGAAAAAGAAATCATTATATCACAAAAAGATATTATAACTTCTATTATATATCATGATAAATCTAATACAACTAATTTAATGGAATCACCACATTATAAATCTTATCATTTTTTACCAGATGGTAATCTTTGTGTAACGTATGATAATAATGATAAGAGATATATTAGAATATATGATATTAATTTAATTGATCTATCATATAAAACCGTTAAAGAGACAATTAAAGTCGAAGAATTGGAAGAATATAAAGATTTAAAACAAGATTTTAATAATATATTAAATTATTATAATCAATATAATCATATTCAACATAGAAAAGGTATACTATTAGATATCTGCAATCGCTTGAAAGGATAATACATGAATATAATTGATGGTAAAAAGTATGCAAATGATATAGTTGAGAATCTAAAAAATACTATTACTCAACACAATATCAAAGCTAAATTAACTATATTTTTATGGAAACATAATGAATCTGGCCATGTATATGTTAAGAATAAATTAAAAAAAGCAGAGTATACTGGTATTGAAACAAACTTAATTGAATTTGATAATATAAGTGAAGATGATCTATACAAACAAATTGAAAATGAAGCTAAAGATCCTCACAATTATATTATATTACAATTACCTATTCCAAAAGAATTTAACATTCAAAAATTAACAAATATTATTCCATCAAAACAGGATATTGATGGCTTTTGTTATGATAATGTTGCAAAGCTATCAATTGGGGAAGAGCCAGATAATACACCTGCTACAGCTAAAGCGATAGAATTTCTTATTAACCAGTATACAAATATAGAAGGTAAGAATGTAGTTATAGTTGGTCGTTCAAATATTGTAGGTAAACCTACTTATAATTTACTCTTAAATAAAGGTGCAACAGTTAGAATACTACATTCTAAAATTAAAGATATCAAACCTTACACTAAGCAAGCAGATATTTTAATTGTTGCATGTGGTGTTCCACATTTAATTAATAAAGAATATATCAAAAAGGATACAATTATTATTGATGTTGGTATTAATAAGAAAGATGGTAGAATTGTAGGTGATGTTAATTTTGATGATGTAAAAGATATAGTAGATAGTATCACACCTGTACCTGGTGGTGTTGGACCAATGACTATTGCTATGCTATTAACAAATATAGTTGTAAATGAATTAAAATATAAATAATTTATATATAGCTATAATATAAGGTATTAAATAGAAAATGAAAAGCTTTAAAGATTTTTTAAAAGAGTCTGATATTGGTTTGGTTGAACCTGGTTTAGAAACTAGTGATGATAAAGAACCATATAATCAAGAAGTTATTAATAATTATGCTGAAGATAGTATGATACAATTACCAGAGAAAGAAAAAGAAGAGCTTCAAGAAGCAAAAATTGCTGGTGAGACTTTTGTAAAGGGGAAAGGTAAGTGTGTTGTTTATGACAATGGTGATATTGTTTATACACTTAATGGAAAGCCTATGTCAAAAGAACATCTTAAAGATATGTCAGTTGATGATTATAAAGAGAGACTTACCAATAGAAACGGCTGGAAAAAGGTAGATGAAGCAACTGAAGTTGATTTTGAAGATTTAGTTGAAGAAATGAGAGAAAAATCTCAAATTCTTAAAAATGAAATTGATAGAATATTCAATCGCATTAAATATCGTTTTATGGTTAATGTTAGTTATGATAAAGCAGAAGCTAATAAGATTGAAGATGAATTATGGAAAGAATTTGATAAAGCAGAAAAAATCATATCTAAATGTTGGAAAAGAATAGGATAAAATCTTCTACCATAACGTATATCTAAATACGGGTTGAAAGATGTATCAAGCAGTTATGTGAAATATTCATAACTGCTTTGGTTTTATATTATAAATAATTACATATAAAACTTGCAAGTTTATCTATAGGAAAAATCAAAATGAGTTCAATTGTAACAAACGAATTTAGAGTTCAAAATGCACAAAATTTTATTAGCGATGTAAAGTTAAACAATTATTACATTGCAATTGGAAAAATTGATGATTGGCAAACATCATCAAGAACACCACTCAATACACGTGAAATACAAATCTATAATTGGAATTCAATGATTGGTGGTAAAAAGATTCTTGATAATCGTATTTCATTAGTTATTCCAAGGATTGATTGGACAATGGGTACTATTTACTCAATGTATGATGATACAAATGATGAATTAGATACTTCTTCATTCTATGTATTAACTGATGAATCTAATGTATATAAATGCTTAGATAATAATAATGGTGCTGCTTCAACAGTAAAACCAACAGGAACTAATATATCTAATATTATTTTATCTGATGGTTATATCTGGAAATTTATGTATAAAATTTCTATTGAAGAATCGAATAACTTTGTAACTAATAACTTTATACCTGTTAAGACACTCTTAGAAGGTGATGATTCTTATCAATGGGCTGTTCAATCAAACGCTATTGATGGTAATATAGAAGTAATTAAAGTTACAAACGGCGGTGTGGGCTATCAAAATGCACCAGAAATTGTTATTACAGGAAACGGTGTTGGAGCAACAGCTGTTGCAACAATTGAAGATGGTATTGTAACAAAAATACAGGTTACAGATGCTGGTAGTGGTTATACATATGCTAAGGTTGAAATAATTGGTGATTGCACTCAACAAGCAACAGCACACGCTATTATGTCACCAAATGGTGGTCATGGTTCTGATCCTGCTAACGAATTATTTGGAAGACATGTAATGCTTGGAGCTACTTTAAATGGTAGCGAAGATGAACAAATTCCAGTTACTAATGATTTTAGAATCATCACTATTGTAAGAGATCCTACTTTTACAGGTGATCCTGAATATACTGAAGATTTTAATATACCAACTGTATTTAATCAATTAACACGTGTTACGCTAGCAACAGGATATACAGGTGAACTAAATCTTGATGATATCGTAACTGGATTATCATCTGGTGCAACCGGTAAAATTGCTAATTTCGATACTACTAATAATATTATTAGCTTATGTAATGTTATTGGTGAATTTACACCAAATGAATCAATTGAAACGTCAAGTGGTGGTGTGACTGTTATTGGTGATATAACACCTCCAGATTTTATTGCAAATACCGGATCAATTATATACTGTGATTATCGAAATCCAATTTCACGTGCAACTGACCAAGAAGAAAATATACGTGTTACATTAGAATTCTAAAAATAAAAGGCTTCTTTTTAGAAGCCTTTTATTTTATATTTTTATTTCAGCAGATATATTTATTTTATCAATTGATATAATATTATTTCTTACTGTTGTTATATCTTTAATAACTGGTTCAGCTGCAATTGTAATAGAATTATCTATTAATTCTGTTGGTGTGAAATCAACAATATCAATTATACCAGTTTCATAATTAACTTTACCAATACTCTCTTTTACAGTAACGATTTTATTACCTAGTGATGTCTTCATTAAGTTAATATTACCATTTTCATCATCAGTTAGATAATACTTATCGGTTGGAGCATTATTTAGCTCACCATATTTAAAGTAATTACTACTAACAGTACCTTTAACAATTGAATTTAGTAAATTTACCTGATATGTTGTTGTTTGATTGATATATACATCGATTTGTTTTTTTATTTTTATCGATGTTAGATTTGATATAATACTCGTATCAATACTATCAATAAAGGTTGTAAATGGTGAGTAGGCAAAAGCAGCTTTAAATTTTTCAATTGTTGTTTTATTATACTCTCTAATTGATTCTTCAACAAGTTTTATTAACTCATCAGCAGATTTTGTAGTTAACTTGTTATTATACTTAAATACTGTATTTACATCAATATATAGATATTCAGGATCGACAATACGATGTGATACTGGCATTACTGATTTACCTTTTAGGTAATTTTTAATGATTTCATCTTTCATCGTATCAGATATATATTTACCATCTTTAGGTTTAAGTGAAATAAATGTTGTACCGTATTCAGGTGGAATATTATCTTGTCCACCCCAAACAGAAATTGAATCCACACTATTCTTAATAAGTGGTATCTTATTTAAGATAATTTCATAACTACTATCACCTGTTAACTTCTTTTGATCTGTAAAGCTTAGTGGTGCAATTGTTCTTACAGATTCAATACTTTCTCTTTCACCACCACCAAGCGATTTTTGTTTTGTGGTAATGACAAAATCAATATAACCAGCGATATTATCAGCTGAAAATTGACTAACATCATTTGCACTCTCCCCGTCAGTTGTAATATAATTTGCAATAACTATATTACCTTCGTTAAGTTTGTTAAATAGAACACCATCACCAAATACTACTTCATACTTACCATCAAATGTTTCATTCATTAGATATAAGTAATTTTTAGATTCAAGTTCATCAATTGTTTCAATTCTATAACATAAAGATGTTGTAGTATTTGTAGAAGATGATTGAATATAGACTTCTAACGTACTAATATCGATATTATTACTTGGTATAATAAAATGCTCAGTAATTTTACCTTCAGAAATAAATATACTACTTGTCGCTTCACCTTGCTTAATCTCAACATTATTTGCAATAAAATGACCATTACTATCGGGATATGCTAAATAATCAACTAAAGTTGTAAACGTGTATGTATTACCTGATGATTGTGCTGTAAATTTGGTACCTTTTGGTATTAAGATACTATTAACTGAATCTGTTGTGTTTATAGATATATCTATAAATGCAGAAGCAGCAGATTTTGAAGAAGGTGTATATCCTAATTTTTTTGCATGACTTACAACAGAATCTCTTTTTTGAGCGGTGTCAAGAAAACTCTCATTAACTATCATATTTGAATAGATAGCATTATTCATAGTGTTCCAAGAAAGTAAATCCATTACTTCTGATAATGCTGATCCTGTAAAATCATAATCTGTAAATTTTGGTTTACTTTTAAGATAATTAATTAAAGATTCTTTATAGCTATCAAAATCGAGCTCTAGAAAAGATTGGTTTATTTCTGTCATTTTTATACCGAGTAATATATTGAGTTTGTTATACAATTATTTATATCTCAAAAATCGCGGCACCCATAGTTCGCATACACATGCGAACGACCAACAGAACCAGTACGAGCCCGTGAACCACAATAAGAACCATTGCTACAATCACCACCAGCAAGCAAAACACCCATATGATTAAATATTTTAAATAATTCTATATAATTCTATATAAAAATAAAATACACTTGTCTCGCATTGAAAAAACAAGTGTATTTTTGATATTTATGAAAATGTTTACTATTAGTAGATATTATAACTATATAATACTATAAAGTTTTATTTTTTCAATTTATATCCTCTAGATTTCATAATATCATTAATTTCCTTTTCAAAATGATCGCATGCTTTTTTAATAGCAGCTATAACATCATCACTTTCTTTTTTAAATTTCTTACGATACTCCATATCAACACCTTCTTTTGATATAAATTCAGCAGGAATATCTTTATAGAATATAGGTTCTGGAGAATATGAATATCCTTTTATTTCAAACCAAGATTGATCATCATTACCAAAATAACCACTTTCTGAAGCATATACTGTAATACCACCAGCAATACTCTCAAGCTCAATACGATTTTTACCATCTATTTTAGCTTCATTTAAGTATTCTTTAAAACTTTTCATTTTAATAACTCTCTTTGTATAGTTAACCGATCTTAATTAAACCAATTTTTTTATAAAAAGCTTCCATATTTTTATCAAATACATCTAATTGCTTTTTAAGCTCACGAATAATTAATTCTTTCATTTGTTCTGCTTCTTCATTAGCTTCATCTTCGTTTGCATATGAAGATTTTGAAGCATATTGTGGTGCATATCTAATAGTTTTTGCGTTCTCTACATAAACTACATTTTTACCTTCGTGTTCAATTCCATGAATCATAAAACTAACAGAAGTATTAGGATAAAATTCAGAAGAAACTGCTCCGTCTCTTTCTATTTTAGCTTCATTTAAGTATTCTTTAAAACTTTTCATATATATCTCTCCTTAATATGCTTTTAATTCATATCCAGATTTTTTAGCTAATTCTAATACTTTCTTATCAAATTCATTAGCTAATTTTTCTAATTTTTTAGCAAAATCTGTTGATTGTTTTCTAATCTTATCTATGTATTGATTTTGTGCTTTATCATCTAGAGAGTTCCAATCAGTTCTTTTACCAATTTCACTTTTTGATGGTCTTAATGAAATTGAATCTGTGGTCATTATAGTTCCTACTGATAATATAGGATACATATTTTCATCTTCACATTCGTCTAAATATGTTACTTTAATACTTAAACCACCACTCATATTTTCAAATTTAATACTAGTATCTTTAAATGATTTATATGTATAACTAGTATCTATTTTAGCTTCATCTAAAACTTCTGGTTCTTCATTTTCCATTGTTAGAAATTTCTTTTTAGATTTCATCCATTTGACTGCTTCATCTTTATTTCTAAATTTTTTAACTACTACTTCTTCACCTTTTTTATCATTAACTTTAACTTTATTATCAGGATAAAGCCAAGCTACTATATCACCATTTTTATCATCCCAAACTTCAACATTACCTTCTTTTCTAACAAAAGAATAGTCATCGTATTGAGATTCTTTTAAAAACTGTTTAAATGTTTTCATTTTTTAGTACCTTTATACAAATGCATTTATATTAATTATTTATTTAATCGAGAAAATCACCAGAAGCATCCCAATATTTTAACTCTTCAGCTTTTTCTTTAATCACATCTTCATCATTTTGTATAGAAGGCTCAATATTAACTAAATCATTTAGATTATCCATTTGGAAAACTTCATTTAGATTATCAACTTCTTCTATACCTGTATTCATATTTTCAAAACCATAATTATATCTCTCAACTTTTAACTTATATATATAATTACGACCTAATTGAAAAAATGGAACATCTTCATCATCAACATAATTAATTTGAAACAAACTCTTAGTCATAGGATAATAAAGTAAATCACCCTCATTTGGTCGACCTGTTTTAAATTCTTCACTCCATCTAGTTTTAGATATAAGAATTGTTAGGTTATCTTGCATTTCAACACCAAACATCGTTAAGGTATCACCTTCACCACCAAATGTATCAACTGATTCAACAAGCATTTCAATTTCTGTTGCTTTTTCAAACTGAGCATCTTTATCTTCACCCCATAGTTTATCTTCCTCTAACATAACACGAGGAATATAATGGAATGTTTGACCCCAGTTTTGAATTGTCTCTATTATTAGTTGATCTGTTAAATCATACTCAGAAGGCTGAATATGATCATAATTACTAATATATGGATTTACTTTACTAACCATTATTATAATACACTTTTATATTTTTTTAATAACTGAATTGTTTTTTGACTTTCTTTAATACTAGCTTCAATTGTTTTAATAACATCTTTATATTTTTCTTGAGCAGCAGGTCCATTCCACATATCATCAGCTATTTGAAGTAATTGATATGATTTCTCAATTGAATTATAAACTTCATCCCAGTTTGATTCGTTGATATCTTGTTCTTTTTCTTCGTTTAAAAATTGTTTAAATGTTTTCATAACTTTTATCCTTTTAATTTATACTATAATTTTACCTTTTACTTTACATAAAGATTCTATTTCATCTTCTTTGAATTTAATTTTATTTTCACTACAGTTAAAATTACCACCAACCTCTTTTGGTGCACCTTCTAAAGAGGTTAAATTACACATCCAGCACCAAAAATCACCACCAACTTTTTCTGGAGCACCTTCTAGAGAGGTTAGACCTGTACTCTGACTACAATCAAAATTACCACCAACCTCTTTTGGTGCTCCTTTTAAAGATTTAAGAAATGTTTTAACTCCACAAATAAAGTCGTCTTTGACTTTTTGTGGTGCATTTTCAAGTGAGTTTATATAAGTAAAGCTACAATCAAAACTACCAACCTCTTTTGGTGCTCCTTTTAGTGAATTTAGAGGGTTTTTACTACAATCAAAATTACCTCCAACTTTTTCTGAACAGCCAGTTAAATATTTGAATCTGTTATATGAACAATTAAAGTCACCTTTAACTTCTTTTGGGGCATTTTTTAATGAAGTTAGTTTATTTTCACTACAATCAAAATTGCCTCCAACTTTTTCTGGAGCACCTTCTAGAGATTTTAAATTATTTACACTACAATCAAAATTACCTTTAATTTCTTTTGGACACCCTTTTAGAGTTTTTAAGTGTTTATAAATGCAATTTATATTTCCATTATAAACTTTTCCTTCAATATCTTCTTCTCCTTCAGTAATAGTCCACCAATACCCAAAATCACCTTTTTGATATTTTGAATTTTCTTCCTCTTCTTTTAGTTTTGCTTCTTTTAAGAATTGTTTAAATGTTTTCACCTCTATTTTACTCCTCTATATACCTAATTCTTTAACGATTGTTTTTAATTCTTTTGAAGATAATTCATAATTTTCGAACGGTAAATGTATAAAACTAGGCATACTCCAATTTTTATCAACATTTCCTATTTTATGTTTTATCATAATATTAGCAATACGTTCAATCCATTCATCATCAAATGTTAAAATATATAATATATCACTTGCTTGCTTATCATTCATATGTTTCAAATCAATACCTGTAGCCCCTTTGATTATTTTATAACAGTCTTCGGGTTTTTTAATAACATAATATATTTCATTGAATAAATCGTCATTACTATCATCAATTTTTAAAAATTTACAAGCTTTTTTAAAAAAACGATAGTTTGATAAAATATTATACGCCAGACTTTGATAATCATCAATTTTTAAAGCTTCATTTAAATATATAGACTCTGTTAAGAAAGCTTTATATACTTTTTTAAATTTTTCAAAATCATATTTTTTATTAAAAGCTTTTGTTAAATTTCCGTCAACAATATCCTTGTGAAATTCATCTGCGAGGTAACGACCTGCTTTACTATCTAACAAATCGCGAATTTGTTTTGGATCCATACTAGTGATATTCGATATTATTTCAAACATTTCATTCCAAACAGTTTTGATTTTATTTACATCATCGTTAAAAATAGAATACAATTCATTATAAAATCCCCAACTTTTATTCTGTGTTGGTAAGATTTTCGCTTCTTTTAAAAATTGTTTAAATGTTTTCATAATTAAATTTCCTTATAGTTTATTTATAATTATTTATTTAACTAACACTCTATAATGAGGTCTTTGTATTACACCCCATGCAAGTATAGTATCAATATTTACAACGCCTTTATCTGATTTAATGTAACCATTAACAGAACCATTTGCGGAATTTTTTAATTTGACATCTTCAATATGAGTTCCAACCTTACCTACTATACGATTTACTAAATCCGCATATTTTATTTCAATATCATCATTTAAAACTTTATCTAATTTTTTATCATCAAATAAAGCAATATTGATATCTTCCAAATTATAACCTTCAATAGCATATAAGTAAACTTCTTTATACTTATAAGGGTTAGCATTTAAAATCTTTTCAAATTTCTTACCTTTAGATTCAATTTCATTAATATAAAATGATTTGTCTTTATTTAATGAATTATACAATTTTCTTATTTTATGGAAATATTCTAAATTCTTCTTTTTTAATTCTAATAATGATTTCCATAACAAATCATTTGAATCCTTATCAAATATATCTTTAATTAAAGTGAATGTCTTTTTAGATTGTTTTTTAGCTTCTTGTTCTTGTCTTCTTAATTCTTTAGCTTCTTCTTCTTTTCTTTTTCTTTCTTCTCTTTCTAATTTATTTTTATAGTTATTATAAAAACTATCAAATTCACTCCAAAACCACATATCTAATTCTTCACCCTTGAATTTACTTCTTTTAAGGCGATTAATTACTTTATCTTTATTTTCTAAAGCAAATGATAAAATCTTTTCGTCGTCATAATCAATCATATGTGGAAATAATGTTGGATATAATTCATCTGCATACTTTTCTACAGTTAAATTGTTTTTATATTCATCTTTTAAATGAGGCCCCCATTGTTTTAGCATATCTTCCATAGTTTTCTGAACTGATTGTGGATATTGTTTGAGGAGTTCCTTTCCTGATTTTAGGATAGGAGGTAATATATTTTGTTTTGCTTCTGTTAAAAATTGTTTAAATGTTTTCATATTTAGATCCTTTATTATTTATTATATAATAATATTATATAATAAATTTTTAATATAATCAACTATTATTTTAACGTATCCTATCAATATAAACTTCAGATATCTTTAATTGGTTAGTATTAACAATGTAGTATTTAAATATAATAACTATACCATTAGCATTAGCATATTCATCAATTACAATATCTTGTAATTCAACACGTGGCTCATATTGTTCAATTAATTTGAATAATCGTTGTTTTGCTTGAAATATTGTTATACTATCAAGAGGTTCAAATAATAAATCACCAATTCCAAATATTTCAGGATGCATAGGTACATCGTAAGGTTTCATTAAACATAAATTTTTTAATGATTGCTTAATAGATTCATCATCAGTTTTTATTTCAATATCATTTGTAATTGGGTGTTTTTTAAAGCTAAATGAAATATCTGTATATCTAGTCATTATTAATAACCTTGTTCTATTAATTGTTGTGATAGAATAGAAATTTCTGTAAAATCTAATTTCATTCCAATATGCGTTGGTGGATTACCTTTTCCATCTAACTCATTAAATGTTGTAAACTTACCAGATTTAGTATAGTCAACCCCTATATTTGTCAACACACTTGTATTAATTTTATTAACCCATGTATTTTCAACACCATTTGAAATAATTGAAATATCAAACACGTGTGGGTACATTAAGAATTGGCCATAAGTACCAGACATAGATGATATTTTTGGAACTGCTGATAATTTAAATTGTTTAATTATATTATAAACAGCACGAACCTCTCTCTCGTTTCTTGGTGAAAATGTAAATTCAAAAGAAAATGTTCTATTATCAACATTTTCAAGTATATGCTCCATATGTGGTGTTCTTGTTACTTTATTATATAAAGATAACGCTTCAGCCATTCCTTCTTTTTGATATATAGAATTTACCATTGCTGATTTGGCATTATCTAAGATAGCACCACCAGCATTTTTCAAATCTTCAATACCAGTATTCTTTATTTTATTACCAACAATTTCAGCAACATTTGCATTATCTAACTGCTGGTACATATCAATAATTGATGGCATTGCAGAAGAATAAGCTCTTGTTATAGCTATTGCTTTTTGAATATCAGTGTTATTATATTTAATAGAATAATCAGCTGTTATTGTATCTGGTAAATATAATGCAATAGTTGTATCTAGTCTTGTAGCACCACCAACTATTGATGACTTGACATTATATGCTGGGTTATTACTTCTAAATGCTTTTGAAACAGATGATACTAATGATTCAATAAAATTACTGCCTGTAATTTTTCTTGAATTTGCATGCTGTGAACTCGCAATAGCACCTGTGTTTCTTGCACTAATATTAAATATAATAGCGTGAGGAAATTCTTCCTCTCCTAATTCTTGTGGATATGTATACTTCTTGACACCAAATCCACTATTTTCTAGCTTGTTAAATAAATCTCTTGTTGACATATACACACCTACATATTAGGAACCATATTACTAATTAAGCATTGATTAAATGTTGGGTCATTATTTCTCAAAGATGATTGGATAATCATATTTGTCTTACCAATAGCGTTATTATTACTCATTTGAGTCATGTTATTTGTATTATTGTTGATAATAGTAGTTTGAATTGGTCTTTGCAATTCAGTTATTTGCTTACTACTTTCGATAATAGATTTAACTGATTCATCAGATTTATTAAATTTAAGATTATTAAGTTGCTCTTCTTGCTGAAGTTGTTTTTTCTTTTGCTCTTCTTTATCGTCATCAGAAAACCACTTAGCAAACCAACCACCAATCTTTTCACCAATTTTCCAAACACTCTTAACTATATCTACGAAAAAGTCTATAATACTACTAAAAATCTGTTCTATACTATCGCCAAATTTAAATAGCCCTGATTTAACTCTCTCCCAATCACCATTCCATATACCAGCGATTGTATTCCATAACCCCTCTATTACTCCAAATAATCCTTTTCCAAAACCAACAATAAAATCATATATAGGAGATACGAAAAAGTCTACTAATCCTTTAATTGTATCTTTATCAACTAGTCCAAGTGTTAGTACGTGTATAAAATCAGTTAAGCCAGCTATAAGAGCCTCTTTAATAGAAGCACCATTTTTTAATTCTCTAAAAAATGTAAATATACCATTAAAAGCAGCCACAACAACAGTAAGTGTAATTAAAGCTTTTGCTAATAATTTAGCTATCATCCCTATACTACTTAATAACCCACCACTAGTACCTTTTAATTTTTTAAAGAAATTACTAAACCAACCGTCTTCTTTATCTTCTTTCTCTTCTTTAGTTATAGCTTCAGGTTGATTCTTTTTAAGAGCGTCAAGTCTTTCTCTTTCTGCTTCTGCTAATCTTAATTCTTCCTCTCTTTTATCCTTTAGCAGCTGAACTTGACCATCTCTATATAGTTTATTAAAAGATTTATTAGTGTTTAAGAGATTAAATAATAAATCATTCGTAATATCTGTAGCACTTACAACCTCACCAATTTTCGTCGTAACACTATCATTAGTATCATCAACTGAAGTAATTATATCACTATTATCATCTTTAATATCATTTTTAATATCATCTTTTGGTGAATCAATTTGTTTTTTTACTTCATTAAAATTTTCTCTAACATTTGCAACAGTATCTTTAGCATAATCCCAAGCTTCACTAACTTTATTACCAACTAAAGCGCCTAGCAGAGGACTACCAGTTAACATTGTTGTTAAACCACCTGGACTCACGACATCTTTAACCATGTCTGTAGCGTCAACGAACAAATCTCTACCAAAATCTTTTAATTTTTCTGCGCTTTTAGTAAATGGTACAGATACATCATTTAGTCCTTGTCTAACACTATCACCTATAAACAGTGATGCATTTTTAACAGGTGTAACTACACCCTTATTAATTGAATTGCTAATTTTTGGTAGAGCTTTTTTCAAAGCGTTACTAACACCACTTTCAGTTGCTTGTGATGTTGTTTCCTCTTTGATTATAGGTGCTTTTATTTGTGATTCTGTATTTTCAGCCATTTATATTTAAACTCACTAATAGATATATAATTATTTATCACTAAAAATATAAATATTTTACACACCTAAAGTGCTTAGGTTGAATGATGAATTCGTAAAAAAGAAAGGCTAACTTTATTTGTTAGCCTTTTCTGTTTTTTCTTTCTGCTCTTGAAGATAGTTATTAATTAGTTCAACATAAACATCTCTTTCCCAAGGCATCATATTTTCTAATTCTTCCCAACTACAATAATGATTACAAAGTATGGAAGTATTTAATTGTAAATAACTTTGCAAATCATACATACTGACAATTATCCGAAAAAATTGAAATCAACCTTTTCTAAATCTCTAAACTTATCATTGCTATCTTTATCTTTATAATGAAATCTTAAAGCTAATCTAGGCATATATTCATACTTCTTCTGTAATTCTAACTTATCTTTCTGTGGAAAGCTTTCGTAAAAACTTTCTAGTTCTTCCATTGTGTAATCAGATGGATCAAATGATTCTTCATTATTATATATCTTTTTAATAGTTAATAACATCGATGTATATATGAATTTAATTTTATCTTTATCCATTTGATCGCTATCATTAACATCAAATAAATTTACAAGTTTTATATAATCTTTAAATTTAATAGGTTTAACTTCTACATATATATCGTTATCTGTAATTTTAATCGGCTTATCAAATTCTTTTAAATTATCTAAACCAGTAATAATTATATCTTTATTTAAATCACATACAGCTGTATATTCGATATTAGTGTCACTCGTATCATATAATTTACATTTAATTTCTTCACCTGATGATATTTTTTTAATATGCATAAAGATATATAGTAATTCAAAAAAATATAAATCATCTAAATTGATAGGATCTCTTACACAGTTATTAATTATTTGTCGAATACCATGTACAATATCTTTAGTGTTGCCCTCTAATGCCATTAAAAGAATTTTTTCCTCTCTAACTGTTAGAGGTCGAATAGTAATACATTGATCAGTAGTAAGTAATTTAATCTTATATTCAGGTAAAATAATCGAAGGTAAAGCCATAATATATTCCTTTCACACATTATATCATTTTAAAATATTTATGCTATCTTTTTTGCGATTCAATTTCACTAATATTATTACTTAGTGATTGTATTTTATCTTTCAGGGATTGAAGTTTTTCGCTCCATTTTCCAGCTGATTCAGTATCGATAGCGATAAACTCTTTCATTCTTTTATGAGTTTCGAGATCATCGTTAGCTGCATCTAATTGTATTTTTAATTTCTTAATCTTTAATTGAGAGTTCTCTTCTTCAGCTTCTTTTAGAAATTCTCTAAATGTAATCATAATATACCTCTTATACTACCCTACAAAAAATCTAGCTGGTGGTGAGTATTTTTCTTCTAAATCTAATAATAACTTTTCAATTTCTTCATTAGCTTCATCAAATATTTGTTTACCATCTAAAGTAATGTTACCTGGTAATTGCACACCATTAAATTTTTTAAGATTATTTCCCCACTGCTTTTTAATTAGAGCAGTTGTGTATTGTTTCAACCATTTATCATTCCAGACAGATTCAGTATCATCAGGATTAATTAAAGCATATACCTCCATCACAATCCATTGACCAACAGCAAATTTACGATTCCAATCACAATCGATTGTTAGTATATTCTTATGCTTAATAAAATTTAATATAGGTTCAGGGTTAGTCATATTTTTAACTAGTTCAAGATAACTCTTTCCAATCTGGTATGTTGTTAATGCATCACCAGATGAGTTTCTTAAGATATCATTTAAATTCATATGAAAGTAGTAATTAAGGTTAAATAGATAATAACCTCCATTACCATTAAAATCACTTGTTACTAATCTCGTTATACTTGCTATACCTTCTGGTAATCTTATATACTGATTATCAATATCATCCTGTGTAATTTGATACTGAAACAAAACCTTTTCCACCGCATCATAATGATACTCTTGCCATGTTTGTAAAGCTTCATCAATAGCATTATCCATTTGAACATCAGCAACATTAATTTTAATAACAGGCTCACCTAGTTGTTGTTTGCAGTAAATTATAAGTTCTTCTCGACTAGCAGGAATCATTTCTATACTCTCAAAAAATATAAAATATATTATACAATTATTTATATCTCAAAAATCGCGGCACCCACTGTACGCATCCACGCCCGAACGACCAATATTACCAGTACGAGCTCGCGAACCACAATAAGAACCATCGCTCCAATTACCACCAGCACGCAAAACACCCAAAAATAAAAGTCTCGAATGAGACTTTTATTTTTTAATCAACACTAACAAGCAAACTTGTTAAACCATGATCTATATACATATTATAATCATCTTTATCGTTTTCAAATACATACTCAACATCGTAATTTTTCATAATATGATTTTTATATACATGTTCTTTCCATTTATATGAAGAAACTTTTTCACTTGCAGGTCTCATATATAATAAATCATAATTTATATACTTATGTAACCAGTTTTCTGTTTCTTCTCTTCGATCTTCACATCTATATGTTGAAACAATAATACTATAACCCATTCTCTTTAATACATTAATAATTAAAAGAATATCATAAATTGGAATTTGTTTATGCTCGTGATAAATTGTATTATCAATATCAACCACAATAGCTTTTTGTTTATGCTCATCATACTCACTATTAATAATCAAATTATCCATATTAATAATCTCTATATCATTTAGCTTAGATACCATCTCTACATCTTCCATTTTATGCTCATTATATCGATGTATAAATACCTTATGTGGTTTTATTTCTTTAATCACACATTTAGGCGTCATTTCATCAATACATACAATCATATCAACATAATCTAATGCATTTAGTATATCTCTACGATATTCGTATATATGTTTTGGTTCATCAATTGAACCGTTCATTTTAATAATATAATCAGTATATAAACCAACAATTAATTTATCACTATTATCACTTGCATGTTTTAACATTTTTAAATGATTTAAATCTAAACCATCAAAATTATTATCCATAAAACCAATTACAAGCCCGTCTTTCTTCCATTCATTGATTTTATCCATATGCTCTTTACTGATCATCATTTTTATATACCTCTTTAATATTTTTTATTAGATTGTTCCTTTTTAGAATTCTTACTATCTAGTTTAATATCACTCTCATCATCATTTTCAGTCTTAACAACATCTTCATTATTATAACCTTTTAGAAATTCTTTACCAACTTGCAATATTTCTGTATTTGTGATACCATCAATCATATATTTTTTTATATTATTAATTTGTTCATTTACTAATTTTTTACCTTTATTAGTAAATATAATACCACCTATACTAATACCTAATAATAATGTTCTAAGCATACAATTAATTCTCCTTTTTAGTTAGATTATTGTAATTAAACTTACTAGAGCGAATTCTACGCAATAATGATATATGCGATGGGTCTGTCCCGTAAACCATTAGATACCTTGTTCTAGTTTTAATCTGATCTGCTCTAGTATAATTACCAGTTACATTATGCAAATTAATCAGATTATTATTGAGTATTTTAACTTTATTCATTTCATTAGCTTGAATAGGTATATTTTGACATATTATAATTTCAAACATTTCGTCATTTAGTAATTCTATTGGTTTAATTTCTATTACTAAAACATTACCATCAATATATACATCCTTACTTTTAATAATTTTACATGCTTGTTGCATAATAATTTCTCCTTTTACAATAGATTGATATTGTGCTAAAAAAAATTAGCACAATATCAATATTTTTACTAAGCTGTTGTTGCGTCAATTTGTAGCGGAACAAAACTTGTGCAAGGTAAACATCTACTGTTATTAACAGTAAAGTGACCTGGATCAGTACCGATTGTTAATCTATATATAACATTTCGATTTATTTGATCTGCACGAACGTTATTACCACGCACTTTAATTACAGGGTAGTATGTAGTTGAAGTTCCGATTTGAATAGCAACTGAATTAGCGCTCGATGAAGAGGGTAGATCTTGCGCAACAAGTAAACAGATTCTTTCACCATTATTATATGTATTTGAAGGAATTGTTAATACAAGCTGTGTACCAATTACTGAAACACCAGTAGTTGATATAAATCTATATTTATTACAACAAGTCATTTTATTAAATCTCCTTTAATAAAAGAAGGTGAGTGAGTTGATTCACTCACCTATATATTTTAGTATATTAATTAAACGGTTTGGAACTGACCTAAACCACAACCACCACAATTGTATGCGCTTGGGCACATATATGAATATGGATAAGTTTTAGGAGCTTTAGCCATATTACACTCAATTGCATCTAAGCGTGATGTGATTGTATTAAATCTTTCAGTATCAGCTAATTGATTTTTCAAGTAGATATTTTCCATTTTCAAATCAGCTACTTTTTCTTTCTGAGCTTCATATTGATAAAAATCAATTTTTGTTTGTGTAGCGTTAGCTGAAGCATTTACAATTGCATTAGTTTCAGCTGATTTTTGTTCAATTAAATATTGTGTACGAGCTGTATTTATAATATCAGTTCTTTCAACTTCACAATTTGAAACTCCGCGACAGTTACCTAATCCACCAAGTACATCACCAGTTAACAAACCAGCTCCATAACCACGGTTGCCGAAACCAAAACCACCGAGACCAAATCCATTACCACCAACAAAGAACCATAAAATCAAGATCAAGAAAATTACCCAACCCCAATCAAATTTACCGTCCATGTCTGCCATTTTATTTCTCCTAAGTTTATAATAATATTATTTTTAAAGTTTTATTTGTGAATAATTATAAAATCTAATTTTATTAGATAAACTTCCTTATTCCTAAAGTTTTAACTGTCTTTTTAGTAATTACATTTTACTAAAATAAAAGAATACACTAAAAAGATAATATACTTATTTTAACTGTGATAAAGCTTTCTTAAATCTTTCAAGCTCATTATCAACAGTATTATTAACACTACTTACATCTGAAGCTTGATTGTTAGTGTTAAAGTAGTTACTATCTACAGTATTCAATTGTTTATTTTTTAAATATTCTTCAGCTCTATCTAATCCCCTTCTTACTTCTTCCTTACTATGTTTCAATAATGGAAATATCCAACTAAACATAGGGTTATCAATATACGAACGAATTGTCTGTATAAATTCTGGGGTTATATTGATTTTAGATAGAGTCTCTTCAGGTTTATTAACTGAATCTATTAATTCTTTAGCTTTACTAATAGATTCTGTTAATTTATTATTATTTACCCCTTTTTGAGTTGCTGCTTGAATTATCTGCTGTATGTTCATCTTCTTTAACACCCTTTATTGTTTTAAGCTCATTTTGTAATTGTGAAACTTGTACAACTAATTGTTGCATCAAAGCATTTTGCTCGTGCATTATTTCTTCAGGTGTTTTTTCTTTAGTGATAATACCAGCATCTACTAATTTATCATAGTAGCTTTTTAGTAAATCCAATGTTTCTTGATGTTTTTTAAGAGAGACGCCAATTTGTTGGCGATTACCGTAAAAATCAGTGGAAAAGATACAATCATTTTCTACAATACCACTGAAAACATTATTGTAGAAAGAAAATTTTTCGTATGAAGCATTTGTGTTCATATTACACCTATAATAATAATTTGTTGTACAATAATAGTTAAAACCATATTTTTAAGTTTTAACAAGATGAATGTTTATCCATCTACATAATTATTTATGAAAGTTGTAAAAAATA